>CAYRRA010000231.1:0-5704 GCA_964426355.1 uncultured Anaerolineaceae bacterium
CTGCCCGGCCACGAAGTCATTCCCAGGGCCGCCCTGGCCCTCTCAACTCCGATCACTGCGGTAGGTCTCGTTCTGCGCCAGGACGTAACTGAACGGCAGCAGCACGGAGTCAAAATCAAAGCGTGCCAGCGCGCGTGCGTGCATGGCGGCTGCGGTAAGCCCGTGCCCGGTGACGCCGATGAAACGTACCAGCCCCTCCTCGCGCGCCCGGACGGCTGCTTCCAGTGCGCCGCCGGGAGCCAATGCGGTTTCCCATTCACCCGGATCAATCAGGTGATGCAGCTGCAGAAGGTCTACCTGGTCTACCTGTAAGCGCTCCAGCGAGCGACGAATTTCTTCACGCGCTTTCTCGGCTGTGCGTTCTCCCGTTTTTGTGGCGAGGAAAAACGTCTTGCCATGCCGGCTAATCCAGCTTCCAATGCGCAGCTCTGCGTCTCCGTAACTGGCAGCCACATCGATATGATTCACCCCTTTCGCTAACGCCAGCTCAATGGCTGCATCCGCTTCGTCCTGAGTAACTGCCATAAAAGCCGCTGCACCCAAAAGGATGCGCGAACTCCTGTGCCCCGTGCGCCCAAAAGGTTGTTTTGCGATCATGCTGCCACCTCCAAATCAAAAAATCCTATATTGTTATTATGCCATGAATTGACCGGTGCGATGAATTCTCCGTCAATCTATTCCACAGTATCAACCCCGTCACCGCTCTCGACCAGCTTTTTCAGCCGCTGGATAAAGCGCGCAGCAGGGGCGCCATCGATCACATCATGATCCAGGCTGATGGTAACACACAAGACCTCGCGCACTGCAATTTGGTGATGGATCACGACCGGCTTCTCGCACATGCCGCCCAGGGTGAGCTGCAGGGTGTGGTTGGGTACCGGGATCGCCCATCCGCTTCCTGCGCCAAACATGCCCACCGAAGACAGCAGCACCGTGCCGTAATAATCCTTGATGATCTGCGGATGCTTGAAAAGCGTCTTCAGGAACAACCGCCTGATGAACCCCGGCAGCCGTACAAACCAATCAATAAACTTCGACTCCCGGCTTTCTGCATGACCTTTCTGAAACGACTCGATCTCCTCCTGGATTTCGCGAATGGTTTTATGGTTCACCGCCCTGAGGATATGCGGGCGGATCGTCTTTTCACCGTCCACCTCCACCTCGAAAAGCATGTTGACATCCACCTCATCGAAGAGGACCAACTGGCTGCGACTGTTCCGATAGGCGTGCATCTGCTTATCCTGGTCGATGGCTTTCGCAAGGCAAGCCAGGAAGAAGGCGGTGAAAGAGAGCGCTGCACCGGTTTGCTGGCGGTACTGGCGTATCTTTTCACGCGCCCGGGTAATATCGAACTCAACCAGCCCGTGAATGGTGTGCTTCTGGCGTGCCAACCGCCCGCCATCCACCATGAGCTGCCGGGTTCTGGGGTAAGGCAAGACTGTTTGGGAGCTCTCTGTTGCTTTCATCGCATCTGCTCTCTTTCTAGCCGTGGCAGGCTTAACCCAAGTACTTTCGGACGATCTCCACCGCGTTCCCCACCCCATCCTCCGAGCGGATGGCTTCACCGGTGGCTGCGGCGCGTTTTCGCATCTCCGTATCCGTGACAGCCGTCAGGGTGGCTTGCGCCAGGCGTTCGGCGGTCAGTTTCTTCTGTGGGATGGGTTGAGGTCCCAACCCCATTGCCCGGATGCGCGCGCCCCAGAAGGGTTGGTCGAGGACGAATGGCACCACCACCGTGGGCACACCGGCGCGCAGACCCTCTGCCGTAGTGCCCGCCCCGCCGTGATGCACCACAGCCGACATGCGCGGGAACAGCCAGTTATGCGGGGCGGAGTTGAGCACGAATACACGCTCCGAGCTCCTCCCGGGAGCCATCTCGGGGCGCATGCCGCCCCATCCGGTGAGCAGTACCCCGCGCTGACCGCTTTTTTCAAGCGCGCTGAAAACCAGTTTTGCCAGGTTTTCCGGGTTGCGCCCGGACATGCTGCCAAACCCGATATAGACCGGCGGTTCGCCTGCATCCAGAAATGCTTCCAGTTCAGGGGGCGGCTGCCAATCCGCCTGGCTTTCGAGAAAAAAGTAACCGGTCACGTGGATATGTTCCGCCCAATCCCCCGGATGCGGGATGATGCACGGGCTGTACGCACTGAGCATGGGCGTCGATTGGAGGGCGCGGTAGAAGCGGCGGGTGTTGTAGGCGGGCAGTTGCAAACGCTTTCTAAAAGCGTTCACGAAGGGGAGATACCACAACCAGAGGACGTGCAGCATTACCCTGCCGGAGAGAAAATTATGCAGCCCGCCCAAATTTTGTTGAACAGGCCATGACGGAGCCGGAAATGCGTGCGTTGGCAGCAGCGGGGTGGGCTCTACGTGCAGGATAGGCTTCCCCAGCGTTTCCGCGATGGACTGCCCAAATGCGCTGAACACCCCCAGGCAGATCAAGGCATCGGCATCCAGGCAGGCTGAATACAAATCTTCCGCCATTTGCAGGATCACCGGCGCGATCATCTCCCTGACCGCGCGGATCGACTTGAGCGGATTGCCGCTGCCGGTCTCCATGAACTCGCGCCCGGTGTCGCTCGCCATGATCTGCTGCACATCGCCGCGCAAAGGGCGAAAGTCCAGGTTGTATCTACCGACGAAACCGGCAAAGTCGGCGGGAGCTGCCAGACTGATCGCATAACCGGCTTGCTGCAATCCTTTGGCTAATGCAACGCACGGTTGGATATCGCCTTGTGAGCCTGCCGCAAAGAGAGTGATTTTCATGTGGGTGTTGACCTTTTCTTGCCTGAGTAGATACGCGCACAATCAGCCTGGCAGCAGGTCAACACTGTTTCAGCAAAGTGTTGCCGGTGTCTACCTGAAAGCGGCGATCAGCCATTGTCCGTATATGCTCATGCAGCGAACCAATACTCAAGGTGACCTGTTCAGGGACCATTGGAGAGTATAAAGGTGAAAGTTTCATAACCGCACTTGGCGGTTCCGCGGGCGATACCATTTGCGCCTAAGGTGGCAGTGCCGCTGGCTGGCTCACCATTACTGCAGGAATCGAATGACATATTGGTAGAGTCATCGAACTTGCCGGTGATGGTAATGCCACAGCGTCCACCCTCCTCGGATTCGTAACAGGTATAAGGGTTTAAACCCTGGATGCTCATACATTTCCCTTCACTTCTCAGGGTGACCGATTCAGAGGTAATGGTCATAACCATATCGTCTTCTGTATCGCAAGTTTGCGCTCCTTCATTCCATGCCCAGGTGTGAGTCCCTTCTCCGTCAAGAATAATGCTGTAGGATCCTGGTTCTAATCGGATTGAGTCTGCTAAGAATGGAAGAAATTCGCCGCAAGATAATGAAAGCAAAACAAGCAAGCCGAGAAGGTAAAAAATTTGGTATTTCTTTGAGAACATGATTATTCCTCCTTAAAAAAGCCATCAAACTTTTGCAGATATCCACATGGTCTGATCAGATAAAAATTGGCAGCGTCACGTGTCACAATGAAATTGGGATGAATGGATTTGAAATAGCGCATTATCAAAAACGGGGAATTACCGGTAAAAAATGGTTGAAACAAAACCACACCTGTTCAACAATTCTGAAAATAAGTATATCAAAGCATGATAAAACGCGCCGATGTTTTATCAATTTAATCTTCGCAGCGCGCCAGGTGAGTTCACCGGTGGCGTTGAGTGAGGTTTCCTTTGTATCTGCTATGGTTTGCTGGCTAACACCAAAATCCAGCCTGGCTGGGATTGATGATCCGTTGAAATGTCAACAAAACCGGCAGCGCTGAGTTTTTCTCGATACGCTTCCGCCGAATGAATTTGCAGAATCTCAGCCCAGGAAGCATCCTTCCTTTGCAGGTCGGGATACCTGTTCACCACCAGGAACCTGCCCGATGGCTGCAAAACCCGCTTGACTTCCTGTAAGTCATGCTTTAAATTCGGCCAGAATTGGATGGTCTCAAACGCGGTGACCAACTGGAACAGGTTGTCTTGAAAGGGCAGAGAGGATACAGAGCCTTTATGGATTTCCACGCGATCCTTCTTCAGAAAGGCTTTGTTTACTCTCCTTGAGAGACGGACCATTTCCGGCGAGTGGTCGATGCCGTACACTTTCCCCTCCGGCATTCTCTGTGCCAGCAGCTTGATTACCTCTCCGCCACCGCAGCCGATATCCAGCGCCGTTGAATGATTTCTGAACGAAAGATGGCTGAGACCCCACAGGTAAATCTTTTTGTGGCTCAAATTCATTAAATTTCCGACCAGCCTGTCCAATAGTCCAGAGGGCTGGCTGCCTTGTTTCATTAACTTTTCGGAAAGACTCACGTTTAACCTCCACTGGAATGATGATTGGAAAAGGCATCACCCGCGCGGGGCGGGATGGGCAGAAAAATACCGAATGTAGAACAGGCTCAAAGGCGCTGAATCCCTGGCGGGGAGAGCAACACCCGCACTCGTCCGGTGCATGTGATGTTGGCTTGCTCTTTGCATAAAAGAAGTGATATTTATTCATTTACTTCTACCGTCAAAAGAGATCTTTTAAGTGCTTCTGCGTGTTTCATTCTGTCAATTATCGGCATCAGCGCTGGCTTAGTACAATAAAAATTATCATTCCTATAACGTGGAGTTACATGCAAGTGGTAATGCCACACATCCTGACTCCCCGCTGGTTCGTTATGTTGGCGAGTTGAAATGCCATCGCAAGTGTAGACATTTTTCATCGCCAGTGCTAAACGCTTCGCCACTCTTTGAATGTCCTGTGCATATCTCAGGGGTAGATCGTAAATATTTTCAAAATGTTCATTGGGAACAACAATTACGTTTCCGTGGTTATTCGGCCATTGATGAGAGCTGATAATAGCAGTAACTACTTCATCATGATAAACAATGTCACTTTGAATTGAGTGAACATGCTCGTTCTTTATGCCTTGAATCAAGAGACAAAAAGGACAGTTATAGTTTTCGGGAGCATGATTATACATACAAGTCTCGTTCGTTGTTCAAATAATTTTATAACCCAGTAGGTCAGGCAACACCCGCACGGGGCGGAATGGGCGACAAAATTAGCGATACTATGATTCCATTACCCTCAGAATTGCCTCATTCATCATCATCGCCATTTCATCCTTAATCGGACCCAAATTCGCTGGCAGCGTACAATTTGGAACAACAAATTCTCCCACAATCTGACAGCGTAAATACTTCATTTCTCTTTCAAATATCAGCCGGAGCAAATCCGCATTGTTTTCTGCGTCTCCTCCGCACGTCGTCAGCAGCATCACCTTTTTATTCTCGACAAGCGACCGCCCTTTCCCCCATTTCCATTTCGACAGGCAACAGTGCCGATCCATGACTGCTTTCATCTGCGCGGTGAAATCCCATACATAAACGGGAGCCGCGTAGACCACCAAATCGGCTGCAATGATCTTTTGGAGCAGGTCATTCATATCATCCTTCAGGATACAACCTGGCTGGTACGCCTCTTTTTGACAATTTTCGCAGCCAATACATCCTTTGATGTTCTGAGCAACCACATCCACCCGCTCCACGGCGTTGTTTTTGCTGGCTATCTGCTCAAACGCCGATAACACGGTTGCTGTATTCCCTTTTCTTCGCGGACTTCCACACAGTGTTAAGATTTTCATTTTGCCACTTCCCCTGATCCGGCAGGATCATCGAAATGATAAGCAGATTGTGCACCC
>CAYRRA010000232.1:0-5686 GCA_964426355.1 uncultured Anaerolineaceae bacterium
GGTTGAATTGTTTACCAATATTCGTTTTCACCCATTAGGTAGAGGTCCTGTTGATAGACCGCTATGGTCACCGGACGGCAGCCAGATCATGGTAAACAGCATGCTGGACGACGAGAATTTTCAGGCGATATTGATGGATTTGGAAAAGGGTTTTACGGTGCAAATTGCTGAAAACATGCTACCGATGGGGTGGATGGTGGATGACACACCATAAGGTAACAGGGTTTCGGGCGTAATTGCGCGGGAACTGTGAGTGAATGCTGTCATGCCAGTATACCGTCTTTGTGCGTGCCCGCAGTAAGTCTGCCACGCAGGGGCAACGGTGATCCATCACTGCGTTCGGGACGACAAGCCGGGCGTACTGTCATGCCGAGTGCAACGAGGCATCCACCCGGGCGTATGCACAGCAGGCTTCCCTGCCATGCAGGAGCAACGGTGATCCCTCACTGCGTTCGGGACGACAAGCCGGGCGCACATTGTCCTTCCGGCGTGGAGCAACGCACCGTCGAAAAGGTCGTGCCCGAAACCGGACTTCTGCCATCAGGAACACAAAGTTCACGAAGGGAAAAAAAGAAAATTCTTCGTTTCCCTTCGTGGCATCTCTTCGCAGCGAGATACCACACGCATAAAAAACCTCACCTTTTCATGCTCTATGGCATATAATGTATGTCTTGATGCCCGGCTTCAAAAATCGATGTGTCAGGAACACCACTCAGATGAAAAACGCGCTGCAACTCAATCATAACATCGACAAATACTTCCCTCCTTTTCTGTTTTTGCTCGCCATTATTCTACACGCATTCCTCCTCTTCCTGCCGGATACCACCTTCATGAACTGGTATTTTACGGATGACGCTTTTTATTATTTCCAGGTCGCCCGCAATATCACATCCGGGAATGGCATTTCATTCGATGGAATCTCGCTCGCCAGCGGTTTTCACCCCTTGTGGATGCTGGTGTGCATACCCATCTTTACGCTGGCTCAAGTCAATCCATTTCTTCCGCTGAAAATTCTGCTGATGGTCTCTGTATTGCTGACCTGTTTTGGCTCGCTGCTGTTATTCAAAATGATTCGAGCAGTGCTTGCAGCGCCGTTCGCCATTTTGGGATCGGTCGTATGGGTTTTCTATTGGACAGTCCATCAAACCGTGACGCAATCCGGCATGGAAGCCGGGCTGAATGGTTTTTTGATGATCGCACTCCTCTTTGCGTATTCAAAATCTCATCACCAGCCTGTAACCATGCGAAATCTTCTCACCCTGGGCTTGCTGGCTGGTTTGGTCTTGTTGAGCCGGTTGGATAATATCTTTTTGGTTTTCTTCTTTGGTCTTTGGGTCATATTCCGGAATACACGGATGCGTTTCCTGGTATTTGCCGATGTGCTGAGCATTTTTTTCTCCGTATTTGCCAGTATCATCCTGCGCGTGGGGGTGACCCAGTCATTGACATTCATCCACAGCACTTATTTCGTTATTGCCCTCAGCATCATCCTTCGGATGCTCATTAATTTACTGTTCGGTTTATATGACCCCCCCGGCACACACACCCGCGCTGCAACTGTACTGCGCTGCTTTGCAGGTGCGGGAACTGCCAGTGCATTGATTTATGCACTGGTCACATTATTTCTCCGCATAGGCTGGCTGGATGGTTTCCCACGCTCCGTTTTTGTTTATGATATTGCCTTCATGCTGCTTTCCATCCTTCTTACCCGCTGCATCCTCATGCCTCGCAAAATGGAAACGCCCAACCCGGAGTGCATGCCTCGCAATCTCTGGAAACAATGGCTTCTGCGTGGCATCCTCTTTTTCACACCCGTTCTAATCTTGTTCTCCATTTACATCACATGGCACTGGCTGACCTTTGACACCGCCATGCCCGTCAGCGGTCAAATCAAGCAGTGGTGGGGAACCCTGCCCAATACCATTTATGGTCATCCGCATCAAACGTTGAAGGATGTTTTGGGGCTGCAATCGACCTTCTGCGCCAGTCAATCGAGCGGTGGCGCATGGGCGCTGGCTTTTTCAACGATCCTCGCTCCATTCCACCTGGTCAACCGTGTGCTTCCCCCTCCTGTCGGCTTGGGATGCAGTTATCTAACCATCCCGCTTTTGTTGCTGTATATCGGCTCCCTAGCCTGGTTGATCCGAAGAAACCTCAAGCTCTTTGGAAAATCGGTTGAACATTTTTCTCTCCCTGTCTTATTGGCGGTCGGCATCCTTCAACCTTTTTACTATCATGCCAGCGGGTATCTGCACACGCGCGAATGGTATTGGCTCGTCCAAATCCTGGCAACCATCCTCTGTACCGTCATCCTGCTTGCCAGCTTGAGAGAATTATTGATACGTAGGGACACGATGCGGAAAATTTTCACGGGTGTGATTTATTTCAGCAGCGTGCTGGTGCTGGCTTCTTTCGCCTGGAATTTGCTTAAGGTCTTTCCGCCCGCACAGACCAGCAGCAATGTGATTGACCCGTCCGTGCCTTTCCTGGAGGAAAACACCGAACCCGGGGCGAAGATTGGCATCACCGGAGGGGGTGTAACCGCATATTTCATCACCGACCGCACAATTGTCAACCTGGATGGGTTGATGAACAGCACAGAGTACTTCGAGAGCATGCAAACCGGTAATACAGCTCGGTTTTTTGACAAAATTGGCTTAAATTACGTCTTCGGAAATGAAATGGTACTCCTCGACAGCGACCCATACCGCTGGTTCTTCACCGGGCGATTAAACCCATTGCAAACCATCGACCAAGAAACCCTGTATGAATATTTACCTTGAAAAAAATCAGGTGCAGTATGCTGGATCACTCCCCATCCAACTTGTGTTGACTAAAAAACTCCCACATAAGCCGGGTGGCGTCAATTTCTGCACTGGTATAGCCAATGATCCACTCTGGCAGCGCTTTACCGCCCACCCAGGCATGCCCACCACCCTGAACCGTGTAAAAAACCACATCCGCAGCACAACCAGAATATTGAATCCCACTCACATTTTCTGTCATCTCTAAAGACGTGAATGTCTGGGTGCATCCATTTCGTTCAGCCAGTATGTCAACCCACCGGGGAACTTCAGGGAAGGGCAAATCGAAGGAGCGTGATGGACCGCCATGATAGGGCACAACTGGGTCTTCCGTTCCATGAAAGAGGATAGCAGGGACAGCACGTTCTGGAGTACACACGTCCCAATCAGTCATATAGGCTCCGGCAACAGAGCCAATTGCAGCAATTTTGCTGGAAAGATGACAGGATGCCAGAAAACTCATTCCCCCACCGTTTGAAAATCCGTTGACATAGACGCGCTCAGGATCAATTTTATACTCTGCCAGCAATGTATCGACTAAATCGGAAATAAACATCACATCGCGCAGAGGGTCTTCATTTTCTTTCGCGAAACCACTCGTTGCCCAATGCAATGGAATCCCTGAACCGGAAGGATAAACCACGATAAATCCATTTTCATCCGCCAGGCTGTTCCAATGGCTGACCTCTTCCATATGCTTTGCCCATTCAGAATATCCATGAATGGCAACCACAAGGGGAACAGGAGTCTCTGTTTCATGGTATGAATCCGGCACAAAGAGTAAATATCTGCGTTGGTCACCAGATGAGATCATTACCCCGTTGGTTTGATTGACCAGTTTGAACACTAAAAAGAATAAAACGACAGAAGCACAAAGAATAGCAAGAACAATCAGAGTAATATTGATAATTTTGCGTATCATAATCCTCGATGATAACAGGTTTTATTCATGTGAGGCAGGCAACATGATATAAACGGATGGTAGACCACTTTTACCCGCAATGCAGTCGGCTGCTCCAAAACGCGATTTCTCTACCCAAGCTTGGATGAGTCCAACCTCACTCTGTTTCAGTCACCTTGCGAATGGTGCGCGGTTTTTCGGCGTCATACCCCTTAATGCAGGTCAGGTGATATGCAAAGAGCTGACCCAACACAATCGCCGGTAATGGGCTTAACCATTCCGGCACATCCGCAGCCAGCGGCAAAGGTACTTGCGCCAATGATAGTGCATCTTGCGCGTTGGAAATCACCACCAGTTCAGCATCCAGTTCATTCTTCAATTGCTTCAACGCATCCAGCATGGACGGAAAGACCTTACCCTGCGGAGCAACCGCCAGTATCGGGAACCCTCCATTCACTATCGCAATCGGTCCGTGCATAAAATCTGCTGAGGAATAAGGTTCAGCGCCAATATAGGTCAGCTCTTTGAGTTTGAGAGCCCATTCAAATGCAGTTGCGTAGTTATAACCCCTCCCCAACACAACGCACTGCTGCATATAGCGGTATCGTTGTGCAGCACCTGCGATGAACCCGTCCTGCTTAAGCGCTTCCTCCACCCAACCCGGTACTCGTGAAAGCTCATCCCAAGATTTTTCGTCTCCTTTTAAAGCAGCAGAAAGCATGGCTAACAGCATTAATTCAGTGGTATAGGTTTTCGTAGCCGCAACCGCTCTCTCAACGCCTGCCTGTAGATGCAGTACAAAATCAGCAGCCTCAGCCAGCGGAGACTGGGGATCATTGGTTAATGCCAACGTTAAACAGTTCTGCTTTTTTCCCTCTTTCAAGACGCTAACGATATCTGGTGAGCGCCCAGATTGGGAAATCCCCACAACAAGGGCACCCTCCAGGCGAGGAGGCAATTGGTAGTAGGTAAAAAGTGAGGGAGTCGCCAGGGCAAGCGCCAGTTGGTTCACACTGCCGAGGAGGTAGTTGGCATAACGTCCTGCATTATCCGAGGTTCCCCGTGCAGCAAGAAAAACATAGCGGATATCGCGCTGGCGTATCTCACCAGCAACCTCTTCGACCGCTTTGCGCTGGTTCACAAGCAAATCCTTGAGACGAAGCGGTTGCTCCATGATTTCAGAATGTAAACTCATAGAATAGATTTTATCCTTTCACCGAGCCAGCCGTAAGACCAGCCACAATGTATTTTTGCAGCAAGAATGCCAAAATCAAAGGAGGTATAGAACCAATGACACCACCAGTCGCCATCAGACCAAAATCAACGCCAAATTGCGAGCTGAATTCTGTCACCGTAACCGTGATGGTCTTGGTATTGGCTCCTGTAAAAATCAACGCCATAAAAAACTCATTCCACGCAGAAAGGAACGTAAATGCCGAAACAGCGACCAAACCCGGACCCGATAAGGGGATAATCACCTTCCACAGCGCATGAAAACGGTTGCATCCGTCTATCATAGCAGCTTCTTCTAATTCGTGGGGAAGTGTGAGAAAATAGCTATGCATGATCCAAATCACTGTCGGTAGCATGAACCCGGTATAAAACAACACCAACCCACGAAGGCTGTCTGTTAGATTCATGCTTTTCAAAAGCAAATATAACGGGATAATGATGACAATGACCGGCAGCATTTGCGAGCTGAGAATTGCCATCATGAACTTGTTTTTGCCGGGAATGTGCATCCTTGCAAGCGCGTATGCTGCCAACGTACCGGCAGAAACACAGACAAGCGTGGTCATCACGCTGACCACCATTGAATTGGTCAGCCCACGAATGAATTTTCCTACCCCGGCAGGTAACCCGGCTGCACCTCCTGCTCCAGCAAATAACGCCTCATAGCGGAACAAGGTGGGGTTCTCTGGGAACCAATGCGGAGGGGTAGCAGTGAGCTCCACCTGAGGCGAAATGCTCGAGATCAACA
>CAYRRA010000233.1:0-5630 GCA_964426355.1 uncultured Anaerolineaceae bacterium
AAGACCAGCACTCTTGCTTAAATATGCACAACAGGATTTTGATGGTTTGCGTGAAATGGCTTTGCGAGCCATTAAAATTTTTGGTCTGGTTCTTGCTCTGCCAGTAGGTTTTTTATGTGGGTTCTCGAGACCAATACTTTCGGTGTGGTTAGGACCTGAATATCAATATCTGAGCACCCTTATGGTTTTGCTAACCGGTTACTATGTCCTCTGCCTGGCAGTTCGCCCATTGCTTCGGGTTCATGAAGCTTATAACAAAGTTCGCATCCCGGGTATTGTTACTCTAATTAGCGGTGTTGTTGGTTTGCTTTTGGCGTTAGCGATGGTGAACTTCACCGGGCTGGGTGAAAATGGTATTGCGATAGCTGTTGCATCAGCCTGGATAGTCAGAAATGCGATATTCATCCCGCTTTATACCGCACATATCATGCATTTGAAGTGGTGGACATTTTTTCAATCCCACTTGCTCATTATCCTCGCCACTTTATTTTCTGGTTTGACTTCTCTTCAGCTTAGCCACTGGTTTTTTCCGGTTAACTGGTTTCAATTGGGCAGTGCGGCGATCATCATCTCAGTTCTTTATCTCATTATTCTTTGGCTGATTGGATTTAACAAGAGCGATCGGCAATTTTTGATGGGCTTACTGCCCTGGAAAAAATAATCAATTGAATTAGAAGATAGGATAGGGAAATGAATTTACGGAAGAGTCTGTATTTTGCCTTATTCAGATTGAAAGGATTGGATTTTGAGAAAGAATATCATCAATACCTTAAAGAGGATCAGCAAGGGATATCACCCGACACAATACCCAAAGCATTAACCCACCTTTTGACGCATTGCAAGAAATCAAACCCGTATTACTCAAAATTTCTTAGCGGATATAGCGATTCAGCCTTATCTGAGCCCGAAAAAATTTTACCAGGATTGCCCATTCTTACCCGGCAGCATCTTCGTCATCATTTTCAAGAGCTGAACTCCAATGATCTTCCCAATCGACGCTGGTTTGTAAACCATACGGGTGGTTCAACAGGTGAGCCAGTTGAATTCATTCAAGACAAGTTTTTTTCGATACACTCGGGTGCTATCCAGTTATTCTTCATGAAACAGTTGGGAAGAGAAATTGGTGAAAAGTGTGTGTTGCTTTGGGGTTCGGAGAGAGATTTTTATTCCCAGTCAGAAGGGTTGAAAGCCCGCCTGGTTAATGGACTGGCTCAAACGATCTACGTAAATGTATACCGGATGAACCCAGGGCGCATGCGTGAGTTTGTTCGTGTGATCAATGAGGAAAACCCCAGGCTGGTCATTGGATACATCTGGTCTCTTTACGAATTGGCGAAATTTGTCGAACAGGAAGGACTGAAAATTACCCCGCAATCCGCAGTGATCTCAACCGCTGGAACACTCTACCCTCTTATTCGCGAAAAAATTGAGAGAGTTTTTGGGTGCAAGGTGTATAACCGCTACGGTTCCAGAGAGATGGGTGATATGGCTTGTGAGCGACCAGGAATGTCGGGTCTTTGGGTTGCGCCATGGAGTACCTATATTGAGATTGTGGATGATGAAGGCAACCGTGTGCCGGATGGTGTGGAAGGTAGAATCCTGGTGACATCTCTGATCAACTATGCCATGCCGCTGGTACGTTACGAGATAGGCGATATTGGCAAGTTGTCACCACAGCACAAAGGCTTATCTGCATCCACCCAGGTGCTTGAGGCTGTTTTGGGTCGTAACAGTGATATGTTCATCAACAAGGAAAATAACGTGATTGATTCAACTTATTTCCTGGATGTCTTCTACGCGAAAGGATGGCTCAAGCAGTACCAGGTGATCCAAAAAGCGCGTTCCGCTTTATTACTGCGCTTTGTGGTGGATAGCAATACTCCGAGGCACGAGGAATTCGATGAAATTGTAAAGTTGAGCAAAGCAATAATGGATGATCCTGATTGTGAGGTTAACATTGAATTTGTAGATCATATTCCAAGTACCCCTTCAGGAAAATTCCGCTTCATCATGTCTGAGGTGGAAAGATAACTCAATCCAAATCTGCCTTTTTCACAAGAATGACAAATGTTGAACTATAAAATTTCTCAAATAGGGAACCAGACAAGAAAATTCTTCTGTGATTTGATGGCATCGCATTACCGCGGGATCATCATTGGCGTTTCTTTGTTAATGATACTAGCCGTTGGATTATCCGGGCTTGTGCTTTCGAGTAACTTCGCGCCTCTGCTGGTGATGGGTGCTGTTGCTGCTTTTTTGGCAATTCTTATCTTTTTAACCCGTCCGCATTTTGCCTGGTACCTGGCAGTGATGATTGTCTTTTTACCAGGAGGGATTATCGATTCCCAAATACAATCCTATCTCAATCGAGGTATGGTTGTGGTGGTTTTTGCTTTCTGGTTATTCTCATTCATCATGCAGCGAAAAAAAATGGTGATCCCGGCAGCAAGCTGGTTTATGCTGGTATTTCTTCTATGGGGATTGCTCTCGCTTTGCTGGATTGATCGTTTTGATCATGGGCAGGAGATGATTCAATCCTATATTCTGCGTTGGCTATTGTTCTTATTCCTATCGGTAAATTTAATGGATACCTGGAAGAAGCTGGATGGGGTAATGAATATGCTCGCCCTGATCGGTCTGATAATGGCAATTGCCAGTATCGTATCGGTGATAATATCTGGATATACACCCGGGACACGCCTGAAGGTTTTTGGCATGAATGAAAATGGAACGGGAATATTGCTTTTATGTGCATTGATTGGCGTTCTGTGGTGGGCTGATAGTCCAGGAAAACGCTATTTGTGGGTGCGAAGGTTTCTTGCAGTGGTTTACCTGTTGGTATCCATTGTGGTCATTGCTTTAAGCGGTTCACGTGGCAGTGCTCTTTCGCTAATGGGGATTTTATTTATGTTTTTGTTCTGGAAGTCAACGCGCAGATGGACTGTTTTGAGTATGGTGTTTATCATTATTGTGTTGATTGCTGGAACCTCTCTGTTTACAACTACATTAGAACGAATGACGATCAGTGGTTTATATGGTGATACTGTCTTGGGCGGAAGAGAGGGTATCTGGCGCGCAGCCTGGATGATGATACAAAACCACCCGCTTGTTGGTGTTGGTATCGGTGGCTCTGATTACTCTATCTTGAGGTATTTCTCCAATGTTCTCATTGAGCCCAGTGTTTTACCATTAGAGACATGGACGGCTGAAGGGGTATCCATTCACAACCCTGTTTTGACGATATGGTCTGAGGTTGGGGCAGTGGGTTTGGTGTTCTACCTGGGAATAATGATTGCGGCGATACTCTCTTTTATCAGGGTTGTTCGACACAGCCAGGATAAGACATTGCAACGTTATTTTCCGTTGGTTGCATCCATTTTTATCGGTTATATTCTTTCTTGGGTAAAGGGCGGCGGAATGGAGGTGGATCACTCTTATTTTTTGATGTTGTCTTTATTGCTATTTCCTGGTGTGATTGCCAATAAAAGTACTCACACACCAAAAATATCTTCCCCTACTTAAACCAGGAGTATCAAGTTGTTGGATCAACAAGAATAGAAAAGGGTAGGGACGAAGTTAAGGGAAAACTCTTTTTTTTGAAGAGGATGAACAATGTTTTTACCGGTAAAGAACATTTTGTATGTTAAACGCATTCAAAAAACGCGATGGTACTCAAGAATCAGGCAATATTTTCCTCAAAAAACCCCAACATATTTTGATGACAGCGAAGAGATGGCTAATGATCTCGCAGAAACGATCATGATCGATTGGACGCCAGGCGTCCGCAAGCCGTCAATTGCTCTTGTCCGTGACTATGAGTTTTACCCCAGGTGGACAAAATATATCCGCTTTTATGAAAATAATGGATTCGACTATGAAATTGTCAATTTACACAAAAGTGATTGGATAGACCGTGTTAAAGAATTTGATATTGTTATGGGTGTCTACTCCAGCGAATTGTTCCATTTAGAAGAGAATAGACGAAAATATTATTTTCTGGAAAAACACATGGGAAAGTATTGTTTTCCCAGTCAGGCTGACCTGTTTTTGTATGAAGACAAAATTTTGGAGGTTTTCTTCGCTGAGAAATACAATTTTCCCTTTGCTAAAACGTACATCTCTCATGATCGAGATGAAGCCATTGCTTTAATTGAAACCCTGAAATACCCAATTGTGAGTAAAATTAACCCTACATCTGGGTCAGTTGGCGTTGAACTGGTTAAAGATCGTAAACACTGCCGGAAAATTGTGGATCAGGCTTTTTCCATCCATGGGCGAAAAACGCACAAGGTTTATTTCCGCCAAAAGAATTACGTTTACTTTCAGGAATTTATTCCCAATGATGGCTATGATATTCGGGTGATTGTTGTTGGGGATCGGGTTTTTGGGTATTACCGAAAAACCCCCAGGGGTGATTTTCGCGCATCGGGTATGGACCTGATTGAGAAGCGGGATTTACCAATGGATGCGATGCGGATTGCACGTAATGTTAACAAACAGATTGGATGCCCTCAACTTGCGGTGGATATGGTACACGGTTTGGATGGAAACTATCAAATCATAGAATATTCCCCAATGTGGCAAATCCGGTCACCAATGCAGTTGTTGGTTAACGATGTGCCGGGTACATACGTCTTTTTAGATGATGACCATTGCCAGTTTGTCGAAGGAAAATATTGGATTCATGAATTGGCATTGAAAGAGTTTTTCGTCAAACGGTATTTACCAGATGTTACTTCGCAAAATGCAACGAAAGGTAACCCATACTAATGTCAGAAGAAAACGACCGTTATAACTTACTCTTTGTAATCGACAACCTGGGCACGGGTGGAGCCCAAACTCAAATGATCCGTCTCGCTGTTGGATTGACGGGTAGAGGTCATCGGGTTGAGGTATTTTGTTACGCAACAGACGAGTTTTTAGCAAAATCACTTCATGAGGCTGGGGTTCATATTCATCGGTTTCCAAAGAAAAGCAGGTTTTCAACGGATGTGATCTTTAACATAAAAAGGCTTATCCGGCAGCAATCTTATGATTTGGTTCTTTCATTTCTGACAACGCCAAATTTTTATGCTATTGCAGCGGGTAGAATAGGATTTCACCGGGTGCCGGTGATCATTTCTGAGCGATTTTGCGATTTACCCAATAGTATCACTCGTTTAGAGCGTTTTTCGCGCTGGTTTTACCGATTTGCCAACTGGGTGGTGGTGAACTCCATTCATCAACGTAAGAATTTTCAGAACAAATATCGCTGGATCAAACAGCGCATTTCGACCATTTACAACGGGTATGATTTAGATAAACTGGCTCCTATTGATACCGAACCGAATAATCACCCCCTACGTTTGTTGACGATTGCGAGCATTTCCCCATACAAAAATGGTCTTTGCCTGGTTGAGGCTCTGCGAATACTGAAGGAAAAATATGCGTTAACTCCAGTGGTTTCATGGGTTGGAAGGCGATTCAGACAAGGAGAATATGCGCTTTATGTTCGTGAGATGGAAAAAAGAATAAAAGCCTATGGTCTGGATGAGCAATGGTTTTGGCTGGGGCAAAGAACGGATGTGATGGACCAGATGGTTCTTCATGATGTGTTGGTGCACCCATCCTATGAAGAAGGCATGACCAAT
>CAYRRA010000234.1:0-5617 GCA_964426355.1 uncultured Anaerolineaceae bacterium
GGCAATCTCTGCTTTGCGAATGGCTTCGAGACTACCGAAACGCCTGAGGAGTGCTTTCCTGCGGGAAGGACCAATCCCGGGAATACCATCCAATCGGGAGGCTAAGCCAACCTTATCCCTGCGCTTGCGATGGGCTGTGATGGCAAAGCGATGCGCCTCATCCCGGATACGCTGTACCAGGTAAAGCCCTTGCGAGCTGCGCGGGAGAATCACCGGTGACGATTTTCCAGGCAAAAAGAGTTCTTCATTTTGCTTGGCAAGCCCGGTCACGGGCACTTTGTCCAGCAAGTCATACCGCTTGAGCACCTCCACAGCCCTGCCAAGCTGCCCCTTTCCTCCATCCACAATCAACAGGTCAGGCAGCCGGGCAAATGACTGGTCGACCTTCTTACCCAGTTCCACCTCTTCACGGGCAGCTTCCCAACGCCGGAAGCGTCTCGTCAGCACCTCTTCCATGCTGGCAAAATCATCCGGTCCGCTTACGCTTTTAATGTTGAAACGCCGGTAATGCTGCTTCTGTGGCACACCCTGCTCGAAGACCACCATGCTGCCCACTGAAGCTGTTCCCTGTGTATTGGAAATGTCGTAACACTCAATGCGGTTGGGTGGTTCAGCCAGTGAAAGGGCTTTTTGCAATTCATCCAATGCCTCGCTCTGGCGATTGGTGTCCATCTCCCACTGCGAGCGCAATGCGCGCAGCGTATCGACCGCGTTCTCGGTCGCCATAGATACCAGTTCGTGGCGTTTTCCCCGGCGCGGCACGTGCAGCTCCACCTTCTTGCAGTTGCGCCTGGATTGCAGCCACTGCTTGATGATATTCGCTTCCTCAATCTCCTTCGGCAGTAAAAGCTGTGCGGGGATACTGGCAGCTTCAGTATAGAACTGTTTGACGAACTGAGCGATAATCTCGCCATCCGCTTCATCTTCCGCCCCTTCCAGGATGAAATACTCGCGCCCAATCAACTTTCCGCCGCGGATAAAAAAGATTTGCACACAGGCTTCGCCGTCTGCGCGCGCCATTGCGATGACGTCCGAATCCATTTCCTCGGTCGAGACAACCTTTTGTTTTTCCACCACCTTTTCAATCGCCAGGATTTGATCGCGCAGGCTGGCGGCTTTTTCAAACTTCAATGCCTCTGCGGCATCTTCCATCTCACGCTGCAAGCGCGTCACAATCGGCTGCGTGCGCCCCTCCAGGAAGCGACACAGGTCATCGATCATCTGGCGATAACTCTCCTGATCAATTGCACCAATGCAGGGTGCCGTGCACAACTTGATATCGTAGTACAGGCAGGCGCGCGTATCCTTACCGGTGATCTCGCGGTCACACGTCAGGTAAGGGAAGATACGCCGCAGCACGTCCAGCGTCTGATGCACCGCCCACACGCTGGTGTAAGGACCAAAATAACGCGAGCCATCATCCATCATCCGGCGTGTGACCGTCACCCGTGGATACGGCTCAGCCCAATGCACCTTGACGTATGGATAACGTTTATCGTCTTTCAATCGGATGTTGTAACGCGGTCGGTGCTTCTTGATCAGGTTCATTTCCAGGATCAGCGCTTCGAGCTCCGACCCCACCACGATCCATTCGATATGCGCAATATTCTGCACCAGTTGATGGGTCTTATAATCGTCGTGCGCGCTTTCGTGAAAATATGACCGCACCCGGTTCTTCAGGCTGATTGCCTTGCCGACGTAAATAATCGTCCCGCTGGCGTCCTTCATCAGGTAGCAGCCGGGTTTTTCTGGCAAGGTATCCAGAATGCCTTTGATATGATCCGAAATATTCATCATCATTGCCCCATTTTAACGTAAAAAACCTTTATTCATAAAATTTTTATCTAGTCCCACCCACCAACCCTTTAAGGTAGGGCGGGAGGGCGAGTAAAAAATCCTGATTCTGAATTCAAAAAAAGGTCAAAGAGAGCAGGAAAAGTCGGGGTTATCAAAAAAGCAGCTTCTTTTTATATGTGAAGAGTGGAGAAATGAGAAAAGAGATAAAGTGTCGGAAAATCATCCCGCGGCTGCAAAAGAAGAGGCTGTCCCTATTTTGGAACAGCCTCATACTTGAAAGAAAAGTTGGATGCAGGTTTAGATCAAGGTCATTGCACAGCCATCGGCGCGCGGATCACTGCCTGCCCAAAGAACACCGTTCTGCGGGTCACGCCAGATGATCTGCCCGCGCCCGAACTGACTACGACCGTAACCGCTCACCGGCACAACCGGGTGACCCATTGCTGCCAGTTCTGCCATCACCGGCAAGGGAATGCCTTCTTCCAGGGCGACATTTCCGCCCGGCTTCTGCGGCTGCAAGCAAAAACGAGGCTGGTTCAACGCAGATTGGGGGTCAAGCTCATCATCGACCATACCGAGAGTCACCTGCATGTGCCCCTGCGGTTGCATAAATCCGCCCATCACGCCATAACTGGCGAACAATGCCCCATCGGCTGCATACGTAGCCATCGCCGGGATGATGGTATGGTATGGACGTTTACCAGGTTCCAGCGTGTTCGGATGTCCCTCATGAAGATTGAAATTATGACCGCGGTTTTGCAGGCTGAAGCCCCAACCGCGCGGGACGATGCCGGTGCCAAAGCCCATATAGTTGCTGTTGATGAACGAACAGGCATTCCCTTCACCATCCGCTACGCTCAGGTAAACCGTATCTGAAGACGGGAATGGAACCCCGTGCTCAAAATCGAGCGTGGCTCGCCGCGGGTTAATCAACTGGCGGCGTTTTTCCGCATATTCACGGCTCAATAGTGCCTCTAACGGTGCGGGGTTGAAATCCGGGTCAGCCACATAATGGCGCGCATCGGCAAACGCCAGGCGCATGGCTTCAATTTCCAGATGCAACCGCTGGGTAGAAAGCATGGGCAAATCGGCAATGTGAAAACCTTCCAGGATGTTCAAAGCCAGTAAAGCAGCCAGTCCCTGTCCATTGGGTGGGCATTCCCAAATCCGCAAGCCGCGGTATTCGACCGAAATCGGTTCCACCCAGGTCGATTCGTGCCGTGCAAGGTCTTCCAACGTCATACAGCCGCCGGCTTCCTGGATGATGCTCACAATGGCTTCAGCGATACTGCCTTCATAGTATGCCTTTTTTCCGCCCTCAGCAATTGCTCGCATGGTGCGCGCCAACCCCAGGTTGCGAAAAATCTCGCCCGCTCGCGGTCCGCGCCCGTTGATGGTCAGCTCAACGCCGTTGAGCACCTTACTCAACCAGTGCTCGGCGGCGTTCTGCCAGCCGTGTGCGGTCAACGGAGCCACAGGGAACCCCTCTTCCGCCAGTTGAATAGCCGGTCGCAGGACATCCCCCATCGATAGACGCCCAAAACGGGCAGTCAGATCGCACCACATGGCACAGGCGCCGGGAACAGTGATGGTGTAGGGGTGCAGCGGTGGAAGTTCATCCTGAAACCCGTCGCGATGCACCCGCTCCAGGGTGAGTGCACGAGGGGCTCGCCCCGACCCATTCAGTGCGTATACTTTTCGTTCTTTTGCATGGTAGTACAGTGCAAATGCATCGCCGCCCAACCCGGTCGACCCCGGCTCGGTGACGTTTAAGGCAGCCGCTACCGCCACCGCGGCATCTGCCGCCGTGCCGCCCCTGGACAGAACCTCAAGACCAGCAGCCGTCGCCAGCGGTTGAGAAGACGCTGCTGCCCCGCCGCATCCCAAAATGGGAGAACGGTAAGATGAAAAGGAAAATGAATGGTTCATGTCACCTCGATGTGTTTCTCTTCAATCACTTCCCCGATTTCCCAGACCGGTTGACCCAACTCGGCTGCTTTTTCAAACAAAGCAGGTAGTTTTTTCGCTGGAACAGCCAACAACAACCCTCCGCTGGTCTGAGGATCGTACAACAACATTTCCTCAGGTTCGCCGGGATAACGAGAAAAACATACGTGCGACCCGTAAAAATTTTTATTATCAAACGCCCCGCCAGGAAAAGTGCCTGCGCGGGCATACGTCCAGGCATTCTCCAGGATGGGGATGCGTGCAAATTCCAGGCGCAGCCCCGCCCGGCTGGCTTGCGCCATTTCCCAGGCATGACCCATCAGGCTGAAGCCCGTTACGTCAGTTCCCGATTTCAAGCCCAGGCTCACTGCCAACTCACGCGCCCCGTCATTTAAACGCATCATCCAATCAATGGCAGCGTCAATATCCACACGGGCAGCCTTTTCCTTCTTCACCGCCGAGGTAATCACGCCCAACCCTAAAGGCTTGGTGATCACCAGGCGGTCGCCGGGTTTCGCGCCACCTTTTGTAAGAATCTGGTCTAATTTTACAAAGCCCAGTGCCACCAGTCCGAACTTGGGCTCTTTGTCTTGCACGGTGTGCCCCCCCACGATCACCACGCCAGCTTCTTTTGCTTTTTCTGCTCCGCCGCGAATAATCTCAGATAGATATTCCGAAGGCAGATGGGGCGGCAGGGCAGCCACATTCAACGCGAGAAATGGCTTTGCACCCATCGCATAAATATCCGAAAGGCTGTTAGCAGCCGCAATCGCACCATAAGCATACGGCTCATCCACGACCGGTGTAAAGAAATCAGTCGTCACCACCAGCGCGTTGTGTTCATCCAACCGCCAGACTGCCGCATCATCGGGGTCTTGAAGACCAACCAGTAAATCCGGATGGTCGGCTGCGGAATAAATTTGTTTCAGGGGACGCAGAACCTGCGTCAGCGTTTCCGCATTCAGCTTAGACGCTCAACCAGCACAGGATGAAAGGCTGGTCAGCCTGATCTGTTTTCCTGAAGGTTTATACTCCAAGTCACTCATATTTTTCCTATGTCTTACGGATTTATCTCCGGAAGGGAAAAGATAAAGGGCGTATCGCTGGGCAACAGCATCGCCTCGATATTGGGTGAAAGCTTGGTGATGTATTGGTACGTCAGCAGGTTGGGGTTGTTGCGAAGTGCCGCGGCGATTAATTTGAGCGCCTCGGCTTCCGCTTCGGCTTCGATCAGGCGTGCTGACGCCTGTCCCTGCGCTTCGATTACGGCAGCATCAGCGCTTCCCTGTGCGATCTGGCGTGCCTGCTCAGCTTCCTGTTTCTTTTGCGCCACCACAAACTGTGCTTGTTGGGCTAACTGCTCGGCGATTTGTTTTTGCTCCACTGATGCGGCATATTCCTCTGAAAATGCAATATTACGCAGGACAAAATCGCCTAATAGCAGCCCATTTTCGTAAAGTTTTTTCTGCATCACCTCAGTGATTTCACTAGTCAGTTCCAGGCGTTTGGTGCTGTAGACCTGTTCTACACCGTATTGTGATACCGCATCGCGGATTACACCGCGCGCCAGGGCGCGAATCAAATCGCTGGAATAGCGGTCCTGCCAGTTGATATGAACAAAAATGACCTGTTGCGGGTCAATCGAATAAATAACCGAGGCATCCACCATCACTTTTTGCCCGTCGGATGTGCGCGCCTCGATGGAATCATCTCCCATTACTGCACCTTCAGACGGGGCAATCGACATGGTATAGGTCTGGCGGGAGATTGGGTAGGTCACCACCGATTCGGCAAAAGGGATGATCCAGCGAAGACCGGGCTCCAGAACCGTCTCACGATAACCCTTGTTGCTGATTGCCGAAATGACCACCCC
>CAYRRA010000235.1:0-5613 GCA_964426355.1 uncultured Anaerolineaceae bacterium
ACAGGAATTGATGATGTGATTGCCGGGGTTACCCTGAACCTTGCCAGTGATGCTGAAGGGAACAAAGCGTTACTTACCATTAGTACAGATACGAATAGCGTGAAGAATTCTGTTACTGCTGTTCTAAAAAAATTCAATGAATCAATAACTTACCTTCAGGCGAAAACACAAACAGTGAAGGTGGAGGAAAAAAACTATCAACGTGGAGGATTGGCTGATGATTATGCCTTCAGGAATCTGATTTCAGAGATGACAGACCTGATGGTAAAAAGTTCTTCTGGGGCATCAACCATTAAGAGTATTTTCGACCTTGGAATCGAGATGGATGATAAACTCAACTTCACAGTTACTGATACAGACAAATTTGCTGAGGTGTTAGAAAATCACCGCGAAGACCTCATGTCATTTTTAGAGTCAAAGATGACAGGCATTGATAGTTTGATTAACAGTTATTTGGAAACAAATGGAATTATGAGCTACTCTTTGAAAAACCTGGATTTGCAAAAACAAAATTTGGCATCCAGTATTTCTGCTGAAGAGGAAAGACTCTCAAGGCGAGAAGATTTGTTGATTGAGCAATACGCTCAAATGCAAGCCATGATGGATGAGTTACTCAATACACAACAGACTATGAATGCCTTGTTATATGGCACCTATACCAGTACAACCCGTTGATGGTTGTTTGGTAACCCTGAATAGAAAGGAGGAATTTCTGAGATGAGCGAAAATCCTGTAAGAAAAATCGACAGCGTCAGCGCAGTAGAACCCAGCACGGTAGCGACACAGCTCTATCAGGTCTATCAGACATATTTGGACAAATTAGCATCTAATGTTCACCGCGGCTATGAGGCAGCCAATCAAAAAATGATGAATGGGAAGATGCCAGCTCCTTCAATGGACCCCACTCAGGTGGATGAAGAAATAGCCAGAGAAGTGTCGAAAATTGCTCCAGATCTCGGCGCATCGACAGTTTTAAAGTTCCAGGTTGATCCTGAGACGAACAAGGTGACTGTGATGGTGGTGGATCGCGCAACAAAGAAGGTTGTCTCTACCATTCCACCGGAAGCTATCAAAGACATCCCGATTGGCGACCTGTTTCAATATTCGGCGTGATCATATCAATCAGGTTAGAATAATAACTTTTTTCTGTGTTTTTTACCAATTGTTTATGAGAGAATAAGTGCACCTCATTGACAAATCTGGTAATATAAAGAAAATAGTATCAGGAGAACAATATGACGCAGACGGCTTATGGTGTCAGCCAATATCGCAAGATGGATGTAGAGGGTGCCAGTCCGATTCGCCTGGTGGTAATGGCGTATGACCTGGCGATTCTCTCTTGCGAAAAAATGGACTTTGAGAAAGCCGCCAAATCAGTCCAGGCATTACAAAACGCATTGGATTTTGACTATCCTGAAGCAGCAGGTGGTTTGTTGGCGATTTACCAATGGGTGATGGAATGTCTGCGAAGACAGGATTTCGAGAGCGCCAAGAACATTCTTTTGGAACTTCGACAATCCTGGGCTATGGTAGAGAAAAAGCTTAATACATCAGAAAAAGTCGTCGTAATGGAAGACGGGGGCATCATGTTTGATGGAGAGACACTTAATGACCAGGTTATCAGTTCTTAATAAGTATGCACATGTTATTTGGATTCTTTAGATTCCCGCTGATGAGAAAGGCGGGAATTTGTTTTTCTCTTTTCACATAATTTTTACTCTCCCTTCATTCGAGCTTTATACCTCAAAACAGACTGGTATGCTATCCTTCAAATAAGCCAGATATTATCTTTGAAGGATTGGTTATGAGTTTTTGGCAGGCATTACGCATCGGTTCATCAGCATTATCAGCGCAGAGGCTGCGGTTGGATATCATTGCGAATAACATCGCGAATGTTGAGACCACCAGCACAGAAGAGGGTGGTCCATATAAACGTCAGGATGTTGTTTTCACAGCACAAGGCAGACAGCAGCCATTTTCTGCATATTTACCCATCAAGAATAACCTTAGCGCAAAAACGCTGAATATCAATGGCGTTGAAGTGAAAAAAGTTGTAACAGATCAAACTGGGGGAACATCAGTGTACGATCCCACTCATCCAGATGCAGATGAGGAAGGAATGGTGGAGTACCCGAATGTAAACCTGGTGGTTGAGATGACCAACATGCTTTCCGCCACCCGGTCGTATGAAGCCAGTTTATCGGTAATAGAAGCTGCCCGGGCGATGGCAATCAGCGCCATTGAAATCGGGCGTTAGTACAGGTAAAAGAATATGGAAATTACAAACGCTGGTTTTCCTGCATTGCCAAAAATTAATACCAATTTGATTGACCAGAAGACAGGTCAGGTTAGCGGTGCGTCCAATTCGATTGCAGAAACCGGGAAGACTTTTAAAGAGCTATTGGATGGTCTAAGCGAAACAGAGATGTACAGCAATAACTTATTGCAACAACTGGCTGCGGGCGAAGATGTGGATTTGCACCAGGTGATGATTGCGGTGGAGCAAACTGACGTCAGTTTTCGTGTAGCCCTGTCGATTCGCGATAAGTTGGTTGAATCGTATCGAGAAATCATGCGGATGCAGATCTAAGGGATAAGAGGTATTTTTCATGTTGCAAAAAATCCTCGATCAAATCAAAAATTTCTGGCAGCGCCAGACGAACACTCAAAAGACCATTCTGGTTGCCTTTGTTATTGTTTTTGTGGTTGTGTTGGCAGTATTACTCAACTGGGCAACAAAAACCACATACGGGGTTGCTTTTAGTGGGCTAGATGAAGCTGATGCAGGTAAGATTGTTAATTTGCTGGCTGCACAGAACGTCCCTTATCAGATAAGAGGTACTGGCACCATCCTGGTGCCTTCCGACCGCGTGTACGAAGTGCGGCTCTCGATGGCAACCGAAGGCTTGCCACAAAACGATAATGTTGGCTATGAAATATTCAGCGGCAGCACTCTTGGGATGACTGAATTCACCCAACGGGTAAATTATCAACGAGCTTTGGAGGGTGAACTTGAGCGCACCATCCTCAGTCTGGATGCAGTCGAGGCAGTGCGTGTGCATGTCGTTACACCCGAAAAAACCCTGCTTTCAAGTGTTCAAGCCCCAACGACAGCATCGATTACCGTGAAGGAAAAACCAGGGAAGCCGCTAGATGGAACGCAGGTAAGAGCGATTTCATATCTTGTTGCCAATGCAGTTGAGAATCTAGAACCAGAAAATGTGACCGTAGTGGATACCAATGGAAACCTGTTGGCATCCGGAGCTGGCGATACTGGTATCGCTGGCGGATTAACACAACTTGATAACCGGCGGGCTGCTGAATTGAATGTAGCCAATGATATTCAGAACCGTGTTAAAAGCTTGTTAAATACCACTTTGGGACCCAATCGATCCGTGGTACAAGTGACAGTGAATCTGGATTGGACCGAAAAACAAGTCACTTCTGCAATTTACGACCCCTCCTCCGAGGCAGTCAGCAGCTCTCAGCAAATTTCAGAAAGTTACACGACGAATGGAGAAGAAGTTGGGGGCGTTCCAGGTGCCACAAGCAATTTGCCAGATACTGAAAACGAGGTAATTTCTGGAGAAGGAAGTAATCTTCTTTACTTGCGCACTGAGGACACCTTTAATTATGAAGTTTCCAAAACAGAATCGTTTGAAACGATTTATCCTGGTGAACTGCGACAGGTGTCGCTTTCTGTGCTGGTAGATGGGGTAACCGATGAAGAGCAACTGGGGAAGTTGGAAGAAGCCATTTCAGCCGCGGCTGGCATCAATGCAGATCGGGGGGATGTGCTTTCAGTTCAGACGCTTGAATTTGACCGGTCTTATTCCGAACAACTGCAATCTGAGATGGCAGAAAGTGAGAAAACCAATTACATCCTTATTGCTGTTCAGATTGGCATTGCGGTTTTGGTGGCAGGTTTTCTGTTATGGTATGTGTCAAGGTTATTGCGGAACTTACGACTGGCATCCGTTGAGGTGTGGGAGCCAGTAATGAAGCCGGCATATCAGCTTGGCGGGATGGCTGCCCCTCAACCTCTGTCAAGCCTGCCAATCGCTGATTTTGAAGAAGAAGAGGAAGAGGAAGAAGAGATTCTTCCGCCCGTGCCCGATCTCTCAAAATTAGTTGAGGCGAAAGCACAGGTACAGACGGCTGAAGAGGAACAGATGCAACGAGTGGTTGCCCGTATTGCGGATGAAAATCCTGCCAGTGTCGCTGAGATTATTCAGCTTTGGTTAAGTGAAGATCGTGAGGAAAATTAGCCATGCCTCTTGATGGTTATGGAAGAAAAATAACCGGATTGGATAAAGCTACTGCGCTTCTGCTTTCTTTGGGCGTTGAGTCTTCATCAAAGGTGTTGCAATACCTGGGTGAAGCAGAAATCGAGAGAGTGTTGTTAGCGATTAGCGAGGCAGGGTCTATCTCTTCGGATACCCGCAAGAATGCATTAGAAGAAGCGTATGCTTTATCGTTATCCGGTGTAGATGTCTTGGGTGGCGGAACGGAATATACCCGCCAATTACTTTCTCGGGCAGTGGGTCCACGCCGTGGTGCTGATATTTTGGAACGCATCTCTGCCAAGCAACAGCTTTCCTCATTTGATATGCTCAGAAATGCAGATGCGGCTGAGGTGGCGGGATTAATCCAGGAAGAACATCCACAAACGATTGCCCTTGTGCTTTCTTACCTCGAAGCAAAAGCGGCTGCTGATATTATGACCAACCTGCCCAGTGACATTCAGGTTGAGGTTACACTGCGGCTGGCGAAGATGGACCGCGTTTCGCCACAGGTTGTCCAGGTGGTGGAGCGGAATTTGAAGCAAAAATTATCCGGTGTGCTTAGTGCAGCGGATTTTCGCGCAACCGGTGGCGTTTCTTTCCTGGTAAAGATGCTCAACCAGGTGGATCGGGATGTGCAGAAACGGATTTTTGAAACCCTGGAACCGCAAGATCCAAAATTGGTGGATGAAATTCGAGTGAACCTGTTCACATTTGACGACCTGCTCAAACTGGATGGGAAAACCATGCAACGCATTTTACGTGACATCAATAAACAAGACCTGGTTTTATCCCTGAAAGCTGCCCCCGATGCGCTTAAAGAACATATTTATACCAATATGTCTGAAAGAGCTCGTCAAAACCTGCAGGAAGAACTGGAAATCCTGGGACCACAACTCGCGCGCGATGTCTATGCTGCACAACGGAAAATAGTGCAAACTGTGCGTTCATTAGAAGAAGCTGGCGAAATTGTTCTTGCCGGTAGTGGAGCTGAAAGTGAAATCATTGCATAAAAACGTCATAAGAAATGTGGTGGATCAATCGTCACAGGTTTCTGCCTGGCTGCCGGAGGAGCTTGTTTCCAATCAAGATTCGGGTTCTGCGAAAGTGATAAAACCCTTATTTCCAGGGTCTGGACATGAGATAGCCCCATTTTCATTTGAAAATGAAAAAGAAAGACTGGAAAGTATTTTTATAAAAAACAAAGCCATAATCGAAGATCAACCACATCTGGTTCACAATGTTTTACCCCCAAATCACCAGACTTCTGTATTTTCGTGGGAACCCAATACGGTTTCGTATTACACACCTGATGTAATCACGGTCTATT
>CAYRRA010000236.1:0-5584 GCA_964426355.1 uncultured Anaerolineaceae bacterium
TAGCAAAGAAGATATCCCTGCTCCGATTGGATTTGAATTTTTCACCGAAAAAATTCACCCGGACGATTATGAACGGGTCATGAGAGGTATGCGCGACCATCTATACGGAAGGGCGGCGGCGTATGAAACGACCTACCGCATCAAGAATCTAAACGGACAATGGCTCTGGTTTTATGACCGTGGAAAAATCACGAAATATGATGAGGAAGGCAAGCCTGAACTGATGGTAGGCATTGTCTTTGATGTTACCGCGCAGAAAAAGATGGAAGAACAGCTTGCGCAGCAGAATGAGCGGCTTTTTGAGCTCAGCACGACAGATGCCCTGACGAATTTATATAACCGGCGCACGTTGTTTGAAAAGCTTGATTACGAAATGAGACGAACAGCAAGAACAAAAAACCGCTTGAGCATCCTCATTCTGGATATCGACCATTTCAAGAAAATCAATGATACCTATGGACATCTTATTGGAGATCAAATTCTTTTCCAGGTGGCGGAAATACTCAAGAAGATGGTCAGAAACACCGATATTGTAACGCGCTATGGCGGAGAAGAATTTATCGTCATCCTGCCGGACTGCCCCCAAAATGATGCGGTCATGGTGGGTGAAAAAATCCGCATGAAAATCCAGGAAAAGGTGTTTGATACAGATATTCGGCTGACCATCAGCGGCGGAATTGCCGAGTATAAAAACGAGAGCATGGATGAATTGATCGAAAAAGCAGACAAGCTTCTTTACCAGGCGAAGAAAAACGGCAGAAATCGGATTGGGTTCGTGCCGGAATAGACCGTTTTTATATAGGTACGAGTTTACCCTCAGGAACAGGGCAGCGAGAGCCGGAACACCGCACCGCCCTGTGGGTGGTTGGCAGCCGTTAGCGTGCCCGCGTGGGCTTCAGCCAGCTTGCGGGCGATTGCCAACCCCAGTCCGCTGCCGCCTTCCTCACGGGTGCGCCCTTTATCGGACCGGTAAAAGCGTTCGAAGACATACGGCTGAGCCTCTTCCGGGATGCCGGGTCCGCTGTCATGCACCTCTATAACGCTATGATTTTTTTCATGTGAGACGGTTAACCGAATGGTTCCATCCCGCGGTGTGTGACGCAGTGCGTTATCCAGCAGGTTGCTGAGTATCTGTTCCAGCCGCTGCGGGTCTGCCTGCACGTACAGCGGGTTCTCTGGTGTGATGCTAAAGATGCGAACCCCTTTGCGGTCTGCCTGCGGTTGGAAACGCTCCCTCAGCCGTTCGACCAGATCGAATAATTGGACACGGGTTTTCTCCAGGCGCAGTTCGCCCGCATCCGCCAGGGTGAGGGTGCGCAAATCTTGAACCAGCCTGGCGAGCAGCGTGTTCTGTGCCAGCACTTTTTCCAGGTTTTCGTTGTCTAATGGGTAAACACCATCCAGCATGGCTTCCAGGTTGACGCGCTGCACCGAAAGCGGTGTGCGCAGTTCGTGGGCGATATCGGCGGTTAAGGCACTGCGGCGGGCTTCCGCTTCCTGTAGTGAAGCAGCCAAGTGATTGAAGGCTTCTTCCAGGACAGCCAGCTCATGCCCTCCTTTCACCTGTACGCGCCGGCTCAGGTCGCCGTTTGCCATGTCGGCAGCGGCTTCGGTAAGTTGTTGCACCGGGCGAAGCAAAAAATAAGCCAGGAGCAGCGCCAACACCAGCGCCAGGCTCCCTGCAATTAGCGCTGCGATCAACGAGGCTTTGTTAACCAGCGTGAGAATTTGCTGGTCATACTCGCTTCCCGGAAAGGTCTGCCCCTGCAAGGGTAAAAGATAGCCGATGACCTCATCTTCCAGTTCCAACGCCACGCCGTTGTTGAGCATTTCGTTAGAGAGTTGTCCACCGCCGGGGTTTTCGGGGTCATAAACCAGGTTGCCCTGTGCATCTGCCAGCCGCAGGCTGCTGTAAAGATTGGGCATACCTTGCGAACCCTGTCCGTGTCCGCCCATCCCGCGCCCGCGCACATCGAGAAGCGTCTCAACCCCCTGCCAGCTTCCGTTGGTCTGGTAATAGCTTTGTAAGCTGGCAATTAACTCTTGCGCGCCAATCCAGCCGCCCCGCGCGCGAAAAATGGCAACCTGCCTTTCCGCGCTGAGACGCACCGTGATGGAAACTACGGCAATCGTCACCAGTACGATCAGCAGAAAAGCCAGAAGCAGACGCAAACGCATGGACAAGGTTCTATTCCTCCATAAAACGGTAGCCAATGCCAAATACGGTCTTGATATAACGCGGTTCTTTGGAGTCGGGTTCCAGCTTGGCGCGCAGGTTCTTGATATGAGCATCAATGGTGCGCTCGTAACCCTCGTACACTTCCCCTTGTGTGACCTCCAGAAGCTGTTGGCGGGTGAAAACCCGTCCGGGCTGCTCAGCCAGGGCTGCCAGCAGGTTAAATTCGGTTGGGGTGAGCTCGATTAACTTCCCGGCACGTTTCACCTCGTGTCCGGCAAGGTCAATTTCGATATCGTGCAGCGTGATCTTTTGGGCGGTTTGCCGGAGTGTTCCGGTACGGCGCAGTACGGCGCGCACACGCGCCACCACAGCGCGCGGTGAAAAAGGCTTGGGGATGTAGTCATCCGCGCCCAGTTCCAGCCCGATCAACTCATCGGTCTCTTCCACCCGTGCGGTGACCATGATGATGGGTGTATCGCTTTGGCGGCGAATGGCGCGCGCTACATCCAGTCCGTCCATCCCGGGCAGGTTGAGGTCGAGGATAACCAGGTCGGGCTTTTGGTTTTGCCAGGTCGCCAGACCGGTGTCCCCTTTGAATGAAACCAGCACGCGGTAACCGCTGCGCTCCAGGTAAACGCGGAGTGCCTGTGCCAGTTCGGGTTCATCTTCAATTATCAGAATCGTTTGCATGATCGCTTTACTTTTTAATCTTGTTTTCTACAAGCATAATACAAAATTATGAAGTTTTTGTGAAGAACGGACAAATGAAATCGGTTTGTTGAGGTGGAACAGGAGAAGTTTTGTTCTCCTGACTGATTTTTTTTGCAACTTCTCACACCATACAGCGTATACAATACTGAAGGAGTACGAAATGAACACACAAAGACTTTATCGAAGTAGAAAAGACCGTATGATTGGCGGTGTTTGCGGCGGGTTGGCAAATTTCTTCAATATTGATCCTACCATCGTCCGTTTGATTTTTGTCTTGCTCTTCCTTACCGGCAGTGCCGGGTTCTGGATTTACCTCATCTTGTTGGTGGTTATACCTGAGGAACCGCAGATTAGCAGCGGCGACGTGATCGATGTAATCACCTCTGAAGAGAAAAAGGAGGGGTAAGAGAATGCAAGCACGCAGGTTAAGCCGCAATCAAACTGAAAAGATCCTGGGCGGCGTGTGTGGCGGTTTGGGTGAGTATTTCAGCCTCGATCCAACGGTTGTGCGGTTGGCTTTTGTTGCGGCAACCCTGTTAGGCGGCCCTGGATTACTGCTCTATGTTATTCTTTGGATCATCACACCTTTAGAAAAATAGAAGTATGGTGATTTGTGACGAGTGATGAGTGATTGGGTTAAGGGTTCCTCTGCCCTCGCAGTTGGTATGCCGGGCAGAGGCGCTCATTTATTACGTTTTACCCACAACAATGACCGCCTCCCGTTATAATTAATGCATGAAGTTACGGAAGGCAGCCTTACAGGTTCTTCAACAGTATCCTTTTCAGGTCAAAGAGATTCGCTTCCTTTCCAAAGAAAGCAATCTTCATTATGTCGTTATTACCGACACAGGTCAGCGCTTTGTTTTGCGCATCTATTCCGGAACCGAAACGACGCAGGCAGACAATCTGACAGAATTGTACTGGCTGCGTGCGCTGTTGCGCGATACAGACTTGCACGTGACCGAACCCATACCCGACCGTGAGGGTCGTTATCTCAATCAAATTCAAGCAGAGGGCTGCCCGCAGGCGTACTGTGCTGTTTTTTCGTGGGTGCCGGGACGCAGCCTGAGCCATTATTTATCCCCGCCGAATTACGAGAAATACGGATTGGTGCTTGCCAGGCTGCATCAACATGCTGAAACGTTGCAGCTTCCGGAGGTGTTGGCTCCGCGCCGTTGGGACAGCCTGTTCTATTTCCCGGATGAACCCGATTTAATCCATCACCCTGGTTACCGGCATTTATTTACAAAAGATCGTATCGGGATGCTCGACCAGGTGATGGAAAAGGCACAGACTCTGCTGACTGAATTGTATGCCGGCGGTGACCCCATTTTGATCCACAGCGATTTGCACATGTGGAACGTGCGACTCTACAAAGGCAATTTTCATCTATTGGATTTTGAAGGCGTGCTCCTGGGATATCCCATGCAGGACTTCTCGGTGACCTTGTATTATGGAAGGAGTCGAGATGACTATGCCGAACTGCGAGCGGCTTTTCAGCAAGGCTACCAAAAACTACGTCCTTTGCCGTTTGAAACCGAGTATCCGCTTGAAACGTTGTGGGCTGCGCGCACGGTGAACTTTATCAATTACGTGGCGCGGATTGAGAAAGACCCGCGCGAATATATTGAACAACGCTGTGCAGACCTGTGGGATTACCTGGAACGGTTTGGGTAAACAACCGCCAGGCAGCTTCGTAAATTTGCCGGAATCTTTTACACAGCAGTGCGTTTTTGTATTACACTTTGCGCTCGCGTGCTCATCTGGACGTGGTTGTGATGACCAGTTTTGCAATCAGAGGCTGCGCGAGAAAAATCCGCCTGTCCATGAACAGGTGTACAGGAGAGTGTCATGCCACAAACCATTGAACAACTTACCCCCAATCTTTGGCTCGCCCAAAGCGAGGTTTACACCACCAACAGCGGCGTTTTCTTTGCAAACGGTAAAGCCTGCCTGGTCGACCCCGCCGTCTTGCCGGAGGATATCCTCACGCTGCGGCGGACTTTGAGCGAGCAAAAACTGGAACCGCAGTACCTGGTGATAACCCATCATCATTGGGATCATCTCTTTGGCCCAGAGTATTTTCAAGATGTGCGGGTAATTACTCAAGCCGGTTTCAGCAAAGAGTTGTGCGGCTGTGGCGCTGAGCAGACACTGGGACAGATCCAGCGTTTTGAAAAAGAATATTCCATCCGGCGCAGCCGGCAGTTCAGGCTGCCCACGGCGGACATCACCTTTGAACATTCCTTGTCTATTCGGATGGACGAACTGACGGTTGAAATTATCCATGCGCCGGGGCATTCCCCCGATCAATGCGTGCTTTACCAGCCGGAGGAGGGGATTTTGTGGGCAGCGGATATGCTCAGCGACCTGGAAATCCCGTTTATCATGCACGACCTGGACGCGTATCAACAAACCCTGGCAGAACTGAGAAAACTGGAGGTGCGCCTGCTGGTTCCGGGACACGGGCATTTCGCTCGTGAGAAGGAAACCATACAAGGGCGTTTCAAGGAGGATATGGATTACCTGGCAGAACTACGCCAGCGTCTTGAAAAGTCTACCCAAGCGGGCAAGAGCCTGGAAGAAGCGTTTGAAGACTGCAAAGACATGTGTTTCAAGCATCAAGAAGAAAACGCCAATCCGCATCGGGACAACGTGGAAACGGTGTATAAAAATCTGATGAATATCGAGTAG
>CAYRRA010000237.1:0-5505 GCA_964426355.1 uncultured Anaerolineaceae bacterium
TCGGCTGCATCAACCGGCTAACCGGTGCAACAGGGGCACAATTCAGCCTCTCATTGGATAACTGAACCCTAACCGAACTATATTTCCGGGTACAGTCCTCCGGCTGTTTTTATGAAAAAGTTTTTTTCCTCTCTCTTCAAAAAGATGGGAGGCTATTTCTGTTGGCCAGAGGGTCCACAATTACCTGTTGGACTACAAACGTCACATTTTCTGAGGAGAAATAAATTATGCCAAAAAAATATGCACTCCTTGTTGACTTGCGCAAATGCGTGGGTTGTACGTCCTGTCAGGTAAGTTGCAAAATGGAAAATGCCGTCCCCATGGGGCTGTATCGGTCAAAAGTTGATATTGCCGATGTTGGTTTATACCCCAAACCAAAACGATACTTTTTCCCAAAGATCTGCAATCAATGCGATAACCCTCCATGCGTTCCACCCTGTCCGGTTAATGCAACCTTTAAAGGGGAGGATGGCGTAGTAATGATTGACCGAAATAAATGTATTGCCTGTGGCGCATGTGTCGAAGCTTGTCCTTATGGCGCTCGTTTTCTCCATCCTTATCTGCAAGGAACATCGGCCACTGCTGATATAGCTGACAAGTGCGACTTCTGTAGTCATCGACTGGCAGCCGGTATCGAAGAGCCCGCATGTGTAAGGAACTGCATGGGGCGCGCACGGGTTTTCGGTGATCTGAACGATCCGCAGAGCACCATTGCGAAGCTAATGGCCCAAAACAAAACGGTGACCTGGCGTGATGACTATGGCACTAAACCAATGGTTTTTTTCATTGCCCCGGACAAGGAAGTATTCAAAACTGCCGATGGCCCAATCAACAGCTAGGAGGTAATCGAATATGCAACTTACCCGAAGAAGTGTTTTGAAATATGCTGGTGCCTTAGCCGGTGTAGGAGCCCTTGAGCAGAGTGGACTCCTCTTTTTAAAAAAACTTACCCCGGCGGAAGCACAGGAGATGCGGACCGCTATGGAGAATTTCGAAGTAAAATACAGTGCGGATTGCATGTGCCCCAGCGAATGCGGCCTTGAATTCTGGGTGAAAGACGGCAAAATTCATAAGATTTATGGCAATCCTCACGTTCCCTTCAACGATGGAATTGTCTGTGCCAAGGGCGCATCAGGGCAACAACTGGTGTACTCTCCAGATCGGTTGAAATACCCAATGATCCGGGTCGGCGAGCGCGGGGAGGGCAAATTCAAAAAAGTTTCCTGGGAAGAGGCTATAGACTTCATCGGTAAAAAGATGATGGCCATCAAGGAAAAATATGGGCCTGAATCAATCATCATGGATACTGGCGACGTTACCGATCGTGATCAGTACTGGCGGCTCGGCTTTGGCTTTGGCACTCCTTATTGCGTCGAACATGGATCAATCTGCGACACCCCTCGACGACACGGCCCGAAACTGATCGTTAATGGCAAACGTTGGGAGCCGGACCTGATGCGACCGGTCTATGTCCGTCAGCCAGACGGCTCACTGCAAAAGGACATGTCCTACAAGACCAAGCTCATCATTTATTGCGGTTGGAATCCCTTTGTCGCCACCAGGATCATGTATGAAAATAGAGGAACCGTAGGGGCTCAGGTAGATGCTGGTTGCAAATTTTTCGTCATTGACCCCAGTTATTCCAATACCGCCGCACTGGCTAATAAATGGGTCGCACCACGACCGGGCACCGACAACGACATTTTCGCGGCAATGCTGCGTTATATCCTCGAAAACGACAACCAGAAAGACCCGAATAAAAAATATATCGATTGGGATTTTAAAAAATATTCTATCGGCTGGGATGATTTTGAAGCGGCTTTCAAGTCATGGTGGGCAAAGAAAGATCCCATCAATGGACTGAATTATTTCAGTGTCGAGTGGGCAGCCAAACGTGCCGGCATCACCAAAAATGAAATTATCGAACTTGCCCACACTTTTGGAATAACCAAACCTGCGGCCTTGATCTGGGGTATGCAGTCACCGGGTCATCATTTCAATGGATACTCTGGCTCAATTCTTGGCGTTGCCCTGAATGTCATTACCGGCAATTTTGATGTTCCGGGAGGGGTAATCGATACTGAAATCATGAAATGGAGCAAAGGTGGCAAAGGGAGAACCTATTCTTTTGTCGAAGAGAAGAATTTCAACGATCGAATCGTCACCAGAACTATCAACGGTCAAAAAGTTGAAGGGAAACAGTCGGAACTGCATAAAGACCATTACGGGAGCAAATACCCGTCCGCCTGGGATGATGTAGTTGGTGACTATCCGGAATTTTTTATGGGAAAGGAAGTCGAAATCCGTTACGGAGCCTTCCGTGGCCACAAATTCCCACTCAAGGCTTTTTTCTTGCGCACCGGCAACGCTGTTGTCAGTGGCTCCGCAACCTGGAAGTGGCGTGAAGCTTTAACCTCAAAGGACACAGCGGGGAATTACAATCTTGATCTGATGGTTTTCATCGACACCCTCAACCTGGAAAGTGCTCTCTATGCCGATGTGATCCTGCCGGAAGCAAGTTACGCCGAGCGGGTCAGCTGGTCGGATATTTACCCGCCGATGCCGCTGGGCTATCTTCGTGACGCGGTGATCAAACCTATGCACGAATCCAAAAACCCGACCGAAATCATGAACCTGATCGCGAAAAAACTCTATGATCTTGGCGATCGCGACATAAAGCCCGGAGATTTCTGGGAAAGGTACCCTGATGAGGACACCTTTGCTACGGATTTAGTATTAGGCACCCCAGGGAAACCCAACATCGGCACGCCACTTCCTTATCCCCAATACCCGGAGGGATATACCCTTCGCGGTACACCTGATTCCCTGGAGAAGGGCGCTGTCAAAATCGATCACGAAAAAAAAGAAGTGGTTGGCGAACAAGTTACGCCAGCCTGGATGCGTAAGAACAATGGCGTCGCTGTCTGGCCGATGAGCTGGTACCGGAACAGGAAATCTGGATCAACTGAACCGAACAAAGTCTGGCCGCCAACCGATTCAAAACTGATCGAGTTCAAATGGGATTATCAAGACGGTGACAAACGTAAAGGCCGCTATTCCAAATACAACCAGCTCCTGGAAAAAGCCGACGGTGAAGTCCCCTATGGTTTGAAACGGATCGGATTTGAGAAGTTTCCGGCAACATTCTACTGGTTTGAAACGATCTGGAATCCTTACACCAACCCTGCGTATACCAAATATGCCAAGGATTATCCTTTCCAGCTTATCACTGGGCGCATCCACCACTCGATGACCGGTACCCAGATGGTACCCTGGCTGGGTGAAGTCAAGGCTGAGGGATTGTGGCATCCAATGAATGAGGAGTTTGAGGCCGATATTCCGGAAAGGATGCCCAATGCTGATGGACCGATGAAAACTATTCCAAAGAAGTTCAGAGCTAACACATTCTCGGTCGGCACTATATGGATGAATACCGATGATGCGAAAAAGCTTAAATTGAAAAACGGTGATCTGGTCGTGGCGGAAAATCCATTGGGCAAATCGACAAAAGGGAAAATTTTTACTTCCGGTGGAATGCGTCCTGGCGTCGTCAAAATAGCGTTCGGCGCTGGCGGACGGTTCAGCCCGGGTTTAGGTGTGGCATTCAAGAGCAAGGACTACACCCCTGATTGCAACAACCTCATGGACCCCGAGGGGTTGAGTCCAATTATGGGCCAACCCGCCTACGCCGATATGCTGCTGCGAATTACCAAAGCATAGCAGAATAATACTCAGTAAAAGCGGAAGGGGGCTTGCCCCTTCCGCTTTTATCGTTTCCCTTTGCAGACACTGGAGAACATATGATATTGGAATTGAAAGAAGAATTGTATTTTCACAACCTTCTCGCCCAGTTGTTTCTTCCCCACCCATCCAAGGATCTTTTGCAAGGGTTAACGACGATTTCGGTATCCGATGATGCTGAAGATACTCTCGGCCGAGCTTTGCGTACCCTTTCGAGAACATCACAACAAAATGCCGACCGTCTCGAACAGTGGCAAGAAGAACTGGCGGTGGAATTTACTCGCCTGTTTATAGGCCCAAAATCCCCTCCAGCTGTACCATTTGCTTCGTTTTATCTTTCTGAGAACCGCTCCTTAATGACTCATGACACAATTGAGGTACGAAAAAAATATATGGAAAGCGGAATGGCGGTAAAACAACTCTACCAATTCCCCGATGATCATATTTCTATCGAACTTGAATTTATACAGCATCTTACAAAAGAAGCTCTTGATGCAAGCATAAATGGCAACGATGCCATGGCCGATAAATTAGTCAAAGCCAGAAATGAATTCATATATAGTCACATGCAACTTTGGGTTCCAAAATTTATTGATATGATTTTAGAAAATACAGTTGAAAAATTTTACATTGGCGCAGCTTATCTGCTACATGGAGTAGCCACAGACATTCACTGACAATTCAATTGATAAATTTGACTTAAATTTTCGTATCATAAATAAATTTTATCACTTCAAAAGAAGAACACCATATTATTGTTTGCAAAAATACTTATCACGTATGCCAGAGCCAGGAATATGGCTGTGAAAGAAGAAAAATGGTGGGATTTAATTTCGTCCTCATGACCTGAGACGACATGCAGCTAATTATGCCTCGAGATCGAGGTATACCGATTGAGATTGTAAGTAAAGTAATGCTTGATGGTCTCGCAAAAAGTAAATTTCTGTCATTTCGAGAAGCCCAGCGACCAGAAATCTCTTAAGTATTCCGGATATTTCTCGCTACACTCGAAATGACAAAATGACCGTTTTCCGACTTTTTACCAATACATCATACTTCGGCACGTTGACCTTTCAACGACACAACAATACCTCGGCAAGGTATCTGACATTGAAAGCAATCAGGTGGATGGATAATCTCCATGGTTAGAGTGCGTCCTGTATTGAAAAGCAATCAGTTCAAAGTCAAGATACTTCCAATATATGCTGACTCCATGGCCGGGGATGGGTATCTATTCCGGCAGTACCGATAGAAACGGTGGTGGACCGCCGCACGCATCGATGGCCTCGGAGAGGGGGTAGCTGCCGTCGACTGCATCCCCCAGAAACCAGACCGGGCCGCTGTCGCAGGCATCGCCCCACAGGCGCTGCTGGAGAAAAAACATTGTATCAGCGGGCACCACCCCTTTGTCGCGGGGGAACAGGGCCTTGGGCAACGGATACTCATCAAAGCGAAAGTCGCCGCTGATCGCCGTTCTGCCCGGCTGCACCACAACGCGACCCTCGCTGGGGATGGCGAATTCATTGCCCACCCGCCCCTCATCCCGAGGGATGATGCGCAGGTCGCCGCGTTCGGCGGGGGTTTTCTGGATAAGGACCTCAGTTTCACTGCTCCGAGCATGTGCCGCAATGGCCATCGTCAGCCAGCACAGCACAACTATCATGCTCTTGTTCATAATGTCCTCCTCGATGCAGAAGTGCGGCCTCCGGTTGTTCTGCCTCAGTTGGAAATGGACAATCGAGCCGTTTGCAGTAAGGACTCCGA
>CAYRRA010000238.1:0-5443 GCA_964426355.1 uncultured Anaerolineaceae bacterium
CACTTTGATCTATGGAAAGCGAATTCGCTCCAGTTGCAGAGTTGTGGAGTGCAAAATATTGAAACCGCAGGTATATGTACAGCCTGTCAAGTGGATGATTGGTTTTCACATCGCGGCGAAAAAGGAAAAACAGGACGTTTTGGCGCACTGCTCGCGCTATAATGTCCATTAGAGTTACTATGGACGATCTTGTCACGCAAATAAAAACAAATCATGATCTAATACGAGCACGTATTGAAAAAGCCGCATCCAGTGTTGGGCGGAATCCTCAAGATGTTAAGCTGATCGTTGTTTCAAAGAATCAACCAGACGTGGTCGTTCAAGCAGCTATTCAAGCCGGCATCAGGGAATTTGGGGAAAATTATCCAGAGCAAGCGGTTGAAAAGATTCAAAAGTTTTCTTTGCAAAGCGGTCTTCGCTGGCACATGATTGGGCATTTACAGAGCAGGAAAGCAAAACTGGTAGTTGAGAATTTTCATTATTTGCATTCTCTGGATAGTCTTTCGCTGGCACATAAACTGGATCAGATCCTGGAAAGGCATGGGAAGGTACTGCCAGTTTTACTGGAGTTCAACGTGGGCGGTGAAGAAAGTAAATATGGCTGGAATGCGCAAGATGAGAAAAAATGGGATTTATTGCTTCCCGACATTGAAGAGATCACCCTTCTTCCCCATCTGAAAATCCAGGGATTAATGACCATGCCGCCTTATGATACTGATTTGGAGAAAACGAGACCATTCTTTACGAAGTTGGCAAACCTGCGCGACTTTTTATGGCTGCGATTCCCAGAACATGACTGGTTTGAGTTATCTATGGGGACAAGCGTTGATTTCGAAGCTGCGGTTCAAGAAGGTGCAACGTATGTCAGAATTGGGCAGGCAATTTTGGGTGAGCGACCAAAAACTAGATGAGATGGAGATTACATGACGGGAATCTTGATTAATGTTATTGATTTTGCAGCAAAAGCGCTATCATTATTGGTGATTGTGCATGTCATTTTGTCCTATTTCATATCACCTTATCACACAGTGCGGATTACATTATCCAAAATCGTTGAACCCATGCTGGCACCCATCAGACGGATACTTCCAACACTTCAAGGTATTGATTTCAGCCCTTTTATCCTCCTTTTACTAATCCAATTGATAGAAATCATTGTGATCAATTTGATTCGGGTGTTTTAATTTAACAAATACTTACCACGCCTGGGTATGTGGTTTTTGGGTTTGTTCTTTTCCAGGTATCTTTACTGTCGGTTGAAAAAATCAGGGGTAAGAAAGATTTAGTTGTTCAGACGCTAGTGACTTGAAGTTTGAAACCACATGTAAAAGGTTGTTTCATCCCTGGTGGGTTCACTTTTATTATTGATGATGCGGTCATATAAAGCATTTTTCTCAGCGCTGTTTACTGCTGTCAGGTAATCCATCGCTGCAAGTTTTTCGTCCGGTTCGCCGTATTCCACTGCATGTAAAAGCACTTCGTAAGGCAAAATCTCAGGTGAAACCCCAATCCCCATTTTACCAGCATAAGAAATGAGCCAATCCGACTCTTTGAATGGTGAAATACGTTCAGGAGCATAAGGGTTGACAGGATTTTTTAATGCTTCAATCCATTGTGCTGCGTAGTTGCGGATTACCCATTGGCTATCCTCATTCATCAATCTTTCTAAAACCGGGGTGGAAATTGCAGGATCTACTTTTGTGAAACCACCGATTGCAGCGCGGCGAGTTAAAAGGTCTTCTGATTCAAGGTAATCAAAGAGAATATCAAAGTTTTGCAATCTGGTTCCTAAGGCTTCTGCTGCAATCACTCTTTGGTCTTCTTCACCATGACTGATAATGTCATTGATTTCCTGTTTTGCTGCGGGGTGATCGAGCATACCTAAATAAAGGGTGGCAGCAAGACGCACATCCTCTACTTCATCCTGTAAAAGATGTGTTGCAGGTTGGATCATTTTTTCAGTTTTTTGAGCTGCTGCTGCCAACAGGGCAGTTATTCGTGCTTCTGGTTTTCTCGACTTAAGGAGTTGGGCAAATAGCGCGGCAATTGAAGGGTCATTGGCAGCCAACAAGACAGAACATAATTTCACGAGGATTGTTCTGGGCAACTCTGCTTGTGTGAGCAGCATACCAATTTTTTCTAGGATCTGGTTTCTCCAAATTTCATGATGCCTGGGTGTATGCAAAGCCCTGGCAGCCGATAAGAGATTGCTGAAAAGCGGTGAGGTATCCTCATCAATAAACCTGGAAATGAGCGTGGTCGATTTATTTTGGATGAAATAAAAACGTAAGGTTAATCCGTCTATCACCCATTGGATTGACGGCGATAAAGTGTTTTCAACGTTTTCTGAGAAGCTTGCCAGGTAACCCAGAAAAACCGGATTCGAAAAAGCCAGGTTTTCATCTCGAAATTCTGATAACATCCCAGCATTCAAAAGCTGTGTAATTGCTCTTGCTCTGGAGATGATTTTCTTTTCTCTGGTTTTCTTGCCAGTCTTTGTTTCAAGTATCTCATCGGTGGGCTGCTCGAGGAAATCCATTTGGGTATCAGATTGGGTTTTGGGTCTGAAAGTGGAAAAAATCTTCTCGGTTTGCGTATAGGGAGCGCTGGACAGCCGGTATGTAACGAATTGTTCAGCCAGAGCGATGAGCGCTGATCGGGGTACCGTTTTACCTGAAGATCGTGTGATATAAGCATCAATTGCGTGCACGGGAGAGGGTCCAGCCAAATCGCCAGTGAACGCAGCCCAAAGCTTTAATGTCCATTCAAGCGGGGTGATTTGATCGTAATCGCGAAAGAGCAGTGCGGTAATATAATCGGAAAACTCCTTTGACTTTTCATGCAGTTTCAGCCAATTTGTTTTCCACAGCGTCATGAAACGGTAGATATCGTTTTCTGACCAGCAAGCTAACCCTAAAGGCGCAAAACCAATTTCAGGCAGGATCCCTAAATAATCCGGGCTGGCGGTTGTGATGATTTGGCAGTCCGGGTAAGAAACGATGAGTGTTTTAAGGAAATTTGTGACCAGGTCATGCTCAACCGGAGACGTTTCATCAAGCCCGTCTACTACGATGAGAAAAGGTTGTTTTTCCAGTGTTTTTTTGATCCATGCTTGCAGCAGGTTCGTCTGGATATCCGGGTTAGCGTCCATCATGATGGCAGTCAATAACTCAAGTGGTGTTTGATCATTGAGATTATTGATCGAAAGGTCATGCGCATGAAAATAAAAGGGGATTAAATTCGAGTACCAGGTATCTGGGTTTTGGTTTTCACATAGTTGGGAGACCAAATGTGCCAGCGTCACACTTTTTCCACTCCCTGGTGGTGCAACGAGCACACAATTAGCTCGATTGGAAATAGCATCCAATATGCAGATTTTTGATACGGGAAGCGCAGATGCCAGTTCTGGGAAATCGGGCGTGAACGGAATCATCCTGTCTGTTGGGGAAAATGGAGGATGGTTTTGTTGGTTGAGGATGTTCTTGATAGGCGGGAGTATTTTGGGGGTGATTAAAATATCATTTAGGGCAAATAGATTATGCGCTAAATGGGTTTTCTGTGTGCGATGAAAAGTGTTCTTTCGGATTTTTTCTTCGATGAGAGTGCTAGTTTTGGCTTGTTGCGATTGTGACCATTCAACAAAGAAAGACCTGGCACGCGGGATCCCTTTTTTGATGGAAGAGTATCCCCACCAAAGCAAGAAACCGGTTGCAGTTCCCAGGAGAAAAGATAACAGGTCAAAATTCATGATTTGAAACCGTTATTAACTAACTGGCATAAAGAATCCGTCCACAAGTGCTGCAAAATGTCAAATTGGAAGAAGACCGCGCTGCCTGCCATTCACCAGGAGTTAATGGCGCACCACACAATGAACAGGAGCGATCTTCGACCAAAGCAACAGCGGTGCCATTTTTCTGCATCATAAGCTTTTTGTAAGTCGAAAGACTTTCTTCATCTACGGAGGTGAGTTTTGCTTCTTTTTCTGTCTGCAAAGTTTCTTTCTGGTGGATAAGCTGTGATTTTTCACCGTTCAACTGCGAGTGAGCTGTGGCAACGATTGAGCGAATTTCTATGGATTGGTTTTCTCTTTGTTTTAGTACCTGGTCTTTTTCGTCAATTTCAGCAAGAACGTCTAATTGTTCTTCTTCGTTTCTCTCGAGCCGTTTCCGGTCTGATGCGATTTTTTGCTGTAAATCGTTGAGTTCTTTTGGATTGTGAATTTTTCCTGAATAAAGGCTTGAGTCATTGGTCTCAATTTCAATCTGAATGTTTTTTGCCTGTGCTTCTAACTCATGCAGTTTCTTCCTGGTTTTATCCAAATCAGCGTTTGCAATTTGTATTGCTCTTTCAACCCGCAAAATCCTTTCATCTTTTGCGATGATCGATTCAATTTCAGCAATCCGTTTTTCAATGGAGAGTAGTTGACTGTCTACTTTTTGAAGCTGGTAAAGGTGGAAGGCTTTGTTCATATCCGGTTCCCTATTTTTAGATTTTTATTGCCTTTGATGCGCCCATTTTCCCAGAAGATTAATTGCTGTTTGACATAAATGCCAGTATACTGGTTGTGGTTATGATGAACAAACGAAAAATCATCCTATTCGCTTTACTATACCTTATTATAATAACAATCCCTTATCTGCTTGCAAGTAAAATTGTTGATAATTCACACGTGTTTGGGGGATTTCTGATCAATCCAATCGATGGCAATTCTTACCTGGCAAAGATGCAACTTGGTTACCGGGGTGATTGGAAATTCGACCTCTTGTACAGCCCAACGGAAGGAGCGGGGGGCTATCTTTTTTTGTTTTACATTTTTCTTGGACATATCGCACGCTGGATGGGGTGGTCCCTCCTCACTGTTTTTCATCTATCCAGAGTCATTTCGTGGATTGTATTTCTGATTTTGTTGGTTCGCTTTTTAAACATCGTTTTTTCTGATTATGAAGAACTGGTATTTCCTGCTCTTGTTTTGTGTACATTGGGATCGGGGTTGGGATGGGTCGTTTTTTTCTTTGGCGAATTGAGCGCAGATTTTTGGGTTGCCGAGGCGTATCCTTTTCTTTCATCCTTTACTAATCCACACTTTACATCTGGCATGGCATGTTTTTTATGGATTCTAAATACTTCTTTGAAGAATGACAACCCAATGAAAAAGGGGATAATTATCTGGCTGGCGGGTATCATCCTGGCAATCGTCATGCCTTTTGGCGTGATCATTGTCGGGTTGGTCTGCTTTGCTGCTGCGTGTTGGGGTTTCTGGAAAGAAAGAAAATTTCATCACTTCATTTCGCCAATTGCTTTGGGATTGGGGGGAGGTTTGTTGGTCATTTTCCAATATTGGCAAACTTTACGTGATCCTTTGCTTGCCCAATGGAACGAGCAGAATATCACCCCTTCACCCGAATTGTGGGATGTCCTGGTATCCTTTTCTCCTGCTTTGGTG
>CAYRRA010000239.1:0-5429 GCA_964426355.1 uncultured Anaerolineaceae bacterium
GGGCGGAGCCTGCCCGTTTTTCCGCGCTCACCAGGCTGCCGAAAGCGCTCATCTCATCATCGTCAATCATGCACTTCTGCTGGCGGATATTGCCACGGGAAGCCGTATCTTACCCGAATACAATTATCTCATCGTAGATGAAGCGCATCACATCGAGGCGGCAACCACCGGCGCATTGAGTTTTCGCGTCACCCAACCGATGGTAAATCGAATGCTGAGAGAGCTGGGGGGGACCTCCACCGGTATCCTGGGACACCTTCTAAACCTGCTCAGAGGCTGGCTTCCCCCCGCAGATTTTGCTTCTTGCGATCAGACTGTGAGGCGGATCACAGACCTTTCCTTCCGGTTAGAACACGAATTTAAAGAGTTTTTTGCCATGATCGATCAATTCCTGGCAGAAGCACGTGAATATCGCGAGATTAATTCCTATGGTCAGCAAAGCCGCGTGATCTCAGCCACCCGAAAACTGCCCGTTTGGGAGCAAATCGAAATTGCCTGGGAAACTGCCGAAGAAACCATGAAACTGCTCCTCAACCTGGTATCACAGCTTTACCAGTCGCTCGGTGGCGCCAACCACATGACAGAGGAAATCTACGACTCATTGGACAGCCTGGGCAACCAATACCGCCGTTTGCAAGAAACTCAAAACCAGGTCTCCTCTTTTGTTTACGAATCAGACCCCAACTCCATTTACTGGGTTGAAATCACCCCTAACGGCAACCAGATTGCCCTGGAAGTGGCGCCACTACATGTCGGTGACCTGATGGAAAAATTTCTCTGGCATGAAAAAACCTCGATCGTTCTCACCTCTGCCACGCTGACCACCAACAACGGTTTTGAGTATATTCGCAACCGGCTGAATGCCGATGAAGCAGAAGAACTGGAGCTCGGTTCACCCTTCGACTACGAATCGTCTGCCCTCTTGTACCTGGTAAACGATATCCCTGAGCCCAATGACCGCTCCCGATACCAACACGCCATTGATCAAACCATCATGCGCCTTGCCAAAGCAACCGGCGGCAGGATGTTGGTGCTTTTCACTTCTTATATGCAGCTCAAGCAGACATCCCAGACCATCACCCCGTATCTTGAAGAGAACGGAATCTTTGTTTATGAACAGGGTAAAGGGGCATCCCCCAACGCATTGCTGGAGAATTTCCGCGAGGCGGAAAAAGCGGTGCTGCTTGGTACGCGTGCCTTTTGGGAAGGTGTCGATATCCCCGGCGAAGCTCTATCCGTTTTGTTGATCGTACGACTGCCGTTCGATGTCCCTTCCGACCCCATTGTGGCGGCGCGTTCGGAGATGTTCGATGACCCGTTCAACGAATACAGCTTACCGGAAGCGGTTTTACGCTTCCGGCAGGGATTTGGTCGTTTAATTCGAACCCAGTCTGACCGCGGAGTGGTCGTTGTGCTCGACAAACGGATACTATCTAAATCATACGGCAAAGCATTTCTAGAGGCTTTGCCTCAGTGCACGGTCAAGGTCGATTCAATGCAAAACCTTGTCCGGGCAACGACCGGCTGGCTAAACCTGTAAATCTGCCTACTCGCCAGTCCACCCATGTAATTCTCCAACCGCTGACGCCGCAATATGCCGTACTTCACTGGTATCACACTTGCTGTCGAAACGATGATCAGGAATCTTTCTTCCCCTCCAACTCGCTGGTTGAAATCATGTGATATTCACCCGGTCTTTCGCTTTCTTCAAACCCGGCTAAAACGATGATGGCATTGACCACCGTTGAACCGCTATTTCTCCAACTATGCGGTATGTTCGCTTTAAAAATCAGGCTGTCGCCGGGCTGCATGTTGAACCACTTTTTTCCCACCTGGTACTCGAGCGAACCACGAATGACAAAGACAAATTCGTGCCCTGTGTGAATGATGCCATGCACTCCACTGCTGCCTCCGCTTTCCAGGGTGAGCATAAACACCTCCAACCTGCCGTTGAACAGCTCACCCCCCATTCCTTCCCACAACCCCCGGTTGAACGAAAGACGCGGACGCTCCGTTGAACGCACAAAAACGATATCTTCGCGTTCCAGTTCCTGCCTGAACAAGGACGTGATTGGCACCTCCAGGGCTTCAGACAGCTTTGACAAGGTACTAACAGAAGGAGAAGTCATCCCACGCTCGATCATGCTAAGCGCATTGGCAGAAAGACTACTCCGCCTGGCTAATTCACGCATGGAAATACCGCGTTCTTCCCGTAAAGAGCGCAAACGCTGCCCGACATTAATCGAGACGGCATCTTTATTATAAAGTTCCATTTTTTCCTCTCTTTTCTAACCCACCAATGGGTTTTAGTTTATCCCATTGCTATCATTTTTTTGTTATGTTGCTCAATTTCTTAATTTAAAAGAATGAAGATTAGATGATAAAAAAGAATTTATGTGTAATCCATTATCGTAATTCTAATCCTTGATTATACGCATTTTTGATAAGTTTTACATGATAAATAAAAGGCTGCCCCACCATTTCTTGGGACAGCCTTTCGGACAAATCTAGAAAAGATTAGAACAGACCCAGCACCTTGCCTGTTTCCATATCAATATCCACATCATAGAAAGCAGGTCGGGTTGGCAAACCGGGCATGGTGCTCATCTCTCCCAACAAGGGGTAGATAAAACCAGCGCCAACTGAAGCGCGGATATCCCGAATGGGTACCCGGAACCCTTTTGGAACACCCTTCAGATTCGGGTCATGGCTCAAGCTAAGGTGTGTCTTTGCCATACAGATGGGTAGCTTCCCAAATCCCAGGCGGGTGTATTCTTCAATTCGCTCCTCTGCGATGGGTTCATAATCCACACCATCTGCGCCGTACACTTCTTTGGCGATTGTTTCAATCTTCTCTTTGATTGATAGTTCCAATGGATACAGGAATTTGAAGCTAGATGGTTGCTCACACGCTTTCACAACCGCTTTTGCAAGGTCAACTGCACCTTCGCCGCCCAGCTCCCAATGCCGGCTGACCACAGCATCCAGCGCGCCACCTTCTTCTATGGCTGCTTTGCGGATCATTTCAAGTTCTTTCTCAGTATCTGTGTGGAAACTGTTGACAGCCACTACCACCGGGATACCATATTTCCTGGCAGTCTTAATGTGGTGGATCATGTTAGGTATTCCAGCCTTCAATAATTCAAGGTTCTCATCCGTATATTCTGAGGCAAGCGGCTTACCGGCAACAACTTTTGGACCACCCCCGTGCATCTTCAGCGCGCGCACGGTCGCCACAAGCACAACCGCATTCGGGATCAAACCTGAATAGCGCGTCTTGATGTCGAAGAATTTTTCCATCCCCATATCTGCGCCAAAACCGGATTCTGTGATGGTGTAGTCCGCCAGCTTTAAACCAATCTTATCTGCCAGGATTGAGCTGTTTCCATGTGCAATATTGGCAAACGGACCTGCATGAACAAATACCGGGGTTCCTTCCAGCGTCTGCATCAGGGTGGGTTTAATCGCATCGCGCATCAAAACCGTCAAGGCGCCAGCTACACCCAGATCATCAGCCGTTATCGCCTCGCCGCTCTTGCTCAGACCAATCACCATACGCCCAAACCGCTCGCGCATATCCTCAAGACTGGTTGTCAGAGCCAAAATCGCCATGATCTCACTTGCGACAGCGATATCAAAGCCTGTTTCGCGTACCACTCTGCCGCGTTCTTGTGGTCCAAGACCAGTTTGAATGACACGTAACATCCGGTCGCTGGTATCCATCACGCGCCGCCAGGTGATGGTGTTGGGGTCAATATCCAACCGGCAAAGACGGCTGCGTTCTTCAGCAGTCAGGTCGTCCGGGTCCGTTTTGGTGATACCCAGTTTCTTTAACCTGCCCTGCATACCCACGCCAAAGGAGCGTTTCCCTTCTTTGTTGGGCGGGCAGAGTGCATCAAACATACGATCATCATCCTGGTAAGCTTCGTGGAACATACGTACATCAATCGCTGCTGCCAGCAGGTTGTTGGCAGCGGTGATGGCATGAATATCGCCCGTCAGGTGAAGGTTGAAATCCTCCATCGGAATAACCTGGCTGTAACCACCGCCAGCAGCACCGCCCTTGATGCCAAAGGTAGGACCCTGGCTTGGCTGGCGAATGGCTGTCATCACGCTGTAACCCAAGTGCGCCCCTAAAGCCTGGGACAAACCCACTGTGGTTGTCGTCTTGCCTTCCCCCAGAGGGGTCGGGGTGATCGCCGTCACATCGACATATTTCCCATCCGGCACGTCTTTCAGGCGTTTTAATATCTCAAGTTTTACCTTAGCTTTGTATGGACCGTACAATTCCAACTCTTCAGGCAGAATCCCCAGTTCTTCAGCTACCTGGGTAATGGGCTTCATCTCCGATGCCTGGGCAATCTCAATATCCGACGGTACAGGTGATTGCCTCCTCAAAGGGATCGCTGTGAATGCTTTTCGTTCAACTGAACTCATTTTTGTATGCTCCTTTCACCTTTCTAAGATCTGATACAACAATTACCAACTTACCCTATCCCAACACAGGAAGATATCTTTCCTATAAGTCAATCAGATGATTAACGTTCCACAAAAGGTCGAAAAGGTGTGAACTCACGCTTTGCTAAAAACATGCTTGACTTGTCGAACATCGCTGAGCTGGTCACGCAGTATCTTTGCTTCATCCGCAAGGATTGCCAACACCGAGGGATTTTTCGAACCTTCTATTGATTTACTGACAAGCATCAATTGCTTGTGCAAATCTTCTTGTTTCTTATTGATTTCATCTAACGTGCGGAAATCAATCTCACCCCATTTTATCCGTAATAATTTCCCCTTTGAATCTCGATACACCTCAATATCGTGGTAAACACCTTTCAAACGAGTGTAGTCATCCATGGTTGATTCCTATCGATAAAAATTATAGATCTCGGTATTACCTCTAAGGCAGTAACCATTTTATGAACAATGAAAAAACCAGTGTTAAGAACCAGCAAAGCAACAAGCTGACTGCCATCGCTTTCGGGTAGGAAAATCCTTTTTTCTTGATAAGATATTCCGAAACCGGTAAGCTGATCAATGTCGCAAGAGCAACAATATACACCATGGTTAATGAACTGAGCCTCTAGAAACGAACAATCGACGTTTCTGTAATAAATTAGCAGTCAGGATAAAAAACTGACTTCCATTCCTTGTAAAATTATACTATATCGGTTTTCATTTTTCATATAATTCCATCATTCCACCCATAAAATGGATTACCGCGAGACTGTAAAAATGGCTGGTTTCAGATTTATAATTCAAGAGCGGTATGAATTTCAAAAAAATACAAGTAAGATCTACTTACCTACCAAACCGAAAGGAATCGCCATGACAAAACTCGACTCCATCAATCTTTTTCCGCTGGCAGACTGCCACATGCATTTCATGTCACAGGCAGTCTGTGACGAAATGAACGCCAAGATCCCCGC
>CAYRRA010000240.1:0-5176 GCA_964426355.1 uncultured Anaerolineaceae bacterium
GGGCACAATGCCCTTCTATGTAGTCAATGGCAGCCGGGTCGTCTGGGTAAGTTTCAAAAAAAATGATCGCGGGCAGGGTAACCAAACCCGCACGCAGGTCAGATGCAACAGGTTTGCCAATTGTTTTTTGCTCACCAGTGAAATCAAGAATATCATCCATTATTTGGAATGCCATGCCAATCTCATAGCCAAAGTCACATATACTTTGCAAGTTTTTTTGGTCACTCTGGCTGATAAGAGCCGCTGTGCAACAGCATGTTTTGAATAGGGAGGCGGTCTTTTTGTAAATACGTTGATAGTAATTTTCCCGGCTGATATTGCATTTACTGGTGAAGAGCTGTGTTAATTCACCATTTACGATTTCGACAAGCGTTCTGGCGAAAATCTTCATTGCTTCAACTGAATTTGCGCTGGCTGCAAGTTCGGCAGCACGAGCGAACATGAAATCGCCAGTTAGTACTGTTGCGCCAGGTGACCATTTGGAATTTAACGTAGGCAATCCGCGCCGGAGCAGGGCACCATCAATGAGGTCATCATGTACCAGGGTGGCGGTGTGCAGCATCTCGATGGCAGCAGAAATTGTGATTAATTGCTCATGTGGTGCAGAAAAGATTTTCCCTGTAAGTAGTGTGACAATCGGACGGATGCGTTTTCCGCCAGATGAGAAAATGATATCGAGGGCGTTTTGTAGGTCTTGATTTTGACCAACCGCTTGCTGGCGTAATAAGACCTCAACCTCTTTGAGATCGTCCTGGATTAATTCGGAATATTTCATGTGTGTGCTCAAAGGTGATTACTCCAAGAAAATAACTTTTCTGCGTTGTTATATGTTTCATTAGCGATTTTTTCTGGAGGCAGCGACTTGAGTGAAGCGATTTTCTCCACGATAAATCGTGTATACCCGGGTTCATTTCTTTTACCACGGTTTGGGTGCGGGGTTAGAAATGGCGCATCTGTTTCGATGAGTAAATTATTAAGCGGAAGCGCGGTAACCACTTCTGCCTGTTTTTGACCATTTGGAAAAGTGATTGGTCCACTGATTCCAAAGAAAAAATTGGCTTTTACCAGTTCAGAATTTAAAGGGTGATCCGAAAAAAAAGAGTGTAAAACGCCGGGGGAATGTTTTTTACTGTAGTCCGAAGGTTGTTTTGCCCACCAGTCTAACAAAATTGGGAAGATTACGTCATCAGCCTGTCGATTATGAATGATGACCGGTAAACCGTTATCGGATGCAAGCTTCAGTTGAGCGTTCAGTACCTGCATTTGTTGCTGGTGTGGAGAAGTATTGCGGTAATAATCCAAACCAACTTCTCCAACTGCTAAAACTTTTGGGTGCTTTGCCAGACCATCCAGTTGTTGTAAAGTTGAGTTTGTCCACGAGGTGGCAGAGTTGGGGTGGATACCGACTGCAGCGAAAATTCGGTGATCTGTTTCTGCGAGTGAAATGGCTTGCTGACTGGTTACGATATCAATACCGGGTATCAAGATGAACTCCAAGCCGTATTCCCAAGCGCGCTCCAGAACTGCCGATAGATCGTTCTTAAACGTGTCAAAATTCAAATGGCAGTGTGTATCCGTCAGTTTCACAAGCTTATGCTAACCCTGCTATTCTACTTCCATCTTTTAGTATATCGCTGACTTTATCTTTGTGTGTGGTTTCACAATATACGCGCATGATCGGCTCGGTACCGGAAAACCGAATGAGAAGCCATCCGCCATCCTCTAAAAGAAATTTAAACCCATCGCTATCGTTGAGCCCTTCCACCTTTAAGCCACCAATTTTGTCCGGTTTTGCCTGGCGGATCGTGTTTTCACGTGTGCTGCGATCGCCACTAAAATGACGATCAATGCGGTCGTAGTAATGGGGTCCAACTTTTGAATATAAGAGCTCGATCAAGGCTGAGGGTTTTAGTTGTAACTTGACCATCATGTCGAGTAGATAAAGACCAGCCAGGATGCCATCTCTTTCCGGAACGTTTCCGCGAAATGCATAGCCACCTGATTCTTCTCCGCCAATTAACGCATTGGTTTCTAACATTTTGGGCGCTACGTATTTAAACCCAACGCCGGTTTCGTATACCGGAATATCATACATCTTACCCAATTTGTTCAACATGCTGGTTGTGGATAACGTTTTTACAATTGCGCCTTTTTCTTTACGTACTTCAAGAAAATAATACGCCAGCAACGCATACATTTGTAACTGGTTTACGAATTGCCCGTTCTCATCCCCTACGCCAATTCGGTCTGCATCTCCATCGTTGACAATGAGAACATCCGCTTTTTCCAGTACAGTTTGTTTCAAGCCCTCGTCAATGTTGGGTGGGATGGGTTCTGGTCGTTTCATTCCGGGAAATAAGGGATTTCTGTCTTTATGAATTTCAATTACCTTAATTGTTCCACCCGATAACAACTTCGGAAACCAGCCTGCTCCGTTACCCCACATTGGGTCAACCAAAATTTTTAACCCCGAATCCCGAATGGGTTGAAGGTCGATCAATTTCTGGATGTGTGTGAAATAATCGGGAACTGGATCGAAGATTTCTATGAATTTGGTACTCTTTTCCTCATCTCTTTTTACCTGGCTGATGTTTTCTGGGATATGGTTCTCGATTGAAACTAAATCTTCGGGTGCGATCGCGCCACCATTTTCGTCACGGACTTTGAACCCATTGTCTGTTGGGGGGTTATGCGAAGCAGTAATATTGATTGCTCCGACTGCTTTGTTATTGGGTACCGAGTAAGAGATAACCGGCGTTGGTGTTGCTTGATTGGTAAGTAGGACATGAAAACCATTTCCTGCCATTACTTCAGCAGCAGTTTGGGCGAAATTCTCAGAATGAAAGCGCCTGTCATACCCGATAACCACCTTTTCGCCGTTCTTGCCTTGTTGTTTCAGGAAATTAGCAAATCCCTGGGTGCATCTACTTACATTGTCAAAGGTATAATCCCGCGCAATTTCTGCCCGCCATCCATCTGTACCAAATTTGATATCTTTTGACACGCCAGCCTCCTGTCACAGAGAAATATCATTGATTAATGCCATCATTTATTATATCAGGTGATTGGGTGATTTCAGTTGTTCTTATCCAGCAATCGAATCACCACTGGGTTCAAAAATGAAATGAAAGATAAATCTTAACCCCCATACCTAACTCCGCGACCAGTGTGGGGAATTAAAAATTTGCATGGCAGTTGATGGCAAGAATGACCCATGTTGGAGAGGGAAGGCGAGTAAAAGTTCTTATTACAAATTCACATAATTTAGATGTGATTACTCTGACCGAAGCGCTCTTTCCAATCATACAAGATATTCAACGCCTGAATGGGAGAAATGGTGTTGAGATCAAGTTTACTTATCTCATCAATGAGAGGATTGGTTTCAGGAAACAAGACCAATTGCCAGGAAGAATCCGAATCCGTTTTTGTCGTTTTCCCAGAAGTGGTCTCAAGGTTTTTTAGGATTTCTGCGGCTCGCCGCACAACCGGCTGTGGGAGACCTGCCATTTCTCCAACATGAATCCCATAGGATCGGTCTGACCCGCCTGGTACAATTTTATGAAGAAAAACCACGTTGTTATCCGATTCGGTTACAGCGACATTGTAATTCCGCACACCGGGAAGGATTTGTCCAAGCTGCATCAACTCGTGGTAATGGGTTGCAAACAGTGTGCGAGATTTCAGTTGAGGGTGGTTGTGAATAAACTCAACGACCGCCCAGGCAATTGAGACGCCATCATACGTACTTGTGCCTCGCCCGATTTCGTCTAATATCAGCAAACTTTGCCCGGTTGCGTTATTAAGAATATTGGCAGTTTCTACCATTTCCACCATAAAAGTCGATTGTCCTGCATGGATTTCGTCTTGGGCGCCAATCCTGGTGAAAATCCGGTCAACAATCCCAATCCTGGCAGAGGTTGCTGGAACAAAACAACCAATCTGAGCCATCAAGGCAATAAGGGCAACCTGCCTTAGATAAGTTGATTTTCCGCTCATATTTGGACCGGTGATGATACGGATACATTCTCCCTCCTCAAAAACGATATCATTTGGAACAAAACGCTTTTCGGATAAGCTGTGCTCCACTACCGGGTGTCGGGCATCAATGATGTGCAGCTCTTTTTCATTCGTCACCTCTGGGCGAATGTAATTATTAATTACTGCAACTTCTGCAAGTGAAGCCAGAACGTCAATGATTGCCAGGCTTCTGGCGGTTTCCAGAAGAATTTGTTTGCTCTGAGCGAGCTTCTCACAGACCTGTTTGAAGATTCGTAACTCAATCTCGTGGATTTGTTCTTCTGCATTCAGAACAAGCGCTTCATATTCTTTCATCTCTGGCGTAATATATCTTTCTGCATTCACCAGGGTTTGTTTTCGGATGTAATCATCAGGGGCTAAGCCCGTATTGCTTCGCGAAATTTCAATGTAATAACCAAATACTTTGTTGTATCCGACTTTAAGATTTTTAATCCCGGTTCGGGTTCTTTCCACATTCTCCAGGTTGGCAATCCAATCTCGTGCGTGAACCGATGCGTCGATCACTGTATCGAGCTCTGAGGAGAACCCCTTTTTAATGATTCCAATCTTCTGTAGATTTGAAGGTGCTTCATCGCTGATCGCATTTTCCAATAATCTGAACTCAGCGTCGCATTCATGAATACCCGCAAGAAATTCATCGATGGGTGTTGGGGTTGGGAAAACTTTCCGAAAGCCGGGAAGACCCTGGAGTGTTGTACGGATTGAAATGATATCGCGTGGTGTGGCGACACCTGAAATGACGCGGTTTGTAAGCCGTTCGAGGTCAGCGAAATTTTTCAATATACTGCGGGCTTCATTGCGGATCAAACCATTTTGAATGAAATATTCAATGCCATCGAATCGTTGGTTAATTTGCGCAAGATCCAGCAGCGGCTGGCTCACCCATTGATAAATCAGCCGGTTGCCCATCGGCGTGACGGTCTGGTTAATTATGCTTAACAGTGAGCCTTTTTCGGTATTGGTACGCAGCGTTTCGGTGATTTCAAGGTTGCGAAACGTTGCTGCATCCAGTACCATGTGATCACTGATTGTATATGAGGAAATCGAGTCGAGCATTTTTAACGCAGCGGGTTGAGTTTCTTCCAGGTAATGCAGAATTGAACCCGCAGCACGGATACAAAGCGGTTTACCCCTCATG
>CAYRRA010000241.1:0-5128 GCA_964426355.1 uncultured Anaerolineaceae bacterium
AGCGGGAAGACTGCCAAAACATGCTGAAAAAAGGTGGTGTTGTACAGCGCAACCAGCCAGATGGATGCTGCCAGGTGGAGCTGTGTTTGCGATATCTTCATGGCATTCCCGAATGTTCGGTTGCGGCGTTCACGAAGGTGAGCATTTTTCATCTCAATGAGCCCGTCAGCGATACTGATGGTGGACGAACAGATTGAATGCTGTCTGGTAGTATGCGGTGGCTAAATCGACGATGCTTTTCTCCTGGGCAGTTTCCTGCATGCGATCATCCCCCAGCCGATAGTTGTAGGTATGCACCTCATTGCGCAGACCAAGTACCGCTAGCCGACCGTTTTGATAAAGTGCGACATCGTGATTGTGATTGAATAACAGCACTTTGGCGTCGTCATGTTCGGCAAAGACGTTTTGACCAAAAAAGGGGGCTGTATAGGAAAGGCCCAAGAGGCCCATCACCGTGGGTGCGATATCGATCTGGCTGATCGGACTGTTCACCTGTTGTGGAGTCAAGCGACCGGGTGCTAGGATCAGCAGCGGTATTTCATAACTGGTGAGCGGAATTTTCTCACTGCCGTACACCCGGGCACCGTGATCGGCAACGACAACAAAGAGTGTTCGTTGAAACCAGTCGGTCGACTCCGCCTGTCGGAAGAATTCTCCCAGGGCATAATCTGCATAACGTACGCCGTCGAGACGGCCTCCACCCTGTGAACGCACCCCCTCGATACCTTCAGGGAAAGTATAGGGAGAATGGTTGGAGGTTGTCATGATGATGGAGAAGAAGGGTGCGCCACTTGAGGAGAGTTGGTCGTAATAGTCCTTGGCGTATCTGAAGAGGTCCTGGTCCGAGACGCCCCAAATGTTGCTGAAACGTGGATTGTCGATGTCGCTTCGGTCTTTGACCGTAAAATCGTTGCCGCTGTAAAAGGCCTTCATGTTGTCGAACAGGCTGTAACCACCATACAAAAAACTGGATTGATATCCTTGCTCGCGCATCACCTTGCCCCATGAGGCGACATGGTCATTCCCCGGTCTTTTGATAATGGATTCACTAGGGATAGGCGGAAAAGAGGTGGTAATGGCCTCCAACCCTCGTACTGTCCTGGTTCCTGTGGCATAAGCACGATTAAAGAAGAGGCTTTTGCGGGCAAGTCGGTCCAGGTTGGGGGTCAGCATCGGGGATGAGGCGATGGCGCTCTCGATGTCGAGCCCATGCTTGCAAACATCGACCTGCTCGCACCCCAAGGACTCCTCGACAATCACGACTACATTCAATGCGCCTAAACCGTTCTGGTTACCAACAGCAACTCTGTTAAGCGTGTTGCCAACCGGTTCTGTGCGGCTTTTGTCTCCGGCCAGGGTGCTCGCCAGGAGACGAGACAGGAATTGTTGATCTCCGGTGCGGTAATAGGCGGAGTAATCGAGATGATTGGTATGCAGGGCCTCAAAAAAGCTACTGATGCCGTCGGCGGCGATTTCATTGGTGATCCGATTAGCAGAAAAATCGAAGGTATGGGTGGAAAAGAGCGTGGAAATCGCCACAAGGACTGCGGCATAAGCCAGTGTGCATCGAACTCTGTGTTTCATGGGGACACGATGACTGGATCTGTGGGTTAGCCATTTCCAGAAGAAAACCAGTAGGGCTGTTGCGTAGGTTGCCATGATCAGGAGAGTCGAGGCGACATGGTACGACTGGTAGATATTGAAGAACACCTCGTGGGGATAAATGAGATAATCCACTGCCACCAGATTGAACCGTGCGGAGAATTCTTTGAAGAAATAGTACTGAATAACAGCGAGATAAAGTATGAAAAAGAAGGCAAGCCACCCTGTTGCCGCCATAATGACTCGGCCCGCCGAAGACCGGTACAAACCTTCAGGCATGAAAGTGAGCAGCAGGTACAGTGGGGCGAGAAGGTAGCATAAGGTGATGCTGTCATTGATCAGCCCAATCAACAAGGCCACCTCCAGCTCACCCAGTTGCATGCCATTGTTAAAGCCGAAAGCAACCGTAAGCACCACTCTCAGGACAATGGAAACGAGAAGATAACAACAGGCAATGGCAACAAGAGGAGTAAGGCGATACGCTTTTACAGTCCGCCACCATGTAGGAGAAGATGAGGCGGGTCTAGTATGGCTTGAGTTGATAGATTGCGGTGATGTGGACATGGGGATTCCTGATTATTGGAGGAACGTTGTCTGGATAAGAGAATGTACTGGTGATATTGCGCGGTCATACCACCCATCGAACGTTGTCAATTTGTCTTCTGCTGATATTTTTTATAATGACTAATGACCTTAGAAACATACTGCTTTGTTTCTGGAATATCAGGGAGATGATCCTTAACATTCCCGGGGCCGGCATTATAGGCAGCCAAGGTGAGTTCGATTGCTCCATCGTAATTGTCAAGGAGTGATCGTAAATATTTAGCTCCTCCGGTGATATTTTCCTCTGGATCAAAGGGATGGAGCACATGAAGATCTCTTGCTGTTTGCGGCATGAGTTGCATGAGCCCTTGAGCGCCTTTTGCTGAAACCGCTTTCCGGTTAAAATTTGATTCCGCTTTGATCACAGCTTTTATGAGCAAAGGGTCAATTCTATTTTCTGCTGCTGCTGTTTGTATAAGTTCATTGACGGAATGTGTTAACGAGCAATTATTGCAATAATCAATCTCGTATCTGTTTGAAATGTTCGGAAATCGAACAAATTCTTTTGATTTTTTATGGTCATTAGATTGTAAATTTGTATAAAAATGTGTTTTTGATAGATTATGAAACATTCCGTTTTTTTCTATATATGCATATACTCTTGCCTCAGCGGTTATTATGAAGAAAAAAAATACAAAAAACATTAAAATTATTACTATTTTGTTGTATCGAGTAACCATGTAAACTATGAAGTTGTATCAATGAAACGTATGAAGCAAACGATTTGCGATATCCGGTGGCTTGTTCGCTGTATTCATTTGAAGGTATTGTTTCTGCAAAGGTCAAAATGATGAAAGACAGGTAAGCCATCGGTCATCTTGAATGATCACAATCATTTTGATGAAAAGGTATGCCCAGAAAAAGCAGACAATTTCCTGCATGGAGCGACGAACATGACCTGGCCGAACCGGATAGGTGTCCGGTTCAACCATTTTGAATCGGCGAGGAAAAAAGCGGGGTACCTGGCTCCGGTACAACTCATATTCCGGCCCAAATATTTGCAGTAGGTTGTGTTCCTCTGCCAACACGACCAGTGGATAATAGAGAATGAAAGCCGCACCGATGATGATCAGAACGGAAAGGTGCAAGGTTGCCAGCCCCAGGCCGAGTGCACCGATGAAACTGAAGGCATAAAGAGGGTTACGGACAATAGAATAGGGCCCTTCGGCAACTAATCGATGCTCTTTGTGGCCACTGATGTAAAGGCTGCTCCAAATTCTACCAAAGGTAGCGATAACGACCAGCACCAGGCTTATACTCTCGAGCAGTATGCCGCTCACACTCTCATGTTGCCAGGTGGGTGGAGTAATCAGCAGAAGGATTGCGCATGCCAGGATGACCGCAATGGAAAATGGCTGCCGCCACTTAATGGCCCATTGGAACGTGGAGGCATTATGGGTGTAATGTTCCTGCAGTGTGCACATAAACTGCTCCTTCATGAAAAAGCGGTGAATTTGGTTGCTGGCCTGCGGGTGAAGATCAGGGTTACTTGCAGCACTCCTTACTACAGGTTTGATGAAGAAATGATGAACGATCCTGGAAGCCCAAAAAATTCATCATTTCTTCATCCAACTTGTTCCATACTCTTGTGGCAATAGAGCGAGTTGGGGAAAACCCTCGCAAACGGTTTGCTGGACGTCGTTACTGACTGCGGATAAAGCCATGGCTGGTAGGGCAGCACCTTCTGCCCAAAGAGGATTGTATGCGTGTATTAATCGTTGATGACGAACCGGAGTTGTGTGCCCAGATTGCGTTGACCTTGCGCCAGCAGCGCTATACCGTCGATACCACTGGTGACGGCGCTTCCGCGTTGGAACGAGTGTGTACCGAGCCCTATGATTTGATCGTGCTCGACATCATGCTGCCGGAAAAAGATGGGTTCAGCGTGTTGAAGGAATTGCGTGCTGAAGGAATTAAGGCGCCGGTTCTGATGCTGACCGCGCGAGGTGAAGTGGAAAATCGGGTCAAAGGGCTTGACCTAGGCGCCGATGATTATCTGCACAAACCCTTTTCCATGGCGGAGCTTCTGGCGCGCATTCGGGCCTTGCTGCGCCGCAGTTATGAGACGGCCAGCCCGTATCTTGCTGTCGGTGCCATTCGCCTCGATACCAATACCAGAAGCGTCACTCTCAACAACGATCCGGTCCTGCTCACTCCTAAAGAATTTTCTCTGCTCGAGTTTCTGCTCTACAATCGTAATCGGGCCATTTCTCGATTCAATCTTGCCGAACATGTCTGGGGAGACGCCTTTGACCCCTTCACCATGTCCAACAACATCGACGTGCACATCAAGAACCTGCGAAAAAAACTCGACGACCAGGCCGGGCAGATCATCGTGACCGTTCGCGGTGTCGGCTATATGGTCAGGGACGAACAGGCATGAAAATCCGCAACCGTATCACCATGTGGGCCAGCCTGGCCGGTCTGATTTCAACGGTGACCCTTTCCGCGATCGTCTTTGTTTGGGGACTGGAAACCCCTTATGAGTTTCTCGATCAGGAATTGGAGATTCGTGCCCGCACCTTGGCCAATGAGATTGCCAGGGAGCGTATCGCCGCAGTGACGGCGAACACCGAAACCCTGGAGCTGTTTGCCAATCTCTATTGGGCTAAAATCTATGACGCCCAGGGCCAGTTGTTATTTGATTCGGCCTTGGCAAGGAAGATTGACCTGCCCAAGAATGTGGGTGCCCAGGGATATCTCGTTTCCACCAATATTCCCCTGAACCAATTTTATGCCGAGGAAGACGACCAGCCAGCCGGTTTCTGGAACCGGGTGTTCATGGTGCCAGTCGGCGAGGTCACCTATCAGGTGCATGTTGCCCGGCCGGTGGAAAACCTGGTGGAGGAGTCCATCGAATCCGCTATGATGATCGGCTCAGCCTTGCTAGCCTCGACCCTGATTCTCATCGGGGTCAGCTATG
>CAYRRA010000242.1:0-5101 GCA_964426355.1 uncultured Anaerolineaceae bacterium
AGACAAAGCAATTTTGCTATGCACGAGAGACTGATTCGAAGTCAGGCGCTCTGTCCGTTGAGCTACGGGTGCGTATTTTCTGAATTATATCACGAACAACTCATCCGTGTACCCGATCCAGCAAACTTTTTCCCATTAGGTAATTGACATTTCACCCATTAATGTTATAAATGAGTACAGCATCCATTTATTATTGCTGATTCACCATGAAAATCTTCAAACAACCCAGCTTCTTTATCCTGAACCCCAATCACCGTTTCCAGCCATGCGGAAGTGAACCCTGATGGCTGTAAGGTGTCGCGTACCTTTTCCCCAGGAACGATCAGCTTCGATTGTGAATGATTCTAGCGAAAATATAATCATGCCCTGCTATTGATGATGCAGGGCGTTTTTTATTGTATGTTCCTAAAATAACACAGCGGGCAAAACAGTTAACGCTTACAGGTAATGTTTCCTTTGTCACATTAAATTGATCTGTTCAAAAAAGGAGGATTTCATGAAACGGAAAATTTTACTATCCCTGGGTTTATTGCTCACAGGTGCGCTTCTTCTTCTCCCTATATGTGGCTGCACACCCACCGCTGAAGCTCCAGTAGTGAAAGAAGCACAACCAGAAGAACAAACCGCGGCTCAGCCTGAAGATGCACCTGTAAAAGCTACTGAACTCGTCACCATCAATGTCGGCGTGGATTATATCTGGGATTCAGCCAACCCCGCCATCGGCTGGTACAACTACTCGCTCCGCAACATGATCTTCGATACCGTGATCGAATGGGGTGAACTGGATGAATTCATCCCCGGGCTCGCCGAAAGCTGGGAATCCTCGGAAGATGGTCTGGTCTGGACCTTCAAAATCCGCGAAGGCATTACCTTCCATGACGGCAGCCCCTGCACCGCCGAAGAAATCGCCTGGAGCATCAACTGGGTTATCGAAAACGAGATCGAGACCATGTCTGCCTATACCATCAACTTTACCGAAGTCACAGCCCCTGACCCCACCACCCTACAAGTCACGCTCTCTAACCCGGTCGGCAACATGGAATATCTCTTCGTCTTCCTCTGGATCGTCTCACCCAGCATCTGGGAAGGAATTGAGCCGGAAGACATCGGCGAATTTGAAGATATCTCAGCATCCACCGGCGCAGGACCCTATAAGTTGACCGACTGGTCTGAAGGTGAATACCTGATCCTGGAAACCAACGAAAACTACTGGAAAGGCAAACCCGCCATTGACCGCATCGTCTTCCACGAATACGCCAACCAGGATGCGCTCGTCCAGGCGCTGCTCGCAGGAGAAATCGACTTGATCGCAGGCGACTCAATCCCCTTCACAGCCATCAAAACCTTGCAAAATGCTGAAAAAGTTGCAGTCGCTGTGATGGATTCCCTTTCATTCGACGAGCTCATCATCAATTCCTTCGCAGAAGGGACGCAACCCGCCAGCCTGTGGGACCCCACCATCCGTTTGGCAATTGAATATGCCACCGACCGGCAGCAAATCATCAACGTCGCTTACCTGGGCTATGGTAAACCGCTTATCTCGCCCATCCCCACCTCAATGGGCGATTGGTACAACAGCGACCTGCAAGCTATTCCATACGACATTGTAGAAGGCAACCGCATCCTGGACGAAGCCGGCTATCTCGATAGCAATGGAGATGGTGTCCGCGAATATTCAGATGGCAGCCCCCTGGTCTACCGCTTCTATGGCACGGAAGGCGCCCAAAATGCCCGCATCCTTGAAGTCATTTCCAATGGGCTTAAACAGGTCGGCATCAATGCCACCCCCACCCTGATGGATGAAGACAGCCTGATCGCCCTCTATCCCGCGTATGACTTCGATTTGCTCTACTGGGGCTGGGGTGTAGACCCTGACCCCGATTTCTCCATGCTGATCTTCACCTGCGACCAAACAGAAGAATTCGGATGGAACGACAGCGGCTTCTGTAATGAAACATTCGACCAACTCTATCTCGAACAAGGCGTTACCGTTGATCAGAATGAAAGGAAAGAAGTCATCTGGCAGATGCAGGAAATCCTGTATCAGGAGAAGCCTTACGTCGTGCTGGTGAACTATCCCACCGTTCAGGCATACAGCAAAGAAAAATTCACTGGTTTCAACGAGGGATGCGGCGACCTCTTCTGGAAATACTGCTTCCTCTCCGCCAAACCTGTTCAATAACCAACTGCATCGAACGGTTCTGAATGAACTTTCCCCCAGTCAGAACCAACTTTACAACGCGAAGTGGAGAGCTCATGCAGCGTGGCGATTATATTCTGCGTAAAGTACTGTTTGCCCTGGCAACGCTGGCTGTGGTCATCGTTTTCAACTTCTTTTTGTTTCGCGTTCTGCCAGGCGACCCGGTTAAAGGGTTGATCCATTCACCCCGCATGACCCGCGAGGCTCAAGAGCGCATCCGTGTCCAGTTCGGTCTTGATAAGCCAGTCTGGTTCAACAGCGAAGCACTCAAAGAAGGGGATCTTGCCGGGGTGTTCGACACCCAGTTTACTGCTTACATCAGCAACCTGTTCAAGGGTAACCTGGGAATTTCGTTTTCCAGCCGGTTAGATGTGAGCAAGGTGCTGGCGGAGCGTGTCTGGCGCACCCTGGTGCTACTCTTTCTCGGTCAGCTCGTCGCCATCGTGGTCGGTATTTTCCTGGGTATCCTGGCATCCTGGCGACGTGGTTCTCGCATCGATACCGCGGTGCTGCTCTGGGGACTGTTCACCTGGTCGCTGCCCACCTTCTTCTTCGGTATCATCCTGCTCATCCTCGCACGCGGCAAGCTGCCCACAGGCATGATGGTCACACCAGGGCTGAAACCCGAAGACGGTTGGACCTATTGGATGGATGTCGGCAGGCACCTGATCTTGCCCACCATCACCCTCGCCATTCTCTACACCGGTGAATACCTTCTCATCATGCGCAGCAGCATCATCGAGGTTCTTAGCGAAGATTACATCCTCACCGCCAAAGCCAAAGGACTTAACTCCTTTCAGGTGTTGCGTGACCATGCGCTGAAAAACGCCATGCTGCCCATGATCACCCTGATTGCCCTCACATTAGGGTTCACCGTAGGTGGAGCCATCCAGGTTGAAACCGTGTTTTCCTGGCCCGGGGTAGGACGCCTCATGTTTGACGCCGTCGGCAAGCAGGACTACCCGCTTTTACAGGGTACCTTCCTGCTCCTCGCGGTGAGCGTTATCCTGGCGAACCTGCTGGCTGACCTGTTGTACTCCATCCTCGACCCACGCATCAAACCCGATTAGGACAGGTAGCCTATGGATATCAAATCAATTTGGAACGCTTTCCGCCGGAAACCGATGGCAATCATCGGGACGTTGATGCTCCTAAGTGTAATTTTCCTTGCCATCTTTGCCCCTCTCATCGCTCCCTATGATCCACATGAGACGATCAAAGTCGAGCCAGACGACATCCTCGCACCGCCCGATAAAGACCACATCTTAGGGCGCGATGACGCAGGCAAGGATGTCTGGAGCCTGCTTATCTATGGTGCCAGGGTCTCGCTGCTGGTAGGGTTCGTCTCCTCCATCGCATCCATGTTCATTGGCACAGTTGTAGGCATGACCGCAGGTTATTTTGGTGGTCGAACCAGCAACCTTCTGATGCGCCTGACCGATTTTCTCATGGTTATCCCCGATCTACCCCTCATGCTGGTGATTATTTCCGTCTGGGGGCGAGGGCTTTGGAAAATCATCCTGGTCATCAGTGTGCTCTATTGGACTTACACTGCCCGCCTTGTGCGCTCCCAAGTACTTTCCATCAAAGAGCGCTCCTTTGTGCTGCGCGCGCGCGCCCTGGGTGCCAGCAACTTCCGCATCATCGCCCAACACATCTTCCCACAAATCATGCCCATCATCCTCGCACAAACCGTGTTGGACATCTCCGCCTCCATCATCGCAGAATCAACCCTCAGCTTCCTCGGTTTGGGTGATCCCACACTGGTCAGTTGGGGGATGATGCTCAATTTCGCCTTTGAGCGCGCTGTCAGTCGTATGGCTTGGTGGTTCCTGCTCCCACCCGGTATCGCCATTGTTTGGGTCAGCCTGGGTCTCATTTTAATGGGTACTGCCCTTGAAGAAATCGTCAATCCGCGCCTCAAAACACATCACCTCTTCCATGCCCGCAAGATGATTGCATTGGTGGGCATTCGTATCCCGCCCAAAGAAGAAACGCCGGAGGAAGCCGCATGACCATACTCGATGTTCGCAACCTTTCGGTCAACTATCTCAAAGACGATGGCACACCGTTAAATGCAGTGGAAAACCTGAGTTTCCGTTTGGAGCAGGGCAGGTCTCTCGGTCTCGTCGGTGAAAGCGGCTGCGGAAAAACCACGGTGATGCTCTCTCTCATGCGCCTGCTCCCTGAAGCCGGGCGAATTGTCCAGGGGCAAGTCTTTTATCAAAACCGCGACCTGATTCGACTTTCAGAAAGCGAGATGAACCAGGTGCGTTGGTGCCATATTGCCATTATCTTCCAGGGAGCCATGAATGCGCTCAACCCGGTTCGTACCATCGAGAGCCAGATCGTTGAAGCGCTCAAGGTCCATAATATCTCAAGAGGTCAGCAGGCACGTCAACGTGCATGCGAACTGCTGGAACTGGTTGGGATTGCACCCGAACGTGGCAAACAATACCCGCATCAATACAGCGGCGGTATGCGCCAGCGCGCGGTCATTGCTATGGCATTGGCGTGTAACCCGCGCATTCTCATCGCTGACGAACCCACCACCGCGTTGGATGTGATGATCCAGGCACAAATCACCCGCTTGCTGCAAGAACTTCAGCGCGAGCTCAACCTGACGCTCATCCTGGTCACACACGACCTGGGCGTGGTGGCAGAAATCTGTGACGACGTGCTGGTAATGTACGGCGGCATGACCGCCGAATACGCCAGTAGCGACCGCATCTTTAATCACGCTCAACACCCCTACACCCAGCGGCTGCTCAAAGCATTTCCGGATATCGAAAACCCGGATGCCGAACTGGTCTGGATACCCGGCAACCCGCCCCGTTTGGATGACCTGCCCACCGGCTGCCGTTTCCACCCGCGCTGTCCGCTCGCTGAGGAAATTTGCCG
>CAYRRA010000243.1:0-5059 GCA_964426355.1 uncultured Anaerolineaceae bacterium
CTTCATTTTGCAGAAACTGGGCATGCCTATCGCTGGCTAACGGTAAAACTCCGACCAGGATGGGCAGCGGGATTTTGCCATAAACTTCTTCATAGGCATGCATGAAATTCTGCAAAATCTCGACTTTGTAAATCGGTTGGGTCATGATGTAATCTGCGCCGGCGTTGATTTTTCGCTGGAGCATCTTTACTTCTCGGTTTATGTCAAGCGGGTTCAAGTTGAGTGCACAACCTACAAAAAATGAGGTGGGCTGCCCGATATCCAACCCAGCCTGGTCTATGCCGCTGTTAAACCCCTCATGGATCAGTTTTATGAGCCCGGATGGGGCGAGGTCATATTTGTCCATTGCATCGGGGTAATCACCGATTGCGGTTGGATCCCCCATGATGACGAAGACGTTCCGCACATCCAGCAAATGCGCAGCCAGAAGATCACCTTGTACACGCAGCATATTACGACCACGCGTGGGGAAATGTAAAACGGTCTCGATTCCAATTTTGTGCTGGATAATATTGCAAACCGCCCAGGGGCTCATCCTCATGCGTGCCATCGGACTATCAGCGACATCGATGACGGTGGCTCCGGCTTCCGCCAGCAAGCTGGCACCAGCAATTAACTTGTGGATTGCCAGACCGCGAGGTGGGTCCATTTCAACTGCAATCACAAACTCATTCCGTTCCAAGCTTTGTGAAAGTTTAGTGGGTTGATGGATGGCGACCTCTTCAACGACCTGTAAAGGTGTAACCGTGCTGATCTCCATTTTGCTGACCGGGTTGGTGTCCAATGCTTTTCGCATCGCGGCGATGTGTGCCGGGGTGGTGCCGCAGCAACCACCGATCACATCTGCGCCTGCCTGGCGCAGTTTGATGGCGTATTCCCCGAAATAATCGGGTCCGGCGGCATACATCACACGCCCACCTGAGTTTTCTGGGAAGCCTGCATTGGGCATGACAGACCAGCGACCATCCGGAATAGCCTGTCGCATCTGCTTGAGGATACGTAAAAGTTGGTTGGGTCCACCGGAGCAATTGACCCCGATGACATCTGCGCCTGCTTCGTGCGCCTGGCGGGCAATTTGAACAGGGGTATCCCCTAAAAGGGTGCGGTCATCGCGCGTGAAGGTCATCGATGCGATAACAGGCAATTCGGGAGATACCTCACGAGCAGCCAGGATAGCTTGATGTAATTCATAGTAATCGGTGATGGTTTCGATGATAACCAAATCAATCCCTGCGTTGACAAGCGCCTGTATCTGTTCATGGAAAGCAGAACGGGCTTCATCGAGCTGTACTCTGCCAAAGGGCGCCAGGCGCACGCCGAGAGGTCCTACGTCACCGGCGATGAGGACCTCGCGGAAACTCGCCAGTGTTACACGACGAAGCAGGTCGACGGCAGCCTGGTTGATTTCTGCAACCTTGTTTTCCAACCCAAAGCGAGCGAGTTTGTAACGGTTTGCGCCGAAGGTGTTGGTCTGGATCATATTGCTGCCTGCTTCAATGTATTCGCGATGGATTTCAGCGACGATGGCGGGTTGGGTGAGGTTGAGGTGGTCAAAACACACGTCAATCTGAATCCCTTTTTGGTGCAGTATGGTCCCCATTGCGCCATCAGAAAGGATCACTTTTCCTTTTTGCAGCCATTGTAGAAATTTGTTATTCGTTTCATTCATCATGGTTTCGCTCTTATTTCAGTAATTGTTCAATCCGGCTTTCGCCGATATCGTAATACTTCGCCATCGGATGATGGACAATGATCGCTGCTGTGGACTGTTCAGGTACAAGCTGAAAAGCGCTGGTAAGCGACATTCCCAGTTCAATTTCTGCAGGCAGGAGCGTGAACACTTTTTGGTGTTCGCTCACATCTGGAATGGCAGGGAAACCCCAGGAATAGCGTTTCCCCTGTTCTGCTGGAATGCCCAATTCTCGCCGTATATGATTATGTAAATAATCCGCAGCGGCTTCCGCAACCTGAACGGCAAGACCATGTGCAAAATAGGCTTCACTGAACTGCCCGTGCTCATTGAGGTCGTCAATGTGTTGCGTAGCCTGTTTTCCGACGGTTACCACCTGGAGCGCAACGGTGTCAATTTGACCCGAGTTTACCGGTGCAAAATAATCGGAAAGACAGAGATATTCGTCTTTGCCCTGGCGTGGGTTGTTGAAACGGACAATCTCTTTGAGGATGCCCTGTTGATATTGGGCAGGATCATAGAGAATCAGATCGTTTCCGTCCGATTGCGCTGCCCAATACCCGTATACTCCTTGAGGGAAAAGCCAGGGGGCTTTCAGGTTTTCCTTGCGCATTTTCTCCAACCGTTGTTCAAACTCAGCTTCGAGCATTTTCCATTTTTCTCCACGTGTATTCTTTCCACCCCAGGATAAGCGGAAAAGCTCTTTTTTGTTGATGTGCTGAAACACAATTTCCAGCGGCATTTCTTTCACCACGCGGGAACCCCAGGAAGGCGGGACGGGGGTTTGATCGACGGGAGGGATGCGGGATTGGGTAGATTCGATTTGAGCGCTCTTGCTGCTGATTTCAATTCCCAACTCGCGCCGGGCATTTTCGATGGTTTGCCTCAGGAGTTCGTCTTTTTTCTTTCTATCCTGGAGAGAATCCATCGTGTGCAATCCTTCAAAAGCATCCTTACAATAGAATACACCGGGTGTGTATAACGTTCCCCGTTCGGTTTGTAAAATGCGGCGACCAAACTTCTCATTGATGGCAGCACCGCCGATGAGCACCGGGATTTGAAGTCCACGGCGGTCCAATTCGTTAATGATGAGCGGCATTTGTTTTGATGTGCTGACTAACAAGGCGCTGAGACCGATGGCATCTGCGTTCTCTTCAACAGCGCGCGTGATGATGGTCTCGGCAGGGACCTGTTTTCCCAGGTCAACCACATCGTAGCCGTTGTTGGACAGAATCGTTTTTACCAGGTTTTTTCCGATATCGTGCACATCGCCATAAACGGTTGCCAATACCATTTTCCCTTTGCTGACCCCTTCCTTTTTCTCAAGGTAATTCTCAAGAAAGGAGACAGATTTTTTCATGACTTCGGCAGATTGAAGCACAAAAGGCAAAATCAACTCGCCATTGCCGAATTTATCACCGACCTCCTTCATGGCGGGCAACAGGACGGTGTTGAGGATTTCGACAGCGATTTCATGTTTTGAGCGGTGCGATGTGCGTTGAATGATTTCGTCAATGTCCGTGTCGATATTTTCTTTGTTGCGGAAGACTATGCGCCAATGCAAGCGTTCTTCCGGCGTCATTTTTGTCAGAGCTTCATGCTGACTGTCTTTTTGCTGCTCCGAAGTGTGTACTTTTTCAAAGTGGGCGATCAGCCGCTGCAGCGCGTCATTCCTGCGGTTGAAAAGTAAATCTTCAGCGAGCTCGCGTTCAAGAAGGGGGATCTCCGGGTAAGGAGTGATATGAGCCGGGTTGACAATTGCCATGTCTAATCCGGCTTGAACCGAATGATAAAGCATCACGCTGTTGACCACAGCGCGCGCGGCAGGTGAGAACCCAAACGAGATATTGCTGACACCTAATGAAGTCAATGAACCGGGTATTTCTTTCTTGATTTTGCGAATCCCCTCCAGCGTTTCTTTGGCGGAATTAAAGTATTCGGGATCGCCGGTTGCTAACGTAAATGTCAACGCATCAAAAACCAGGTCTTGTGGTCTGAGACCATGTTCGTTTACAGCGATCTCAAACAGACGTTTGGCGATTTCAAGTTTTCGCTGTGCGGTCTTCGCCATACCATTTTCATCAATGGTGAGAACCATGACAGCAGCATTATATTTTTTTGCGAGCATGAAAACCCTGTCCGCCTTTTCCCTTCCAGACTCCAGGTTGGTTGAATTAATCAGGCAGCGTCCAGGAGCAGTTTTCAGCGCGGTTTCCATCACATCCAATTCAGTCGTGTCGATAATCACTGGGACCGTAACTGCCTGTGAAATGGTCTTAATCACCTTTTGGATGGTCTCCACTTCATTGGATCGCTCGGTAAGCGCAACACAAATATCCAATCCATGCGCTCCTCGTTGGATTTGCTGTTCAGCAATGGGCAGGATTTCTTCATATTTTTCTTCCAGGATGAGCTGCTTAAAAATCCTGCTGCCCTGCGTATTCAATCGTTCACCAATCAGGAATGGAGCAGGCTCTTGCTGCATGGGTACCGATTGCACTGACGAAGCCAGGCTGGGTAAATTGAGAATTGGACGCGGCAGGCTTTTTTTGCCGTGAACTTTTTTGACCAGTTGTTTTAGATGTGCAGGTGTGGTGCCGCAACACCCACCGACCACGCTGACATGGAACTTCTCGATAAATTCAACCATAGCCTCAGCAAATGGCTCAGGTTCAAGCGGATAAACGGCTTTCCCATCAACGTTTAGCGGCAGACCCGCATTGGGGATGCAGGAAACCGGCAAGGGAGAGTTTTCACCCAGGAAACGGATGGGTTCGCGCATGTGCTCCGGACCGGTGGAACAGTTGAGCCCGATGATATCGATATGCAAGTTTTCGAGGATGGTGAGCGCTGCAGCGATATCGGTTCCCAGGAGCATACGACCGGTGGTATCCAGGGTGACCTGTGCCTGGATGGGGAGAAAAACCCCGGTTTGTTCAAAAGCTGCCTGTATCCCCTGGATCGCTGCCCTGACCTCCAGTATGTCCTGAGAGGTTTCAATTAGAATCAAATCCACTCCACCCTGGATCAACCCAACTGCCTGCTCTCGTAAAACATCTACCAGTTCGTCAAAGGTAATGTTAGAAAGTTCGGGGTCATTCATGGAGGGCAGCTTCCCGGATGGACCCATCGAACCAGCCACAAAACGCGGGTAACCGGGCTGGCTGTATTCATCCGCCAGGCGGCGAGCCAGTGAAGCCGCGGTCTGGTTGATTTCAATTGTTCGATCTTTTAAATGGTATTCGCCCAGCGTGATTCGGTTTGAGCGAAAGGTGTTGGTTTCAATGACATCCACACCGGCATCAAGAAAGGAGCGGTGAACTTTTTCCACTGCGCCGGGGCAGGTGATGACGAGGTAATCATTGCACC
>CAYRRA010000244.1:0-5051 GCA_964426355.1 uncultured Anaerolineaceae bacterium
CGTGAACAAGTCCTGCCCAATAAATTTTTTGTATATCTTCTTTGCTATAACCCAATGCTTTGATTTTTTGCTCATTGAAAAGAACGTGGTTCGTTTTGATATACCAGTACCAGTTGCCCAGGTTTCCAGCCCAGGGGAAATTCAATGTTTCCATGCTGTCTTTTTCAGCTTTGACTGCATCTAATAAAACCTGCAATTCGCTCACCTTTGCACAACATTCTTCCTTTGAAGACATTCTTGGCTCTACCATTTTCCCTCCGTTAAAACCCTTAAGAAATCTTTTACCTGTACACCGGTATTACTCCTTCAATTTTTTGGCGGTGCGTAACGCAGCCAGTATCCGCTGATCCGAACGCGGGTCTTCGCCGGTAAACCAATCTGGACCGGGGTAACCCAACGAAATTTGTAAAATCCTTTGCTCTTCGCCCAGTTCTTGCAGAATGACCACCCCGTCAAAACTGAGAGAGGAAAGCGGTGTCCAGAACGCCCCCGCATAAATGCGCTCATCACCCACTGTCACCACAAAAGGCACCCCGCTCACCCAAATCGTTTCAGGGAATAGTTCCTCCATGTGCGCCAAACCTTCTTCGGTGAGTTCAATACTGTGCGTTGCAGCATCGTAAGAGACGATATCTTTGGCAGAGATTAAGGGCGTATCCTGCAATTCCAGTTCCGCCAGGTTCTTACCCGCCAGTTCAATTGCATGCATCTCATCTTTCAAGAGGTAAATCGAAAAATCGCCCTTTGCTGCTTCCTGGCAACCCGGCAATAAAAATAGCCCCAGCAAAAGAACAACCATGAATTTCAGTTTTGTGCGCATTTCCTTACTCCTCATCGGGCGTGACACGTCACCAATTCTCATAGACGATGCTGCCCTGTTCCATTTCAGGCGGTAGACGAACCGGATTGCCCGGCAGCATATTATCCGCCCTGACCCACATCAGTGGCTTACCACTCATGCGAAAATTCTCCACCACCTCACCGGTGCCGCCTTGACCGCGCGCCGGTTCGCCATTCCAGATGGCAATCAAAACATCCATGTTTGCTGCGATATGCCGACCCAATGCTTCATAGGCAGGCTCCCCCTCAACCATTGCAGGCAGTTCAATCACCTCTGTCGCCTTGCAAACCATCCGATGATAAGCCGCACGCCCATCTTCCGGGAAGGTATTCAGATAACATTCCTCGTTGAAAGGCAATACAACCACCAACGGAATCGAACACGCCAACGCCGCCTGCCCCGCCAGTTGATCGCTGCCTGGCGCTAACGGGCTGTAAAGCACCCAATGTGATTCAGCATACCGTTCTTTGAGTCGCGCCAATCCCGAGAGCAGTGCACTCATTAAAGCTGGAACATCCCGTAAATAACGATGACCGGTCACACCGATCCGAATGACTGGTTTTTCCAACATCACCCTGCAGGTCTCTTTACGTTAACAATCTGCAACCCGGCTCTTGCAGCCATTTGAGGGATAATTTGCATAAGTTCGCAATTGAACCGTTTCTCTTCATCGGAGAGCTCTTTCCACTGCCGCAGATAAGGGTTCGTTTTCCTCGCCGGGTTGTTTTCCAACCCGTATCGATACCCTTTCTGGCACATATCCTCACACCAGCGTTCGTGTTCGTTGCGTGCCAGGGTATCAATTTCCTCTGGTGAAAAAGCAAACACAGGTGCTTTCAGGTTTTGCATGGGCATAAGTTGATACCCCAACGCCTGCAAATGCCGCTTCAAGTAGCGTACAAGCCGGCGGTTTGATTCTTTTTTTTCTTCAGAAAGCGTTTCCCACTCCACCGCAGATGGGCTGTGTTTGCCTTCTGCCGTCGTCTGCTCCAGGTAATGTTTGTGAAACTCCTTTGCCAGTAATTCCACCGAGCTGTTCATCAGTACCTGGGGGGTGCTGATTTCATCGTAAAAAGATACTCCCTGGATGCGATCCATGACCTCGCCATACTCAAAAAGGTCACGCACAGCAGTCGATTGCATTAAGCGCAGGACAATCTGCGGTGACAGTTCCTTGAGATGGCGGTACAGTAACAGGGCAGTATGGACAGCAGTTGCATCGTCATCCAGGCATATATACACCGTATGAAGGTTTGGGCTGCAATGACTCAAAAATCGGTCTACATCCTGGAACTCAGGGGAATAAATTTCAAGTTCATGGGGCGTAATGGAAAAAAACGCTAAAAGTTCCGGGTAAAGTTTGGTGAACGAAACCGTTTTCCAATCCGCCTCGCGATCCATCACATGCACGTTCACGGGCAAGCGCATTGTCGATCCGACCAACTGCCTGGCAATCTCCAGCAGTACATGCTGTCCGAATTTCCCAAAACCAATGACCAAAATCGAATTACTATCCAGATTCTTCCCTCTAAGAAACGGTGGGAATTTTTGCGCAACCAGGCTGGCAGCCAGTTGATAGACATTAATCACGTCATGTTGGATCGATTCTTTCCACTCAGCCTTCAAGGTTTGCTCCAGGAACAAGTTGCTCAACAACGGGTCATGCAAATGCGTGATACATTGCAGCGTATTGTGGCTCTTCCTCCCCCGCTGCCCGGTCAATATTTGCTCTACCAGGAGTGAATTTTCAATATTTTCATGATCATCATCATAAAACGAGAAAAGGGTGCCTGCTTTATCCAGCGCGATCCTGCCTGCAAGGTCTGGGGTGGATAAATTCCCTTGAAGCACCACGCCGCCCAATTCCTCTATTGCCTGTATTTCCTGCAAACTTTCACTCTTTGTCACCCACACCACTTTCTTCTGTCCTTTAAGCAGTGCCTGGACAGCCCGAAAAGCCAGTCTGCCATCTCCACAGACCACAACATGCCCGCGCGAGAAACGCAGGGTGAACCGGCGGAACTCTTTTGAAAAAAGTGTTGCCAATGCCATCAGGCTGGTTTGAGCTGTTAAAAATGGGAGTAAAAACCTGGCGATATTGAGCGCAAGCGGCGGTTTGGAAATACCCCCAGACTCAAATATCGCCAATTGGATGATCAGGTATATCTTATCCAGCCAATGGTATGTTTCTCCTGTTTGATTTGCATACCGGGAAAAGCCTGTGTAGCCCAACCAAAAACCTGCCAGCCATAGTATTGCAGTAAAATGCCAGCGATATTTTCGGATAAAAGCAAAAAAGTTGAATGCGGATTTTCGTTGATTACTCATGTTTGGGTGAATCTCTAAATGAATTATATACCGTGAAGGCTGGTTTGATGTGATCCACACCCATCAAATCCTTAGAAAATTGCACCTATATTGATTTTTAATAAAAGAAGAGGCGCCCCCTGCGCCTCCATCCCATGAATGTTTTTGTTTACGAAGATCTACTCAGCGGCTGCATTTGTGGCAGCAATCCGACCGAAGGTCCAGGCACGGCTGTGGCTCATACCTGGGACAATCACCGGGTAGTCATTGGCGAAGAAACCACCAGCAGTGTTACCGGCAGCATATAAGCCGGGGATCACCTTGTGCTCGGTATCGAGAACTTGAAGTTTTGTATTGACCGCCAAACCACCCAACACAACCAGCAGAGCCAGTGAGTTGTAAGCGGCGTAGAATGGAGCGGTATCGATTGCAGTCATCATTTCGCCATCTTTGCCGAAGTCATCATCGCTGCCTTTGGCTGCCAGTTCGTTATAGCGTTTAATGGTTGCCTTTAATGCATTTGCGGGAACACCCATTTTCTCAGCCAGCTCATCCAACGTGTCTGCCTTTATTAATGTTCCGCTCTCCAATGATGCATCGATGCTTGTCTGAGTACGTTCACTCATCATATTGGTGCGGGAGAAGCTGGTTCCCATCTTCGGCAGGTCTTCTTCAAACGTGGAGTCGTAAATTGTCCAGGTCTTGTGTCCTGGCTGTAACTGTGCGGAGTTTGCCATAAGGGGAATCGGCACGTCCTCGTTTTCGTAGCGCTTGCCTTCAATGTTCACCCGCAGGAACGGGTTTCCGGAGAACGGAGCCGCACCCAGGTTGTGAACCATGGGGGTGTGCGGGGCTTCAGCCTGCATCGCTGCGCCAATCCACATACCCATCTTCTGTCCATCGCCGGTGTTGACCGGGGGCATATACACGTTCATGTCAACAATTGCGGCTTTGGGGCAGTAGTACTCTACCATTTCCGGGTTGTTTCCGTAATCACCGGTGCACAGGATGACAGCCTTCGCTGCGTTGAACTGCACATACGCACCTTCGGCATTTTTGGCAATCACACCCGTTACACGACCGGAGCTATTCTTTACCAACTGTTCAGCAGGGGTGCTGTAATAAAACTCAGCACCAGCGGTCTTGGCTGCGCCTTCCAGCATGCCAGCCAGGATGTTCTGATCCATTCCGCCAAACATGTGCACGGAAGCATATTCGGCATAATACTGATCGGGAACATTATTGCCCCAGCGCATGACCTGGATATCATTGGCTCCAGCCATATCGATCAGTTCATCCATGATTGCATCCACATTGTCCGCCCAAAGCATTACCTGAGCTACATCCGCGCGGTTGCTGCTCCAGCGTACCAGATCGCGCACAACACGCTTAGGATCGTAATCCAGTCCCTCTTCCAATTGCATCTTGCTGCGCAGAGAGCCATTATGACCACCGCGGGCATTGAATTTTTCGGTTTTCTCCACCAAAACCGTTTTAACACCGGCTTTTGCAGCCGTATAGGCAGCCATCAAGCCACTCACACCGGCACCTACCACAACCACATCGGCATCGGTTGTGCTCGTAATATCAGCAGCAGCAATCGGTGCGGGGGCGGTGAAAAAGGATGGGGTGCAGCTTTCTACTGCAGTGGTCACTGCTTCAGCTTCGGTGGCGGCAGGTGTTTCCGCAACTTTCGGCGCACATGAAGCCAGTACAACGCCTCCGGCGGCGGCTGTTGCGCCCCTTAAGAAGTTCCTTCGGCTGATCCCCTTCTTATAATTCTTTTCTTTTTCCATTATTTTCTCCTTGTATATAGTGCGTCTTCGCCAGTAAAGAATGTGCGAAAACTTTAAAAACATTGCTCATCAAACCTGTTTCAATTGCGCACAGCAGGAATACAAAA
>CAYRRA010000245.1:0-4933 GCA_964426355.1 uncultured Anaerolineaceae bacterium
ACCCTTCCACCAGGGTGAAATGACCCCTGAACAATTAATGGAACGCATCGAACAGCTTAAAGGTCAAAGCTCTGCTGAACATCAAAGCGAACAAAGCTCTGAGCCAACCGAAGAAAGTATGACTAAAAAAAAACATTAATTGAAGCAGAAGAAGAGGCGGAAACCTCCAGCCCGGAGCAAATCGAGCCCTCTCCTCAGAATGTTTTTCCCGACCATGATACCTACTGGTGGGATGGTGGGAAAAAAGTAAACGTTGGCGAAACTTTCAACCCACGCCGCCTGGATACCCCGTTGGACGAGATGACCCGGCGCAACTCCGGTCGTCGATCAAAAACCCACTCCGATAATCGCCGTGGGCGGTATATCCAGGCACGACCCGCAAACGGAAAAACCAGCGATCTCGCCTTTGATGCCACCATACGTGCCGCCGCACCATTCCAAAAAGAACGCAGCCAGGAAAGAAAAAAAGTCGCCTTTTCAATCAAACGCGCTGACTTCATGCGCAAGGTGCGGGTTCGCCGCGCTGCCAACCTGGTACTTTTCCTGGTGGATGCCTCCTGGTCAATGGCAGTAGCAGAGAGAATGACTGCCACAAAAGGCGCCATCCTTTCATTGCTGACCGATGCGTACCAACGCCGTGATAGGGTCGGTTTAATTGTTTTCCAGAAAGACCGTTCCCATCTCATCCTACCCCCCACCAACTCGGTGATACTCGCCGAACGTGCCCTCACAGATATTCCTGTTGGGGGAAAAACACCCTTATCCGCCGGCTTGCAGCTTGCCTATGATGTCCTGATGCAAGAAAGAAACTTAAGACCCGATGTGGTTCCTCTGCTGATTGTCCTTACCGATGGTGCAGGAAATGTTTCGATTGGACGGATGCCTCCGCAAGAAGAAGCACATCTCATCGCAGACCAAATTGCCGCCGAAAGGTTCCATAGTGTGGTTATTAACATGGAACATGCCGCATTTGACCAGGGTCTGGCTCAAAACCTGGCAGACCATCTTAAATCGCCCTGCTATTCACTTTCTGAGCTAAAAGCTGAGAACCTCTACCAGGCAGTAAGCCATGCCCGGAATACAATCAAAGAAGATAAATAGCCTTGCCTTCACCGTTCGCTGATGTTATCATCATTAGCATATTGGAGGAATAATTCATGCTTGCCGGGTTTGACCAACGAAGGCGAATACGCTCTCTCCTGATCAGTCTCATTTTGCTAACGCTGCCATGTTACTGCTTTGGCGTGATTCTGTTGGTCAGTTCCGGCGGAGAATCCAAGGGGACTCCTATCATCACACAATCCCTCACAGAAACACAAACACTACCAGTCACACAAACCCAGACAACACCGACCAACACAACTACCAATGAACCCTCAGTAACTCTCACTGCAACCTGGACGCCGTCAGTGACCTATACCCCATTCTCAACTTTTACACATACACCCACCGCAACACCTACAGTTACCGAAACCGGCACGCCCACTTACACGCCAACGATTACAGACACCCCCACCCCCACTCCCACCGAGACGCCAACCGCCACAGAGGTTGTTGCCAACTACCCTGAATTTACTCAAATCGCTCAGGTGATGAGATAATACCAGCCAGGAAAAAAACTATTCCCGACTTGCCCGGCTTAAAAACTTTTATTGTTTTTTCTGCAGGTCGCGACATGCGGTACAATGGAACCACGGATGTCAAAACGCAATCTTTTCACCACCATCATCTTTATCACCATTCTCCTGTCACTCTCAAGTTGCAACACAGGGGCTTTTTTAGATTTTTTCATTTCAGCCACACCTACATCAAAGTCCATCCTTGTCACCACAATGACAGCCGCCACACCAGAACCAGAAACCACGCCGGTTCAGGAAAGCACTGCCATTGAGGCAACTTCAAACACCCTCATTCTGTGGGTTCCGCCTGAATTTTTCTCATCGCAAGATATCTCTGACCGATTGCTTCAAGCACAAATCGAAGATTTTCAAGACCGATATGATTATGAGGTGCAATTACGCATTAAAGAGAGCAGCGGACCGAACGGGATGCTGCCAGCCCTGGAAAGCACCTTAAAAACTGCACCTGCCGCAGCTCCCTCACTGGTGCTTCTTTCACACAGCGATTTACAGCGCGCTGCAAGCCAGGGATGGATCCAACCACTGGAAGAAATCCAACAAATGTTGCTCACAGAAGACTGGTATGACTATGCCCGTCTTTTAGGGGTATCACAGAACAAAGGATACGGCATTCCTTTCGCCGCGGATGCCATGATCCTTGCCTACCGTCCTGCTCTCGTGGGTGCAACCCCGCAAAACTGGAATGATGTTCTCAGCCATGAAGCCGTTGTTCTCTTTCCAGCCGCCGACCCCAAAGCTTTGTTCACATTACAGCTTTATCTTTCGAGAGGCGGTACGTTGTTTAACGATCAATCGCAGTTAATGCTGGATAGCTCTGTGCTGGAAAAAGTTCTGGAATTCTACAGCAACAGCGCCAACAGCGATGTGTTTCCATCATGGCTGTTACGATACACCACTGATCAAGAAATATGGAGTTCATTTACTCAAAAATCAGCCAATTGGGCTGTATCCAGAACCTCTTACTACCTTTCCCAACTTCCCGTCGACGTAGCAGCCATTCCTGTGCCTTCACTGGGAAGCGAATCAACCAGCCTGGTTTCCGGCTGGTTATGGGCATTCAGCGAACCAAACCCCAACCAACAAGAGATTTCACTCAAACTGCTTGAACACCTGGTTGATGAACAGTTCCAGGCGAATTGGACCGTTGCAGCAGGATATCTTCCCGTACGACCCAGCAGCATGGCTGCCTGGCAAAATCAGGTTGTCAAATCGCTGCTCAGCCAGATTACGCTTTCAGCACAAAGCCAACCTACCGAAGAAACACTCGAAATCATTGGACCCATTCTAAGTGACGCAGTTAACCTGGTGCTTTCAGGGGAAGCCACGCCCTTCCAGGCATCCAGAAGCGCTGTAGAGAAACTGAACACACGTTAACAACCATGCGACCGATCAGTTCATCCCCTAAGGGTACACCACCCACCAATAAACAACGCTCTGTTTGGAGTTTAATCATCTTATTGTTTTTGCTTGGGTTCATGACTCTCTCAGCTGCGGTTTCACCTGATACTCCAACTTCCATTCCCAAAACCACTGCACTGCAAACTGAAACTGTGCTTGCAACAGATACCATTGCCCCCCCGACAGAAACACCCACTCCGAAACCTTTCGAAGAAAACCCGGAACAAACCAATGGCATTGTTCTGGGGGGGGTTCTTTTGGTGCTTATCATTGTCGGCGGTACGGTCAGCATCATCCGGCGTAAAGAATAAATACCCTCCAACTTGAACAATCACAACTTCTTGAGCTTGATATATCGTTCGATTCGATTGAACATTTCTCATACAACTATTCTCCATCTGAAGCGTATATAAAATAGATCGTTTCGGTCACGTTTTTTATCCACCAGTATCAACAAGGTTTTTACAACTGGACAAAAGGAGAAAAAGACAAAATACTACCGAAAAGAAATGATCTCGATCAATGGATGAAGGAGTTTCTCTATGAAAAATCTACTATCAACCCCTGCTGTAAGAATTTTGCTGACACTCATATTGGTGGTTACCACGCTATCCGCTTCGGTTCTACCCGCACAAGCGGCTGGCACAGATGATGATGGCGTGATTGAAGCAGGGCAAACGATTTACGATGATGTTCTCCTGGAAGGGGAGAAAGTGCGCGTCGATGGTAACGTAGAAGGCAATGTGTTTGCTGGTGGAAATACCATTACCATCAATGGAAAGATCAGCGGTGACGCGTTCCTTTTCGGCAATGAAATCGTCATCGGCGAAGGCGGCGTTATTGAAGGAAATCTGTTCACTGGCGCACAAACGATTGTCATCGAAGGGAAAATCAACGGAAGCCTAGCAGGCGCAAGTTCAACACTGACTTTGCGTGAAGGCGCATCTCTGGCACGCAACCTGTATTACGCTGGATTCAGCTTTGTTGCAGAAAAAAGCGCCTCAGTTGGCGTGGATATCTTTTACGGTGGCTACCAGATGATCCTGGAGGGTTTCGTGGGCAGAGATGTGAATGCCGCTCTCGCTGCCGCAGAGATCAATGGAACAGTTAACGGTGATGTTACATTGGATATGGGTGATATCAGCCAGGAACCGGTTTACTTCCCCACCCCTCCTGGCGTCAACGAAACGCTTTCGCAAGGTCTGCGTGTGGGAGATTCAGCCGTTATCGGCGGCGATTTAAAATACACCGTATCAGTTGACCAAAGCAGCAATATCCTGTCTGAACCGGGCGGTGAGGTCATCTTTAACACACCCGTACCGTATGAAACCACAACACAATACCAGCAGCCAGACCGCGAATTTGAAAGAGTCCGCTGGACATTTGGCAGGTTTGTTACGGGTGTACTAAGAAAATTCTGGCTGAACCTCTCCTCTCTGCTGGTGGTTGGGGCTCTGGCTGTCACATTGCTGCCCGGGTTGTTCCAGCGCACCGTCGCCGAGCTGCGCAAGCAGCCTCTCCCCTCTGCAGGCTTTGGCATTCTCGTCGTCATCCTGGGATATGTGGGCATTTTCCTGGCAGCAGGAGCAATCCTGGCAGTTAGCATTCTTTTGAGTGTGTTGAGCGCAGGAGGGCTGCGGACAGCAACATTCTCGTTCGGCTTCGCCAGCCTTGGGTTCGTCGGTTCAGTTTTCACCATGCTGGTGATTTATGGCAGCAAAATTGTTGTCGCCTATCTGGCTGGAAATTGGATCCTGGTCAAGTTATTCCCTGAATCAAAAGCGGCAGCTTCACCGTTCTGGGGAATGGCTCTCGGCGTCTTGATCTATTCAATCCTGCGTATCATCCCCTTCTTTGGCGGTTTACTGGCATTCATCGTGATTATCCTGGGTATG
>CAYRRA010000246.1:0-4766 GCA_964426355.1 uncultured Anaerolineaceae bacterium
ATACCCATCTTCCCAGCGCGTTGAACAACATCGAAATGTTGATTGAAAATGTGCCCGAAAATCTTGAAATCAAACGTAAAGTCTTTTCAGAACTGGATCGATTGGCTATTCCAGGGGTAATCTTTGCAACAAATAGCTCCTCACTGCCTTCTTCAAGGATTGCCTCAGCCACCCAGCGCCCGGAATATATCCTAAATATCAACTTTAACGACCCCAGCGAAGGCGATTATCTGGTTGAGATGATGTTTCATGAAAAAACCCTTCCAAACGTAGTGAAAGCAGTCGAAAGATACCTGCTCGACATTCACTGCGTCCCAGTCATCACTCAAAAAGAAATCATGGGGTTTTCATTCAACCGCATCTGGCGGGCTATTAAGCGCGAAAACCTCCACCTTGTCGGTGATGGGTATTCCATTTTTGAAGACCTGGACCGCGCCTGGATATTGAGTTATAAGACACCCTGGGGTCCCTTTGGGTTGATGGATAGCATTGGATTGGATGTCATTCGTGATATTGAGCAGGTTTACTTCCAGGAAAGCGGCGAAGAACGTGACCGCCCACCTGCCTTTCTCAATGCAATGGTGGAAGCAGGTTATCTGGGCGTTAAGTCGGGTAAAGGGTTTTACACCTACCCAAACCCGGAGTATTTGCGTCCTGGTTGGTTAACCAAAGAATTGCCCTGGTCAACAGAGCAAGCCATCAAGTTACCATTTTTATAAAAAAATAAAGAACACACCTTCTTAATTCCGCCAGATTTAAAACATCTCTCTTTGGCGGAATTTTATTGTTTACTCGAAATCGTGTGCAGAAGCGCCAGGTTAGGAGGGCACATCTGTCCTACTGGGTAACCGCAAACCACAACTGCTTGTTGACCTGTAAAAACCATGCCATACTCAAGCAGTTTTTTCTCAACTTGAGAGAGCATTTCCTCCACGCTGGAAGAAAAAGTTGTCAGAAATGGCTTGACGCCCCAAAAAAGTGACATTCTCTGGTATGTAGTTGCATCAGGCGTGAAAGCTGCAATGGCAGTGTGCGGGTGCGCCTTCGACATCAACAGCGCTGAACGCCCAGAAACGGTAAAAACCGCCACCAATTCTACCTCACGGTCTTTTGCCAGTTCACGCGCAGCGCGTGTGGTTGAAATGGCATCGTCCAGGGCAGGCGGTTCATCTTCATCCAGGAAACATCCCCACGGCGAAAAATTCGCTTCTGCTTTTCTCACAATGGCATCCATCATCCGTACACTTTCCACTGGATTCTTCCCTACAGCGGTCTCACCTGAAAGCATAATTGCATCCGTTCCATCGAAAATGGCGTTCGCTACATCTGAGGCTTCTGCTCGAGTTGGACGCAAAGCATAGATCATCGATTCAAGCATCTGGGTAGCAGTGATGACCAGTTTTGCCTGGCGATTTGCAGCCTTAATGATCCTTTTTTGCATGATGGGCACATCCTCCGGTGAGGTCTCTACCGCCAGGTCACCGCGTGCTACCATTACGCCATCGCTTTCCTCCAGGATTTCCTCTAAAAGCTGCAAAGCCTCCGGTCTTTCCAGTTTTGCAATAATAAACGGTGAAGGTTTATCGGGTTGCAGCATGTGAATGTGTTGACGCAGCACACGGATATCGTCAGGTGTCTGCACAAAAGACAAAGCCACAGCATCCACTCCCATTTTCAACCCAAGTTCCAGGTCACCCAGGTCTTTTTCTGTCAGGCTGCACATTGCCAAAAAAACGCCTGGCAGGTTTATGCCTTTGTGAGAAAGAAGTATCCCCCCGCTAATCACCTCAGTTTCTGCCCAACCTGGGTGTGCACGGAGAATTTGCAGAACCATCTTCCCATCATCGAGCAACACCCGCTTGCCGGGGACAAGGTTTCTCTCAATGTCAGGGATTGAAACCGGTATTCGCACCGCATCGCTGGGGAGTTCCGATATAGACGTGTGTTCAGTATCCAACAAGACCGCCTTCTGTGCAGGAATCAGTTCTAACCCGCTACTTCCCATGTCTCCTACGCGTAATTTTGGTCCTTGCAAGTCTTGCAAGATGGTAACTGCTTTTCCCAACCTTTCAGAAATGGCGCGAATCATTCGGAAATTGTTCTCGTGTTCAACGTGTGTGCCATGCGAAAAATTCAACCTCGCCACATCCATACCCGCTTTAACCAATTCAACCAGCACGTCTTCTCTCTGGCTACTGGGACCGATCGTTGCAACAATTTTTGCTTTCCTCATATTTCCTCCATGCCATACCCAATATTGAGGTACCTACAGATTCGATTTTACATCATTATGCATGCCTTTTTATTGAATCCCTCCAAAAAACGTCACACAATCCTGCCAACAACGGGTAAACTTAATCCATATCCAAGATAAAGGAGAATAACCCAATGACTCAAGAAATTTGGATGGAAAAAATGACCTGGCGAGAAATTGAGCAGGCAATCAACGAAGGATATGATACTGTTTTACTCATCGCTGGCTCAATCGAGCAGCATGGACCGCATTTACCTCTCGGAACCGATACGTTTCTGGGATATGCACTCGCTGATTTAGTCGCCCGCAAAATGGGCAAAACACTGGTTGCACCCGTGATCCGTCCCGGGTTATCCGAGCACCACATGAAATTCAAAGGGTCGCTTACCCTTACAAAAGCCACCTTTCAGTCGATTGTGCGGGAATACATTCAATCACTCGCCCGGCACGGTTTCAAACGAATTGCGATCACCTACAGCCACGGCGGCAATGCTGCTGCACTGGCAGAACTGATGCCCGAACTGGCTGCATCCCATCCTCAACTGGAAATACTCACGCTGGATGATGACAGCGCATTTTCGAAGCCAGTTGGTGAAATCATCCAGACAGCAGGGATTACACCCGAACAACTCGGCGTTCATGCTGGAGAGATGGAAACCTCTCTGATGCTTGCCTGGGACGAAACCCTTGTTCGTACGGAAAAGCTGGAAAAAGGGTTCCTGGCTGATTTTGAGAAAGAAGGCGAGAAACTCTCTGCTGCATTGGCTGAAGGGTTGCACACGATCACCCACAACGGCATCCTGGGAGATGCGCGTCTGGCAAACAAAAAACGCGGTGAACAATATGCTCATGCTGTTGCTGATTACATGGCAAAGCACTTCGTGAGAGTGAAAAGCGAGTAGAAAACGAACCCATCCTGATCTGGGTGGCTTCTTCCGCCAATCAAAAAGGACGATTCGCAGCGTATGCATCTCATAAAAAGAGATGGGTACGCTGTAATTTTTACATTCCCTTTCAAGGCATAGAAGGCTGAGAGATAAATCCCACAGCTTATCAATAACACTGGATCAATCCAGCTACTTCTCGCATTGAATGCGTAACCCCGCAGGGGGCTCTGTTTTGCAGCAGGAAGGATTCATCCTCCGGCGGATGAGGCTGAAACATGTTGCTATGTGATAAATATCTCTTGGAACGACTGGTTGGTCCCCCACACATTAAATAGAAGCGACTTTTTATAGACATCCCCCACCGATTATTGTTGGTGGGTGGGATTAGATAAAGTTTTCCCGAAATGAGACAGGAATATACAAAAATGGGTGATTTTGTCCCAGAGGACGAGTAATTTCCAGTGAAAAAGTGTGTACTCAAGCGAATATATGTTCTCAATTTCATATCAAGAATTACCGGGCTGTAAAGCGAACTTGAGCCATTTATGATAAAATTGACTAATGTATGGATGTTAAAAATTCACCAACAACTACTGCACCCCCGCGATTAATTCCGTCTTTCTTGGAGGGATTTAACTCAGTCGCCAACCATATTCACCTTATTTTGCTACCAGTTGTCCTCGATATCATCATCTGGTTTGCACCGCGTTTACATATCAAGACACTATTTACCCCATTATTTACTGAATTCAGCAATCTTTTCATTAAAACAGCATCACCCGAGTTACAATCCACATTTACCAGTGCCCAAACACTGTGGAATGAAATGTTGGCACGTTTAAATCTACTGAGTTCATTGCGCACCCTCCCTATCGGCGTCCCCAGTCTGCTTGCAGGTAGAGGCGTTCTTGAGAACCCACTTGGCACACCGACTGTCTTTGAGATTTCCTCCTTTGGAATGCTTTTCCTTGCATGGCTTGGTTGTATCCTGGTTGGATTAGCAGGCGGAAGCATCTTCTTTGGTGAAATTGCTCGCATCAGTCTTAATCAGGAAAGCAAGCTTACCTTCAAACGCTTTTTTAGATTATTCAGATATACCTTGTTGTTTACCATAAGCGCTTATGCTGTCATCATCGTTTTGACAATTCCGATATCGCTCTTCATATCGGTGATCTCGTTAATCAATCCGATTCTGATGCAACTTGCCTTTATCTTCCTTACCCTGATCTTGATCTGGCTGCTGATGCCGCTGATCTTTTCTCCACATGGCATCTACAGCTATGATCAAAACGTATTTACAGCAGCCATTAACAGCATCCGCCTGGTACGTTATTTCTTGCCGGGAACGGGGATCTTCATCTTGATGGCAATTCTGATCAGCCAGGGTCTGGATATCTTATGGACGTTCCCACCCGAAAATTCCTGGATGACCATGGTTGGCATTTTGGGACATGCATTTGTTGTCACCGGGCTGATTGCATCCAGCTTTGTCTATTACCGCGGCGGTATTCAATGGATGAACGAGAAACTGCAGCGTGTAGCGGAAAATGCAAAGCTCTCACAAGAATAATGTGGGTAAAGATATTATTTCACAATAACATCCCATACAAGGGATGATTGCGGAG
>CAYRRA010000247.1:0-4647 GCA_964426355.1 uncultured Anaerolineaceae bacterium
GCACGCAGTTCGGGGTGATCCAGCACCAAGTGAGAGCCTTTGGTGCCGCCCATGTAGCGCGTCTGCTTTCCAAACGAGGCATTGATCAGGTCAATCCACGGTCCGCCCGCATTGACAACGATTTTCGGTTTAATTCGCATCGTTTCCCCGTTCAAAAGGTCTTTCAACACAATGCCGTCCTCATCCACACGCTCCACCATCGTATAGTTCAAAGGGATAGCATTGGAGTTTGCTTTTACTGTATCTCCAATCAACTCGACCACAATCCGCTCGGGTGAAGGCATGGCGGCATCGAAATAGGTGCCGGTATAACGCACATCCGGGTTTAGCGCAGGGAACTGCGCCAGGGTTTCTTTGCGATTCTTGAACACATGTTTGGGAACCGTCTTCTGTGCGCCTGTGTAAATATCGTACAAGGTCATGCCAATCTTAATCACCAGCCCACCGCGTTCAGACGGTTTTTCGAGCAGACCGAGGAACTTCAACGGAGCATTCAACAAACCGGAGAAAACTTTAAAAATCGGGAATGTGGTGGGGAGGGGCTTGACCAGGTGAGGTACGTTTTCAATCAGGCGGTTTCGCTCGCGCACCGCTTCGCGAACCAGGCGGAATTCGCCGTTTTCCAGGTAGCGGATACCGCCGTGCACCATGTGTGATGAGGCTGCGCTGGTACCGCTGCCGTAATCCCCCCGGTCAATCATGACCACATCCAGACCCTGCAGCGCCAGGTCTCTAAAAGTTCCCACGCCGTTAATCCCTGCGCCGATAATCAGCACACTGACTTCCGGTTTTGCTTGCAATGCCTTTATGCGTTCAGTTCTATTGTTCATATTTCCCTTTCTATTCGATCCAATCAAATGTGCGCGTCACCGCTTTTTTCCACTGGCTGTAAAGTTCTGTTCCGGCTTTGCTCGCCGGGTCAGGCTGCCAGGTTTTATCCATTTCCCAATTCTGCTTCATTTCTTCTTTGCTCTTCCAGAACCCCACGGCATAACCGGCAGCATACGCTGCGCCCAACGCTGTCGTTTCCGCCACCTTTGGACGAATCACCGGCACGCCCAGCACATCCGCCTGGAACTGCATTAATAATGCATTCTGCACCATGCCGCCATCCACTTTTAGTGATTTCAACTGAACGCCTGAATCGGCATTCATAGCATCCAACACCTCGCGCGTCTGGTATGCCGTGGCTTCCAAAACCGCGCGCGCAATATGCCCGCGATGGATATACCGTGTTAACCCGACAATCACACCGCGCGCATCGGAGCGCCAGTAGGGTGCAAACAAGCCCGAGAACGCAGGCACAATATAAATCCCGCCATTGTCCTGCACTGTGTTCGCCAGGTTCTCAATCTCCGCGGCAGAATCAATCATCCTTAAATTATCGCGCAGCCACTGCACCAGCGCTCCGCTGATGGCAATCGAACCTTCCAACGCATACACCGGCGGTTCACCTTCAAATTGATAGCACAGGGTCGTCAACAACCCGTGCTCCGAATGCACAATCTCCTGCCCGGTATTGAGAATCATAAAACAGCCAGTACCATAGGTGTTCTTGGCTTCACCGGTCTCAAAACAGGTCTGCCCCACGGTGGCAGCCTGCTGGTCACCCAGGTCGCCAGCCACGCGCAACACGCCCTGGAAAGGTCCATCTTCGCGCGTGTGTCCGTAAATTTCCGCCGACGAGCAAATTTTTGGCAGCAATTGCATGGGGATATTCATCGCCGCGCAGATACCTGCATCCCAATCCAGGGTTTTCAGGTCCATCAGCATGGTGCGGCTGGCATTGGTCACATCGGTGACATGTTTTCCACCGTTTACCCCGCCGGTCAGGTTCCAGATCACCCAGGTATCGATATTGCCAAAGAGCACCCGCCCCTCCAACACGGCGGCGCGCGCACCGGGCACGTTCTCCAGTATCCATTTAATCTTGGGACCGGAGAAATACGTTGCCAGGGGCAGCCCGACCTGGTGTTTGAAGCGCTCTAAACCCTGCTCGCCGGCAAGCTGCTGAATAATTTGATCGGTGCGCGTATCCTGCCAGACAATGGCGTTGTAGACCGGTTTCCCGGTGGTTTTATCCCAAAGAATGGTGGTTTCGCGCTGGTTGGTGATTCCCACCGCAGCAATATCATTTGCATCGGCACCCGCTTTGCGCATGGCCTCCCGGACGACCGTGCGGGTGTTCTCCCAGATTTCCAGCGGGTCATGTTCCACCCAGCCCGGGCGTGGATAGATTTGTTTATGCTCCACTTGATGCACGCCCACCGGCATACCCTGGTGATTGAAAAGCATGCAGCGTGTGCTGGTTGTACCTTGATCGATTGCCGCGACATATTTTGCCATGTTTTTCACCTCCACTCTATTTTAATCCTTTGTCTGGATTCTACAGGAAATCTTTCCGGGACGGGTGAAAAATCGGCTTCCTATCCGGTTATTGTTCCGGTATTTGCCTTCCCAACCGGGCAAGATCGATTGCAAGCATCGGAAACCAGACCAGGTAAAATGGTCCTGCAAAAAGCATAATGGAACCGGAAAGAGATGGGGCAAAAGGATGCAGGACATGCTGCACCAGGTCAAAGGCATTTGCAAACAACCCGGCAAACGCGCTGACCTTGCTAAAATGCCGGCTGCGCAACATGAGAAGCGAAATTAACACACCTCCGCCCTGGAGGAGAATACCCGTCATGTACCCTCCGGTGCTGTGCCAGATATTCCCCGCAATCACCCCTTCAGCGGCGGCGAGCAACTGCGATTTTTGCGCCGGGTCCTGCGCGGCTGCATACTGGTCACTGAGATGGATCAATGAGAAACCAGAATGATTGGCAAAGCAGCACGTCACACCAACCCATACCAGGGCGGTAATGAAACCTGCTGCATGGCGGTTCACCTGCCGCAAAGCCAGGTAAAGCCCGGGGAAAAGCCCCAGGTAAAGCGCCACCACGATCAGGCTTGAAAAATCATCCCGTAAAAACGCCGTTAGGCGGTCGTTTTGATACAGTGAAAAATACTCTTGCGCCGTTTTGGGCTCTGTGCCCAGGGTGAGCGAAATCACAATGATTGCCAGGGTGATGAGCAGTTGCAGCCATGCGGAAATGCTGCCCAGTTTGTAAAAAAAGCTTTCTTGATGGTCTTTCATTTTTTCCTCTTCAATTAAAAATCATTTGAGTTTTTTCAGGCAAAAAGCTTCGCTGGCAAGTTTTTTGCCCATGTATCAATCAAATCCCACTTGCGTAAATCGATCGTCGGGATGAAAGGGGCGATCCAGCGCGGCATCATCAAGGCTGCCCCTTGCCGGTTGAATCTTCCAGCAAAGAAAACTTCAGTTACCGGTTGAACGTAAGGCTTTACCGCATCTGAAAAGGTTTCCCGGATTGCCCGGCTTTCCGCGTCGTTACCCTGGTTGGTGATATGCACGCTGAACAATGCCACCGGCGCTTTTGCCAGTGCCTGCTGATGGGTTTTCACGTAATCCAATGCCTCCGGCAGCCAGTTGCCATGCTGCACAGCACTACCCAGCAGCACCGCCTGGTAACCCTCCGGAGCCGGGTGATCCTCCATCGGGTAAACGTCCACTGCCCAACCCTGTCCAGCGAACGTTTCACCTACCACTTTGGCAATTTCTGCGGTCGAGCCGGTTGCGCTGGCATAAGCCAGCAGCACACGTCCGGTTGTGTGCGACTGCCCAAAGGTATATTGCGGCTGTTCGACCTGGCTACCCACTTCTTCATCACCCGCCAGCGCAGAGAACGCCATCGTTCCCGCGCACGCCGTTACGCCCACTGCTGCAGCACCAACACAGCCCCATTTGAGGAAATTACGCCGTGATACCGGTTGGAAATGATTTGTTTGTTTCATTTTTTATCTCCTATCGTCCAATTTTTCGCTTTCACACATTATCGAAACGAGCACATACCCCCGCCCGTGCAAATAACGCAGCAAACCCATCAAGCCAGACTGATCCGTCTTTACGCAGATTTGAGAGATATTTACCTCATTCGCCAACAACAGCACCGCTACCGGGCTGGATTGATTGAACTCCGCCTCGTCTATCCGTCCGCGCAACGTAATGTGATACTTTCTTCTATCCTGCATTCCGGGTCAACTCCTTTGCGATCCAATTGTGAAAGCATAACCCTATCTTATCCAGGTAAAACAAAAAACGGATCGCATAAAAATGTGATCCGCCCAGGAAAAAAGATGTGATTTTCGTGGATTTTACAACACGCCTTGTTTTTGGGCTGCCTCAATGGCTCGTGTGCGGTTGTTGACACCGAGTTTGCCATAGATGGATTTAACGTGCGTGCGAACGGTGTTTAATGAAATGAAAAGCCGGCTCGCAATCTCTTCGTATTTCAACCCCTCAGCCATGCCGCGCAGCACATCCAGCTCGCGCCCGGTCAAGGCTTCAATCAGTGGCTGCGGCACAGCCCCAGGGTGCGCCGGCTGCATTGCAAAAGCAGCCAAAATGGCGCACACATAATCTGCATGAGGGGTTTCTTTCGCCAGCAATGCCTGCAGGGCAAAAGCAATTTCCTCACCTTCCTCAACAAAAACGCTGATGAACCCCTCTGGTTCGGATAATTTTACCGCTTCAGCCACGTCTGCCAGACCGGCTGACTGATCCCCTTTTACAAAATGCATCCG
>CAYRRA010000248.1:0-4613 GCA_964426355.1 uncultured Anaerolineaceae bacterium
CCTGTAAAATCTGCTGCCCCCCAGGATAAAGCTGAGAATAATCCATATATCACTGTAAGCATTTTTCTTCTTCCATAATTACAGAAAATTGTCACCCATCACTGCGAGAAAAATAATCATCCATATTCTCTTGCCAGTAAAACCCAACGAATTATAAACGACATCCCTGTTTTTAAAGGTCTATCTTTGTGATTACGCAAGCACGATTCAGTTACCTTATACTGACATGTAGCCCTGGCAGTACTTCGCCTGGCATTCATTACCTGTTGCGGTTAATTTACCGGGCGTTTTTCCAGATAGACCTTAGATGTGATTTTTCACACTAACACTTATTTCAATTCAGTTAATCATTTGCCCAATCAGAATCTGCAAACAAAAAGGTATAATGTGTAAGTCAAGCCAGAAAACATTTACATGGAAGGAGAAACCATAATGTACCTGGTTGTAATCATTCTGCAAGACATTAAACTCATCCCTGACCTGATTCATGCCTGGCAAAAAATCGGTGTTCCCGGTGGGACCATCCTGAACAGCGCAGGGCTCTTTCAAACCTCGGGGTGGTTATCACGCCTGGGTTTGGGTGCCCTTGACCGGATTTTCGATTCAGACGCCAATACCCAGCGCACGTTATTGGTGGCGATTGAAACCGATGAGTTGTTGGAAAAAGTGACCGCTGAAGCGGAGCAAGTGGTTGGCGGTTTTCAACGCCCACATAGCGGATTGCTTTTTGTGTTACCAATACTCTCTGCGAAAGGTTTGGTTAAACTAAAGCCGAGAAGTCTCACCACCGAAATCGCCCCGGTCAACGTACCGCAATGGAGATTGCAACGCGAAACAAAGATTGCCGAACTACCGCAATTCCTGATTCAACGTCCAACCATCGTGGATGAAAGCACCCTCCTTGACTCCGTTGCTAAAGAAATGATGGGCAATCCCAACACACATCTTGCCTGTGTAATTAATGAGGAGAATCGCCTTGTTGGTGTGTTAGATTTTCAAACGCTGGCAGATGATCTCTTTTTCTTAATCTTCCCGGAAGATTATCTGAACAAACTGACCGACCTGGATGAGGTGATGGATTTCGCTCAAAAAAGCCGGTTACGAAGTGCGGGCGATGCCATGCAACAGCCTGTTTGGATTAAGCAAAGTGAAACGGTCAAAGATGCTTTTCAAAGAATGCACAACAAAAAATTGCCTGGGCTGCCTGTAATTGATGACCAATACAGAATTTGCGGTTATATCAATTTATTATCTTTACTGGCTCACTGCATCGAAAATAAACATCATTCTGACTGACAACATTGAAGAGGACAACATCGCATGGATTCGATCTGGTTGGTGGGGGTAGTTTTTCTACTCACTTACGCATTGATCATTTCTGAAAAAATCAATCGCACCATTCTCGCCCTTTTGGGTGGTTTGGCGATGATCTTGATGGGTATTCTCACCCAGAAGCAAGCCTTCTCAGCGATTGACTGGAATGTCATCTTCCTATTGGTAGGAATGATGATTATCGCGAATATATTGCGGGAAACGGGTTTGTTTCAATGGATCGCCATTAAGGCGGTGAAAATTGCAAAAGGCAGCCCTATTCGGATTCTGTTGATTTTATCAACGATAACAGCAGTGAGTTCAGCACTTCTGGACAACGTTACGGTTGTCATCCTCGTTGCGCCCATCACATTGCTGGCAGCCGCCAGCTTACAGATCAGCCCTATACCCCTCTTAATCGCCGAAGTATTGGCTTCAAACATTGGGGGCACTGCCACATTAATTGGCGATCCACCCAATATTCTCATCGGGAGTGCAGCCAATATTGACTTTTTGACCTTCGTGTTAAACATGGCGCCTGTAACTATCTTAATCTTTTTCGTATACCTCGGGTTGTGTTTATTACTATTCCGTAAAGACCTGAAAGGTAAGAAAGATAAAGTGATCGAAATTACAGAGATGGATGTTGACACTCTCATCACCAACCGTCTGCTTTTACGCAAAGCCCTGATTGTGATCAGCCTTGTGATTATTGGGTTTCTCGCCAGCGGATGGATGCACCTGGAGCCAGCAACAATTGCCATGTCGGGCGCTGTTGTTTTAATGCTTTGGGGAAAATCCTCGGTTCAAGACATGCTCCAGGAAATCGAATGGTCCACTCTGTTCTTTTTTATTGGTCTATTCATTCTTATCGAAGCAGTTGTGCAGGTGGGGTTAATCGACGCAGCAGCCAATTTTTTACTTGGTCTGACCCACGGCAATCCAACTGGAACCACCATTACGATTTTATGGCTCTCCGGCTTGGCATCCGGGTTGATCGATAACATTCCATATACGGCAACGATGATTCCATTAGTTGAGAGTATCGGCGAGACTATGGCAGTTCAACCGCTATGGTGGGCATTGGCACTGGGGGCATGCCTGGGAGGAAATGCAACATTGGTAGGAGCGTCTGCCAACCTGATCGTTGCAAATTTAGCAACACGCAGCGGACATCCCATTTCCTTTTTAAAATTTCTGCGCTACGGACTGGTGACAGCCTTCGTATCTCTGCTTATTGCAACCGGGTATTTATGGGTTCGGTATTTAATCTAAATACCACACGAGCAGTGATTATCAGAAAAGAGCTTCAGATTTAATCTTTCCACAGCTCTTTTCTTTTATCTACCTGAATGAATTTTCAACAATTGGTTGTTTTATGGATTCCTAGTTCTTCGATCCGAAAATTTCGGTTGTTTTATCCAGGACAATTTCAACAGGTGTAGAATTTAGAATATTATCGGAAATCGGGCAGCGGGAATCGATTTCATGCAGGAACTTCTCCTTTTCTTCAGGTGTCATGTCTGCATCGATACGGGTAACCACACGGACTGCCGAAAAGCCAGCACGCACTTCTTTTGTCTTCCCCATCAAAACATCTGTGTCCAGCTCGCCTTCTACATGGCATGAGATACCGCGCAAAGGCAATTGGCGCTGCCGGGCAATGATTTCACCAATTGAAATAATACAACCAGCAAGAGAAATGAAAAGGTATTCAAGCGGGGTCGGACCGGTATCGGTTCCGCCGCCAGCAGTTGGTTGATCCACATAAGCAATGTGCTGTCTTGTTTTGGTCTCGATTTTGAAACCTTCTAATTTAGCTGCATCAACGCTTACCAGTTTAGTAGTCATTTTGCTCCTCATAAATAATAGATTACGCAAAATTATAGTACATAGTATGAGGAAAATTTATAGCCACCATAAAATGATGCTTTTCATCATTTTTTTGTCATGATGAAAAGCTAGAGAAATGAGAAATTAAGAAAGTTTTTTTACCGTTTCAATAGTGATTCGTAATAATCTAAATGCCTTTGAACATACTGGTGAAGCGGATATTCCTTCTGAACAAAATCAAGCGCGTTTGAACGGTAATTATTCCAGGCGTCCGTATCCATCAACAGACGATCAATCTCCCTGGCTAAAGCTGCGCTGTCTTTGTACGGCACCACTACCCCTCCATACGGCGCATTGACCACATCGGGCAGCGCGGTTCCATCAAAGACAATCACCGGTGTTCCGCAAGCCATCGCTTCAATCGGCATCACCCCAAACGCCTCCGCTACCGATGGCGACAAGAAGAGATCACTGGCACTCAAGGCATCGGCAACCTTCTCCTGATCCTCCACCCATCCCAAGCCAATCACTTTAAATCTCGCATCTAATTCATAACGCAAGAATTCCTCTTCAAAAAGGATCAGGTAAACATCACCATCATAGGTGATTTGTTGTAAAGCCTCCATCACATAATTCGTTCCCTTATGGGGAGAATTGTGCTGTGCGCGAAATGAGATCACCTTGCTATTGGCAGGTATGCCTAAACGATGTTTGCATCGAGCCTTGTCGCGTGGGTAGAAGACATCCAAATCCAACCCAAAGGGAATGCGCGTGCAATCCAGATGTGCTAAAATCGGGCTGGCGCTCACCATCTGCTGCATCCATTTTGAAGCAACAATCAACTTCAAATCCACACCCGATAATGTCTTCTGTTTGATTTTCCAATTTAACGCGCTCGTATCTCTGCGAATGCTGAAGACACGCTTGAGGTCGGGGCATTTACCACAGCCGGTTTTCCAACGTTGGCATTCCATGGGGTGGATACAATGCCCGGTCATCAACCAGGGGTCGTGCATCGTCCAAACCGTCTTCTTTTCACGGCAGATGCGCGGCAGGTTGAGTAAGCTGAACCAGGTGATGATGTGTGGAAGCTGAATATGAATAATATCTGCTTCTTTGTAATACGGCTTGTCAAACAGAGTCAATGATTTTACACCCAGGATTCGCTGCAATGAAATCCAGTTTTCAAAGTGGATAAGACCGTGATTTACAAGATTGAGCAGCCGGTTGCCTTCTGTGTGGATATGTTCGTCGTGATTTTTTCCGACGTTAAATTCAGATAGAAACACGGATAAATGGGCTTGATGCCCTAATTTTTCCAATTCTTTTTTTAATAAATACCCATTGAACTGTTGTCCGGTTAAGTCTAAAGTGGTGATGTACAATATATTCAAAGGTAAATACTCGTTTTTCTGTAGTGGGAAATGATCTTTTCGAATCATTATTCTAACATATATCAATATTCCACT
>CAYRRA010000249.1:0-4537 GCA_964426355.1 uncultured Anaerolineaceae bacterium
TCTCTACAAACATCAACCGCCCCCCCACACTATCCAATCCATTCATTCCTTTTTCATTTCTTTTCCCTTCTCCGTTCCCCTTTCTCTTTTCCCTTTTTTCTTTCTTCTTTTCTTTCTTCTTTTCTTTCCCCCCATCACCCGTCCGCCCAATCCCCATGAATCTGTGGTTTCAGTGGATAAAAAAAGGAAAGCCAAGCGATCACCGGAGAGGCCTGGTTTTCTGACATTTATTCAACGGCAAACAAATTAATCGTTGATTATTGCAGAAAAAATGCAATAATTGATTCATAAATGCTTTTTCAAGGAGGTTATCGCAATGTTTATCGAATTTAATGTCACCAACTATCGTTCCATCCATGACACCCAGACGATCAGCATGACCGCCAGTAAATACTACAATGAGTTGGATGAAATTAATTGTTTTAATAGTGGTATTAAAGGGTTACCAAAACTGTTACGATCAGCTCTCGTCTATGGACCCAATGCAGCTGGGAAAAGCAACCTTTTTCGCGCTCTTCATTTTATGAAGGAATTTGTCCTGAAATCCCATTCCCTTCAAGAAGGGCAAATGATTTCAGTTGCTCCATTTGCCCTCAGCCAACGATCTCTGAATGAACCAAGTGGGTTTGAAATTATCTTCATTCAAGATAACGTTCGTTATCAATTTGGATTTACGGTAATTAAAACCCGGGTCATCAAAGAATGGCTTTTGGCATATCCCGAAGGAAGAGCACAGCGTTGGTACGAACGGGAATACAATCGGGCGACGGGCAAAGATCACTGGTTCTTCGGAAGCAAATTTCTGGGACGACGGAAGCTTTGGCAGGACGCTACACGAAAAAACGCACTATTTCTATCCACAGCAATTCAACTAAACAACGAACAATTAAAACCCGTATTCAATTGGTTCCAGCAAATTGTAACCATTTTACCCTCGGATCCCATCCCATTGAATCTGTCGCTTGACCATTGTTCATCGGAACAAGGAAAGTCCAGAATTATGGAATTTTTAAATTCAGCGGATCTCGGAATTGCGGGGATTGAAATCGAAATGTCCCCGTTGCCGGTAATAAGGACGGACATGTTACCCTCCGAATGGCCAATGCCAGTCAAAGAGAAATTGATAAACGAAATGCAAGGGAAAAAATTTCCGGACATCAAATTTCTTCACCAGACAGAAACCGGTGAATTGACGTCTTTCCATTTCTCCGATGAATCTCACGGAACCCAAAGACTGTTTGCATTTGCCGGACCCTGGCTAGACATGTTGGAAAATGGACGTATTGTATTTATCGATGAATTGGGTACAAGCTTGCATCCAATCATTCTACGATTCCTTCTCGGACTTATCCAAAATCCTGAAATTAACACACACAACGCCCAATTAATTTTTTCTACCCACGACACATCTATTTTGGATACGGATATTCTCCGTCGAGACCAAATCTGGTTTATGGAAAAAGATTCAGCGCAGAAAAGCAGGCTATATCCTCTGAGTGATTTTAAACCCAGACAAAATGGCGCGCTTGGAAAAGGATATTTACAAGGTCGGTTTGGCGCTTTGCCATTTGTTGGCGAATGGATGGACTGATGGGTACCGACAACCTGTTTCATAAGCGGAAAGCCCGATTAGCCGATTCGCTCCGTCGAAAGAAGGGGAAACGAGATCCATATGAGCGCATTTTGATCGTTTGTGAAGGATCCAAAACAGAACCGAGATATTTTAAGGAATTGCGAAAAGCTTTTCACCTTAATCCGATGAATGTGGTGATTGCCAACAGGCGACATGGTCTTGACCCGCTAAATGTGGTAGACCACGCTCTCGAAGAATATGAAAAAGATCCAGAATTCAATTTTGTATATTGTGTTTTCGATAGGGATCAGCATCAAACCTACCACAATGCCCTTAATAAAATCAGGGGTTCCCAAATCAAGGGTGGAGTCCGTATAAAGCCAATTGTTTCAACTCCCTGCTTTGAAATATGGTTGCTTCTTCATTTCATTTATACAACCAAACCATTTGTAGCTTCGTGCGGTGGTTCCAATTGCGATTTAGTCATTTCTGAACTCCGCAAATTTTTTCCGACAATCCGTCCACCAAAATTTATAAAATAGTAGAACACCTCCAAAGATTACAAAAAAGCTAGCGCCTGGGGTAATAACGCGAATTGCCACCTGGTTGCATGATTTCCTTTAATATGTGGATAAAAAACCATAATTGATAACATCATTAAAATATACCATTTTTAAAAACGTATTTTTTATATATTTTTTTAAATTTTCATAGTATGATCCCCATGATTACCTTTGAACCATCAATTCCAACCATGGACACCATCATCCTATGCACGACATATTAACCTATTCCATCATCGGCTGTGCCCAAGCCGTCCACCGGGAACTGGGGACCGGCTTCCTGGAAGCCGTATACCAAGAAGCCATGACAACGGAATTAACGACACGCGACATCCCCTTCGTTTCTCAACCGACATTGCCGATTTTCTACAAAGGCAACCGCCTCAGCCAAACCTATCAGCCGGATTTCGTCTGCTACAAAAACATCGTTGTCGAACTAAAAGCTCTTTCCCGACTCTCCGGCACTGAAAAGGCCCAAGTTATCAACTACCTGAAGGCGAGCCGCCTAAAAGTCGGCCTCCTGCTGAACATCGGCCAACCCTCCCTGGATTTTATGCGCCTGGTTCGCTTGGCCAGGACCGAAAAATCACCTTGGGAAAAGGATATTTTAACGTTCCCAGTTCCCTTCAGTTCCCAAAAGATTATGAAAAAGATGATCTAATATGAGCGACATCATGAAATTTGACGATTTGCAGGATCGTATCATTGAAATCAGAGATCAAAAGGTCTTGCTGGATGTCGATGTTGCAGATATTTACGGTGTTGAAACAAAACGAATTAACGAGGCCGTAAAGAATAATCCCGACAAGTTCCCATCCGGATACATCATTGAGCTGGATAAGACTGAGTGGGATGGATTGAAGTCGAAATTTTCGACTTCAATAAAAGGTGGAAAAGTTAAGCTGCCAACCGCTTTCCCTGAAAAAGGCTTGTACATGCTGGCCACCATCCTTAAAAGCCCGCAGGCAGTTCAGGCCACCCTAACGATCATTGAAACTTTTTCCAAAATCAGGGGGTTGTCCCGCAATATCAAGACTCTTTCCAACATCAAGGATAAAACCAAACAAGAAAACCTGATGCAGAAAAGCGGGGAGTTGATTGCCAGCATCCTGGATGACGACCTGCAAACGAGCGATACCGAAACATCGATTGAGCTGAACTTTGCGGTATTGAAGTTCAAGCACACGATAAAGAAGAAAAAAAGTGAGAAAAATTAGTTTATAGCCTATGCCCCGTCAACCCAGATTGGATGCACCCGGTATCCTGCAGCATGTCGTGGCCCGTGGGATCGAAAGACGGCTGATATTTGTCGATGACCCGGACCGGAAAGATTTCCTGGTAAGATTTGCTCAAATCCTGGAGGAAAGCCAAACCCAGTGTTACGCGTGGGCTCTTATTCCCAATCATTTCCACCTGCTGATACGGACCGGACAGACACCCCTGAGCGCTGTCATGAGGCGGCTCATGACCGGATATGCCGTGTCCTTCAATCACCGCCACCGTCGGGTGGGGCATTTGTTCCAAAATCGCTATAAATCCGTCGTCTGTGAAGAAAACACCTATCTGCTGGAGCTGATCCGATACATCCATTTGAATCCATTACGTGCAAAGCTGGTTTTAGACATGAATGCGCTGGATGTTTACCCTTGGACCGGTCACAGTACGCTAATGGGAAACTGCAAGAATCCCCTAATTCCCGTAGAACCACCAACTCAAAACCCAACACCCAAAACTCAAAACAGTCCCCTTGCTCTCTGCCCTGGAATAAGTTTGGCTGAAAAGACGGTTGATGACGTTTTCCGAAACTTTGGTGAAACCATTGAAGAAGCGAGGAGCAATTACCGGAATTTTGTCGAAAAAGGAATTGCTCTGGGACGAAGACCGGAATTTCAGGGTGGTGGGTTAATTCGAAGTATGGGCGGGAAAAGAGTCGCTATATCTGAAATTCGAAGAGGCAATAAGGAAAAGAGTGATCCCCGTGTTTTGGGAAGCGGCGGTTTCGTTAGCATGACACTGGAACAGTCTGAGAGAATACTGGAAAAAAAGTACATTCCCAAAAGATCTATTGAAGAGTTAATTGCTTGTGTTGCCAAGCAGACAGGTATTTCACAAGAATTGATTCTTTCGGATTGTCGTCAACGCAAATTTGCTGATGCCAGGGCTTTGGTATCCTACTATGCTGTTGAGGAGACGGGTCACACCATAGCAGATGTAGCGAGATGTCTGGGGATGAAACACCCCAGTGTTTCTCATGCAATCAAAAGAGGTAAAAAATTGCTGTCTAATCGAGAGGCTGTGGTGGAGAGTAGAAAATAATCTTCATTTTCTACCAACGTCCCCCACATCCCTTAACCGTATTGCCAGTTCCAAGTTGAGCCAATAAATTTATCCTCACGCAACC
>CAYRRA010000250.1:0-4533 GCA_964426355.1 uncultured Anaerolineaceae bacterium
TCTTGATCTTTTTTGTGATGAAACCGGTAGGAATGGCGGCTACAAGGAATGCGGCGCCTCCGGCAGCATAAATCATCCCTGAAGTTCCTACATCCATACCCAAAACAAAAACGCCGTAGGAGCTTGCAAAAGATTGAAGCTGCCCAAAAGCCAGGTAACTGAAAAATACACTTAGATAAAGAAAGACCAGACTGCGCAGATTTTCTTTGGGTAGCGATAGAAATTCTTTTAGAATATCTTTTGGTTTGATGTTCTTTGCCTCAGGAGGAAGCTCTTCAAGTTCAACCGGTTCCGTGATTCGCACAGCAACCAATGCGATCACGATTGCGCTGAGGGCTGAGCCGATCCAAAATGGAAGCCCGGGATTGATATCAAATAGCATTGCTCCAACGATGGCTGCGAGAATTCCAGAACCTGATCCAATCATACTGGCGATGGCATTTGCCATGGTACGATGTTTTGAAGGGGTGATATCATAGACGATTACATTCGCCGGTGTGCGCATGATTGCCAGTGGAATGAGCATGGCAATCACTGCGATGATGAACGGGATGAGATAAGGGGTTAACTGTGAAGTTTGACCGCTCAACTCAGGGGGTATTCTCATAATAAAGATCGGGAGCAAAGCAAACGCCAGGATCGCGAAAGGTGCACAAAAGATAATCCAGGGTTTTCTACGTCCAAAACGTGTGCGTGTGGTATCGCTGATTACGCCGATAACCGGGCTAATAAAAAGCCCAGCCAGGTTATCGAAGGTTAGGATGATGCCAGTGATAAATGCGCCAAAACCAAAACCGACAGTGGTTATCCCCAAACCGGTTTCAAGTGCAGGATTACCGGCTTGCAACCAGATGGGCACATACGTATTGTAGAGTGTCCACATGAGTTCAGTACATGCCACGATCAGGCTGACGAGAATAACCCGACCCCAACTAAAATATTTATAATTTGAATTCATCTTTTCTCCTTTTGGTTTTTCCCAACTCTTATTCCAAGCTTGAATATTGGATTGGTAGGTTTATTTTTGGTCCGGAATTTGACCAGCAAAAAAGATTAGTGAAAGAAAAAGATAATTTTTTAATGTCTTGATGTGGGGAATTTGTTGTAAATCGTTTTCACTGTAACGATTGATCGTGCGAACCTCCTTTACCTGGGTTTATAGATTTTCAATGCCCGCAGAGATAAAAGATTGATAGAGCTCCATGCGGGCTTTCATTGCACGCTTGATGTGGGCAGTGATCAATTCTTCGGCTTTCTTGCTGTCCCTGTTTTCAAGCGCAAGGAGGAGATGTGCGTGATCCTGAATATTGATCTCGCTATCACTTAAACGTGTTTCCTGCGTGCTGGCACTGAGCAAGAAACGCAAGTTGTTCATGGTGAGCAATTGCGAAATGATGCGGATGAGCGTCCAACGCCCACTGGCGCGTATGGCGGTCATGTGAAAATCGTAGTTCATCTGCCGGGTAATTTCCACAGAAAGCGGGTCGGCTTTAACACCGGTGAGTGGAAGCAGGTCACGCATTTTTTTAAGTTCGTTTTTTGTTATCGTCTGTGCTGCGATTGCCCATGCTTTAGCTTCAAATTGGACGCGCATCTCGTAAATATCGATAATGTCATGGATGGTGATGATGGGAACGCGTACCCCTTGGCGGGGGATACGTTCAGCTAATCCTTCCATAACTAATTTGTTGAGCGCTTCACGGGCAGTTACCTGGCTCACCTTGTATTCTGAAGCAATTTTCTCTTGATTTAACCAATCACCTGGATGGATTAAGCCATTATTGATTGCCTCATAAATGTTCGCTGCTACTTTATCTGAAAGTCGAAGGTTTTTCATTTAAATTAATACCACAATAACAATCCTATTAATATCGATATTTATATCGATAAATTACTATACATTAAATCAAATTGAGTGTCAATAGTTTTTTAAGACTTGACTCAAAAATTGCACCGATTATTTGGTTTCAGATAAAATTAATAGGTAGCCACGGAGGTATCATGCCGCAAAAAATTCAAAAAACGAAAAACGATAATGCTATCCGCCGCGATTCCAATTGGCTTTTGGAAATCGGTCTTTACAGCATTTTGCTGTTGTTTTTATTCCAGTTGCTGAGTAGTTTTATCGATGCCACGTATGCATTCGGGCTGCTGGGAACCAATTTTCCAGTGGAAGCGGTCAGCATTTTGCTGCTCTTCACCCCCGTTCTTTGGCTGGTGCTTCCCAGGCGAAATTTGAAAGCTGCGTTAGTTGTGCTGGCTGTGCTCATGCTGTTGTGCAGAGGCACGGAAGTATTCCTGGATACACGCGGGAGGATGATTGCGGCTGGGCTGGGTGTGGGCAGTTTCTTACTGCTTTTTCCGCTGCTTTTGCTGCGGCACGATGCTAAATCTGCCGCCCGGCGCGGATATTTGTTGGGTGCAGCACTGGCTGTATCGGTTTTGCTGCATATTCTCTTCAGGGCGTTGTATTCCGGCAGCGATTTGACCAACTTTGGGCTCTTCCGACTGATTAACCTGGTGTTGATCCTGGCTGCAGGGTTGTTTCTCTGGTTTGGCTGGCATTCTGCGCACTGGATCCCGGTGGAAAAAAAGCCCGGTTCGCATAGTTCAAAAGCAAAATTATTGCCTGGCGGCGGGTTAAGGGTGTTTTTTCTCACCATTGGTTTGTTCAGCGTCTGGCTTCTGGTCTATTTCGCGTTTTCAAGCCCGAATGTTTTTTCAGGTTGGGCTGGGGTGGATTTTCTATCGGTGCTGGCGGTTCTGCTTGCAGCGTTTACCATTTTTCTGTTCGTGTATTTCAGGACCCATTCCCTGGAAACCATTTCACCGCAGAGTGTGTTTTTCTGGAACCTGATCTTCGTCCTTGTGCTGGTTTTGGCGATTTTTGCTCACCAGGCGATCTTTCCGGCATCGCCCCAAAGTTACCCGCTAGATGAGCCAGCCACCCCCTGGTGGGGTACGACGGCTTTGTTCGCCGCCCTGTTCTTGTCACCGGTGCTGCTGTTGGATTTTATGTTCTTTGTACGCGAGATTGCCATTGCACAGGTTTCCATCCGGCGATTGGGCGGTTGGTTTACGTTGGGCGCACTATTTTTCTTGCTTGTGATCTTCTTTCACATCTTTACCACCGTGTACGACTATATCCCGGTAGTGGGACCGCTTTTCCGGGATCGTTTCTGGCTGGTACATCTCCTGCCGGGATTGGGCTTGTGTGTTCCGTTTTTCTTCCGCTTCAAAGGTACCTGGAAGAACGCAAAGCTCCCCGAAAAGCTGCCTGTCTGGCTTGGATTGACTGCCTTGTTGATTTCTATATCCGCGTTGGCGGGGGCGTTCTTTTCACGCCCTCAGCCGGTTGAAGCGGCAGCAAAAGATTCACTGCGCGTGCTGACGTACAACATTCAACAGGGGTATAACGAAACCGGGTTAAAAGACCTTGCCGGGCAGTTGGAGGTAATGCGTGCAGCGAACGCCGATCTCATCGCACTGCAAGAATCAGATGGCAACCGCATTGCCAACGGGAATACGGATATGGTACGGTATTTTGCCGACCGCCTGGATATGTACTGGTACACGGGACCCAAGACCATCACCGGAACTTTTGGGATTGCGCTGCTCTCGCGTTACCCGATTGAGGATGCACAAACCTTCTATATGTACAGCACAGGCGAGCAGACCGCCTCGATCCTGGCGAAAGTGCGCATCGGCGGGCAGGAGGTGAACGTTTTGGTGACACATCTTGGCAACGACGGTCCATTGGTGCAGCAGCAGGCGGTATTGGAACGCTTGCAGGGTTTGGAAAATGTGATTGCCGTCGGTGATTTCAACTTCCGCCCCGATACCGAACAGTACGCGCTGACGACGCAAACGCTGGCAGACGCCTGGCTGCTCACAGACATACCACCCAAAGATGCACAGGGGATTGATCCCACCAGGCGTATCGACCATACCTTTATCAGTGCCGATCTGCAGGTGATTTCTGCGGAGTATATCGATTCACCTGCCTCCGATCACCCTGCGATGCTGAGTGAAATCGGCTGGTAAGCCGCACAACGGGTCAGGCGGCGCGCCTGGAAAATGGGCGCTTGCGCCGGGTGAGGGTCTCTTTGACCACAAAGGCGAATAAGAGCGACGCCACCGTTCCTGCCCCGGCGATGACAAAGGATGTCTGGGAGAGTGCGAACAACTCGGCAACCCCCCCGATGATGAGCGGTCCTCCGGTTGAACCGGCATCACCGATCAGCCTCCAAAAGCCGAGGAACTCGGCGCGCAGTTCTTCCGGCGCAAGGTCTGCGCCTAACGTCATCATCGCGCCGGAGCCCAATCCATTTCCAAAGCCAATCAGCATGCCAACCATCAAAAGGCTGTTGAACCCGCCGGTTAGCGGGATGAGTGCAATGCCGATGGAAAGGATGAGCGAGCTGGAAACGATGGATACCTTGCGACCGAGCCAGTCCATGATGAACCCGGCGGGGAGGAAGAGCGTCATATCGATGGCGGAGGAGAGGCTCATGATGATTCCGATGGTGTGAC
>CAYRRA010000251.1:0-4497 GCA_964426355.1 uncultured Anaerolineaceae bacterium
GGGCGGCCGCCACTCCGCCCCGGCCGCCGAAGCGCGACGCGGTAGGGCTTTGTGGGGTCCGGCGGTGCTTCCATTTTGGGTCCGGCGGTGAAGGCGATTTGCTTTCCATCCGGTGACCAGACCGGCGCGCCGCCGATGGGCTGTTTGAGATTGGTGAGCGCCATGGGCTCGCCGCCATCCGCCGCGATGACGTAAATTTGCGGCAGTTCATCCCGTTGTGCCAGAAAGGCAATGTTTTTTCCGTCCGGCGACCAGGCTGCGCCCCAGTCTTTATATTGTCCACTGGTCAGGCGGCGGTGTTTCCCGCTCTCCAGCGAGTAGAGCCACAACCCCGAAAGCTGTTTGTCTTTTTCAACGTCAATCTGTGCCACCCCGTAGACAATCTGTTTGCCATCCGGTGAAAACTGAGCTTCAGTGATAGCCTGGATCGCAAAGAGGTCATCCAGTTCGATAAGTCGCTGATTTGTTTTTTCTGCCATTTTTTCTCCAGTGAACAAGGTGATATTCGGTTTTCGATTGTGTCCGGCATATCCGCCGGCGGAGGATGTCTGAGCGCGTTATTTCAGGTTATAGATAAAAAAAGTGCGTTCCATGTACTGAAACGCACCTTTCGATCTATCGAGAGATGGGGAGAGCGAGAAGGATGAAAAGTGAAAAAGTACTCATTTGTTGCGGTCGCTCCTCCGGTATTATACTCGCTTCGGATAAAAAGCGGGCGCTTTTGCACTCGCTTTGTTGGAAAATCGATCTACAATGCCAGAATCCAGCGGGCAATGCTGAAGTAAATGAACAAACCGACCGCATCGACCAGCGTGCTCATCACCGGACCGGAAATAACGGTTGGGTCAATTTTCAAGCGAGTCGCCAGCAAGGGTAAGACTGCGCCTAACCCGTTCGCCCAGATGACGATGGTAAAGATTGCCATGGATACGGAAAACGAGATATCAGAAGAGTAGCCCCAGCTCCAGGAGCGCAGGTATCCCGCGGTTGCCATACCAGCGCCCAGGATGATACCGATGCGCAGCTCATGCCAGAGCGCGCGCAAGGCATCGCTCCATTCGATATCGCCGACAGCCAGGGCGCGGATGATGGTGCTGGTGGTCTGCGCTCCAGCGTTACCGCCGGTGCCGATCAGCAGGGGAATAAAAACGGAAAGAGCTGCAACCTTCGCCAGGTCGGCTTCAAAGAGGCGCATCACGCTGCCGGTCAGCGTAGCGGTGAGGAAGAGGATGAGCAGCCAGCCGACGCGTTTGCTGAACACCTGCAAAACGCTGGAATTCAGGTAGGAATCGGTCAACGGCAGGGTAGCGCCCAGGCGCTGGATGTCTTCGGTAGCCTCGTCTTCCAGGATGTCAATGATGTCATCAATTGTGATGATACCTACCATGATCCCCTCCATCGAGGTAACCGGTAGTGACGCCAGGTCGTAGCGGGACATCAGGCGCGCACATTCTTCCTGGTCGGTGTCCACGCGCACATGGATCACATCAGTATCCATGATTTGCTCCAGTAAATCCGCTGGTTCAGCCGAGATCAGCTCATACAGGTTTACGGTACCGCAAAGTCTTCCATTGGGTTCGACAATAAACAGGTTGAAGGTATCTTCCGGTTTCTCAGCCCAATCATGGATTTGCTGGATCGCTTCACGCGCTGTCATGTTGGCGCGCAGGGTGAGAAAGACGGTCGTCATTAAACCGCCGGCGGTGTCGTCGGGGTAATCCAACAGGTCGCGCACCAGTTCCTGGTTTTCGTCCTCCATCCCGGTTAGCACAGCCTGTACCTGCGCTGGTTCGATATCACCGAGCAGGTCGGCTGCTTCATCCGGCTCCATCTCGTTGACGATGGGAATGATGACTTCTTCCGGCAAAGCGGCGACCAGTTCGGCGGCTTCACTTTCTTCCATGTCTTCCAGGATGTCAGCCGCTACGGCGGGTTGAAACTCGGAAAGCAAGGCAACCTGATCTTCGTCGTCCAATTCGGCAAACAGTTCGGCTTTGTCAACCGGGCGCATTGCTTCTAGAATGGCGACCGCACCGGACAGGTCGTCATGTAATAATGCAGCGCGTACATTCTCCAGAATGCTGTCTAAAGTATTTGTATCCATGGGACACCTCCATGACTTTCTTCCCCCTGAAGGTGTCAGATTATTTAACTGCCGTCAGGGTTCAAATAAAACGGTATTTAGTTTGTAAGTGAGGGTCTTCTTCTGACTCACGTCTGTCGGCAGTACTATCGTCCATTTCGTTAAGTTGTCTCCAAAAAATGTTAAAAAAAACGTAAACGTTTGCACGCACGGGGCAATTTTATCTTTTTATACAAGGTTCTGTCAAGGTGAAATTTTGGCAGGTTTCCTTTTGAAAACTTACAATTTATGCCAGTCACCCATTCAGGGTAGGGGATCAGACGCCATTCTTGGGTTGTCCGCATCTAGACTGCTGCCACCAGGAACACGAAAACCACGAAGAAAATGCAGAGAATACTTCGTGGTTACTCTCTTCATCCCCGGAGGCTTTGCGTGTTATGGTGTCCTGGTATGCAGCTTTGCTGCACAGGGAAGGGGCAACGGGGATCCCTCACGTTCGTTCGGGATGACAAACCGGGTGTGTGTTGTCATTTCGAATAAGATGACCTTGTCAAGGGTTAAGTTGGCATTTGTAAAGCGGGAGGTAGGTCAGGTGCAGGGCGGCAAACCAGGGTTTTATCTGCATAATGAGAATACGACAAAAGAGACGTGCCCGAAACCTGACGTTGTGTTAATTACCCCCTTCGCAAGGGGGCTGGGGGGATCGCTCTGCGAGGGTCTCTGACCCGAGCCCTGACTCCTGTTGGGCAGGGGCAATGGGGATCCCTCACGTTCGTTCGGGATGACAATGAAGGAGTGCTGTCAAGCAAGCAAAACATCCGTTTGCGGCGGCTTTTGGTTGAAAAATGGCAAGGAACCAGCTTTCCAGTGGGATCAGTCGCTTTTTTGGGGAGCAGCTTTCAAAGCACGGCTGCGCCGTTCCTGGATGAGCGCCCAGATGCCCAGCGTCATCGAGACCAAAGCCAGGATGACTGCCATGCTGAAGGTGTCTTGTTGACCGGCGACCTGTGCGGGGATCGGGGCGTACGTCGCGCCGTCTGGGTACACCTGTCCGGCATGGAAGAAAGTGCACGCCGCCCAAACCGCACCCAGGATAGCGATGCCTGTAGTCTGCCCCAGTGTGCGCGTGATCGCTAACATACCGGAAACAACACCCAATCTTTCACGCGGCGCTGAACCCATCACGGCGCTGTTGTTAGGAGCTTGAAACAGCCCGGTGCCCAGCCCCACCGGGATAAAACGTAGAATATAGCCGAGTGTCGTAGTTTCTGCTGAAAGCGTGCTGACCAGCGAAAAGCCAATCACGATGATGCCCAGACCCACCGCGGTACTCGGGCGGGTGCCCACCCGGTCGGAAAGTGCGCCGGCTAACGGTGCGGTCAGACCGATGCAAACCGGTACCACAGCCATCATCAAACCGGCTTGCTGCGGATCATAGCCGAGGATATTTTGCAAATAAAAAGGCAGGATGATCAGGCTGCCCGATGAAATGATGAAAGTAAAAAAGCCGGTGACCAGGTTGGTGCTGAGGAGCTGGTTTCTGAATATGGAAAGATCGATCATGGGCTGCGGGACGCGGCGTTCAATCAGGATGAACAAGACCAGGAAGAGCAGAAATGCGCCAAAGAGCCCAAGCACCAGGATGTCGCCAAAGCTGCGCTGTTGCCCCAGGCTGAGTGCAAGCAGCAGGGAGAGCAGGCTGAAGAGCAGGGTGAATGCACCAGCCAGGTCGAAACGCTGTTTGCCTTGCGGGCGCAGGTCAGGCACAAAGCGGATGACCATAAGCGTACCGATGACACCGACCGGTAAGTTGACGAAGAAGACCCAGTGCCAGGAGAGATGTTTGACGATCAGACCGCCCAGCGTGGGACCGATGACAATGCCAATGGATACGATGGCGCCGGTGATTCCCAGTGCACGTCCGCGCTCCTGCGGTGGGAAGGACTCTGTGATGATTGCCATCCCCAGCGCCATGACCATGGCTGCGCCGATGCCCTGGAAGATGCGCGCCAGAATAAGCAAATGCACCGAAGGTGAGAGACCGCAGAATAAAGACCCAATGGTAAAAACGATAAAACCAAGCGTATAGATGGGTTTTTTGCCCTTCATGTCCGCCAGGCGTCCGACACTCAACATCAACGTGGTAACGGTTAGAAGATAGGAAAGCACCACCCACTGCACGGCGGTAAAACTGGTGTTGAAATCCTCCACCAGGGTGGGTAGTGAGATATTAACGATGCTGCCGTCGATGGTGCCGAGGAAGATGCCCATCCCGGTTGCTGCCAGGACGTACCACTTATGCCGATAATCGATTTTAGAATTATCCATTTTTTCTCAATGAAACCACTGACAAAGTTTAACCAATCCTCAAGTATACCGCAGGATGGCAGCCGGTTGAAAATGGCAGGGATGAG
>CAYRRA010000252.1:0-4419 GCA_964426355.1 uncultured Anaerolineaceae bacterium
GCTTTTTGACTTTGTTTTCTATACCCATGCAAGATGACAAATTGTTGCCCGATATATGCAAAGTAGAATAATCGAACTCCTCCGGGCATTAACTCCCAAAGCTTTACTTTAATCTGGCTTGCATGCGGCATGTTCAGATTGCTTCCAAATTCTTACAGTCGTGTGCAACATCAGAAAAAATCAATCCACAGGCGAACCGATGGCTTTGGTGATAATCCACGCCACAACATCCATAATATCTTCTTTCTTCTTTTCATAATCGTCAGGTTGAAATCCAACGGAAGTCATCAACCAGGGTGCCATAAAAGACAATGAAAAAATAGCACCAATAATGATTAAAGACACATATCTTGCATCCGGCAGGTTTTTGTCTACCTGTTGTGATGCAATCCACTTTGCAATCAAATTTGCTGCTCTCTCATTGTTCTCATCCAGATAAGATTCCGGAGATAATCCGTCCAATTCAGACCGGATGATAAGTCTCATTGTATTTTTTTCAGTTACCAGGTTATTCTGCAATATTCCACGTATCCCCTGAATTGTCTTAATGGAACTTTGTCCGGGCTTAATCGGATATTTACTGGTCAACATTGATATCTCGCGAATTAAAATTTCTTGCACCAGCTCCTCTTTACTACCGAAATACCTGATGATAATTGCATGATTGATCCCTGCTTCTTCGGCTATTTTGCGTATACTGGTACCGTTAACTCCGTATTGAGCAAAAAGGTTGGTAGCGACATTCAAAATTCTTTCTTTAGTAATTTCAGCTGACTCTCTTTTTTTATTCAATTTTTCACCTTTATCACACTTGTTGAGGTTCAATCCACTTTAGCGATAAAGCTCGTTGAACACATAATGTTTTTCCACAATAAGATTATAAACAATAAGTCCTATTGACTTGGCATAGTAATTGTGATATATTTATTGTAACCGATTGGTTACATATTTTCAACACGATTCGTAAAGGGGGCTACCCAACTTGATACCCATGCTTTTGGGTCGCCTTTTTTAACTCTATCCATTCAAATATAAAAAAAAGAAAGGGATAATCAACAATGGAAAACGATAAGAAAGAAAATGAGAAATTTGATGAGCAAGTGAATGAGAATGAACCCGAAAAAAAACAAGAAAAAGAGGAGCAAGAAATATCTGATAAGGAATTAGACCAAGCCAGTGGTGGAGGGCAGGCTGTTAGGGATGGTCGTGTCGGTGGCGGAAACACACAAAGTCCTGAAGGTCATTGGTGGACTGCCGCTCAAGACGATAAATAATCCCTGTGGATTTTTGAAACAGAACCCCTGATGTGAATTTCGAAAAAAAACAGGTCTCCATTGCCATGAGATATTAGAATATCTGGCAGGCGGTTCCATGTAAACCTTGAACAGGATATGAATAAAGAATATGGCGATATCATTATTATTTGATACCGCCATACATTGTTTCTTCACCGGTGCTTCAGGGATTTATTCCATTTTATTGTTCACAATATTGATACAGATAGCAATTTGTATCACGGGTGCGAATAAACATGATAAATGGTCCGCGGATGACTTGATCATCCATTTTGGTGTAAAACGATCGAACTGTGAGAAGCAATTTTGTGCAGATAAAGGCTATGATGATGTACGTCAGTTTGTCGGTTTGCACAATACATTGAGCATATCAAATCCTTTCCTCCTGGTTTATCCAGGATGATCATCCTCTCCTAATTTTGCGAAAGCACCACGAAATTAAAATTTAGGAAAAGAAAGAAGTATGGCAAAAAAGGGCGTCGTTAATGTAGTTTCAACATTCATTATTGGTCTTACTTTTTTTTCTATCGTTTTTCTCAACCTTCTATCAGGAATAGACTTTTTTACAAAAGATATTCTCTATAATAACCGCAGGACAGTCAGCAATAAGATCAGGATCATTGCTATTGACGAGAAAGCAATAGCAGAGTTTGGATCGTTCGGAACATGGAATCGAAGCGTTTACGCAGACCTGATTCATATTCTCAACGAAGATCCAGATAACCGCCCTACTGTAATTGCCTTCGACGTTCTTTTTTCCGGTCAGATGGACGATGCTGGCGATGATTTATTGAAAAAAGCGGTTCTCGAGAATCGAAACATTATTAGCGCATCCCACCTAGTGATTATTGAAGAAGCCTCACTTAAAGACGGGATCTTATCCGTACAAGAAACAGCAGAGAGACTGGAACTCCCTTACTGGCTATCTGAAAGCGATGATACAGTTGGTTTTTCGAATACTTTGCTGCAACCGGGAGGTACCGTACGTACAGCAATTTTACGTTATGGCTACAAAGAGGATGAGATAAACAGCTTCGCTTATCAAATTTATTTGAAATATTTATCCAATACTGAACAAAACCCTCATAAAACCATCACAGGCACAGAGGTTTTTTTGATTGATTACGCAGGTTCCTCTGGGGATTTTGAAGTCGTCTCCCTGGTTGATGTGATCGAGGGGAAAATCGATCCTGCAGCATATAAAGGCTGCATGGTGCTTATCGGCGCTTATACAACCGGACTGCAAGACGATTTTTATACCAGTACCAATCGGAGTGAAAAACTTTATGGTGTGGAGATTCATGCAAATATTCTGCAAAACCTTCTGGAGGGAAGGCAGCTACTTCCAGCGGCTAATTGGCTGATCGCTTTGTTTTCTTCACTAACCGGTGTGACTTTTTTTCTGCTCACTCAGCGAAGAAAAATTTTCTTCACGACCATGCTGGCTCTTGGAATCATAACAGTTTATTTAGTATGCGCGTATCTGGTTTTTCGGGCTGGAGTAGTCCTACCGGTCATCTATCTACCATTATTTATTTTACTGATCTACGCATATCGATACCTGAGAACTTACATCGAAGAACGAATTCACCGCCAAAAACTTTCAAACGCCTTCAAGAAATATGTCGCGCCGCAGGTTGTGGATGAACTTGCCAGGCATGAAGATTTTGAATTGAAGTTAGGGGGTGAATTACGAAATATTGCAGCTCTATTTATTGACATCAGAGGTTTCACTCCCTTATCAGAATCTCTACCACCTCAAACGGTTGTGTCGATATTAAATGAGTATTTTGCATTGGTCACCAGAGCGATATTTGAAAACGGCGGCACACTGGATAAATTCATTGGAGATGCGGCGATGGCGGTGTTCAATGCTCCGCTGGACTTACCGGATTTCGAATACAGGGCAGTTTGCACAGCATTGGATATCGTTGAAGGAGCTGAAACGCTGGAACAGCAACTCTTCGAGCAATATCAAAAACGTGTTGGCTTTGGTATCGGCATAAATTGTGGGGAAGCTGTCGTGGGAAACATTGGTTGCAGTTTTCGGATGGATTATACCGCCATCGGCGACACAGTGAATACCGCTGCGAGGCTTGAAAGCAATGCGAAGAAAAGCCAGATTTTGGTTTCAGAGAGCTTCTTCAAAAAAGTAAAAGAGTGGGTCACAGCTGAGGAAATCGGCGTGATTCCGCTAAAGGGCAAATCCGAAGGAGTATTGACATACAACATAACTGGTAGGAAAGGAAATATCAAATGAAAAGTCGATATGTCCGTATTGCCATTTTGTTTTTTTTGACGCTACCATTGGCTTTGATATTCGCTAGCTGCAAAGGAGGTTATCGAAGCATAACTGTGGCTGCTGTGTCTGGCAATGTCTCAGTAGACCGTGAAGGGCTGTCCGCGGCGATTTCTGGATACGACGGCATGAAGCTTCAGCATCAAGACGTCGTGATTGTTGCAGACTCCAGCAGCGTTATCCTTAAGCTGGATGACGATAAATTCATTTTTCTTGAGCCCGGCGCACAAATTAAGATAATGGCAACTGGCAATTCAGGCAGGACGAAAACAAACATACAGCTACTGAAGGGTTCTATGTCGTCGGTTATCGAAAAGAAACTCCAAACCAACGAAACCTTCAGTGTAACAATTGACAATATCTCCATGGTAGTTCGTGGAACGATATTCCGCATCACTCTGGTTTCAACCGAAAACGGAAATACCGTTACCGTGCAGACGATAGAAGGAGAAGTTGCAATAGACACTGGCAGCGGTAATCAAATGACGCTTGGCGCAAATCTCCAGGATGTAATCCTGTTAAACGACACAGGCGGAACGTTTGAATCAATGAACACACCAATTGACTATACTGAAATCCCTTCCGGTACATTGCAGTGGATACAGGAAGCGCTTTATGATAAGCTTACTGTGGCGACAGATCAAGAAGATATCAATCTTCTTACAGAAATCATTGATTTGATCAGCGCTAAATTGACTCCCGCGAATTTGAATCTTTCACCCACTGCGACGCTAACATCGATTGGGGTATCTACGACAACGCCTACCCCGACCCTCACTCCTACATCGACTGAGACACCTGTAATAACGGCTTCCGCGACTCTCA
>CAYRRA010000253.1:0-4419 GCA_964426355.1 uncultured Anaerolineaceae bacterium
CGTGAGCACCGGAGCCAAATCCAAAATAGGGCAGGTTTCGCCAGTATTGCAAGTTATGCCTGCAAGTTAAGAGACCTTGCGTAGGATCGCTTTTTGCCCAATTTGAAATCTCGTATTGTTGGAACCCATTCTCCGCCAGAATTTCGTCAGCAGATTCGTACATATCCGCAATTTCGTCATCATCAGGCAATCTATAATGCCCTTTCTCTATCCAACGTGCCAGCAGGACATGCGGTTCCAGCGTTAACGCATAGAGCGAGAGGTGTTCAGGTGAAAAATGGAGCGCTTTCTGGATATTTTTTTGCCATTTTTCACGCGTTTGCCCAGGAATACCATAAATCAAATCCAGGTTAATATTCGTAAAGCCGGCTTTTCGTGCCCATTCAACTGCAATCCCAACATCTTGATATGAGTGAATGCGTCCCAAAAGTTTCAACTCACTTTCATTCGCAGACTGCATTCCCAGGCTCAACCGATTAAAACCCAACGATCGGAGACCGGATATATAATCTAATGACAATGTTCCAGGATTGGCTTCCAGGCTGCATTCCAGGGTATCGTTCAGCTCGAACTCGCGCCGTATGACATCCATAACCTTTTCAAGCAGGGATAAAGGTGCTAAAGAGGGTGTGCCGCCGCCAAAATAAACACTATGAACCGGCAGCCTCTTTTCAGTATTGGCGGTTGTCTTCGTGATCTCAATACAAAGGGCTTGCAAATATGAAGAGATAAATGCCTGCTTTCCTGCAGATGTGTTAAAATCACAGTAATTGCATCGGCGTTGACAAAATGGAAAATGGAGATAAATACTATAGGGTGTCATATTGAACCTAATTGTACTTGACAAAACGATTGAACATTCGCGTATGGTATAATGCTCAATCGTTTAATCCCAAACTTAAAAAAAACATTATGAGTGAAAATCAATCAAACACAAAAAATTGTCCAACTTGTGGAACGCGTTTACAAGAAAACGCAACACGATGCTTGGTCTGTGGTCGTACGTTTACGGAAACGGAAGTTAAAAGCAAGAAGGTCCAGGGACCGCGCATGCCAGCGATTACGCTAAGTCTGCCGGTTGTACTTTTTCTGATCGTCTTGCTGATTTCCATTGGAGCTGGTGTCGTTTATATGCTTCTGAGAAGCACAGATCAAATCGTTGAACCCACCATAACCCCAACTGTCACACAAACTGTGACAATTACACTTACTCCAACAGCCAGCCAGACTCCTTCACCGCTGCCCAGTTTCACACCGCTGCCGCCTTTAGAATATACCGTTAAAGATGGCGATTTGTGCAGTTCCATCGCTGTTGTATTCAACATCTCGATCAACAGCCTCATCCTTGAAAACAACCTCGGCGCAGACTGTGCATTGTATGTCGGGCAAAAATTGCTTATACCACAGCCCACGCCCACTCCATCCCCGTTGCCTTCGTCTACACTGAGTGAAATTGAATCCACTGAAGATGCTTGTGAAAAACTCAATTACACGGTGCAAGAAGGCGATACACTCAGCAGTATTTCCGCAAACTACAATATCAGCATCACCACCATCAAGGAATACAATGGGCTGACAACCGATGTGGTTTACCAGGGACAACCTCTGGTACTTCCCCTGTGTAAGCGGAACCCAACCCCTGGTCCCACCCCCACTGCCACCTTACCCCCGCCATACCCGGCAGCCAACTTGTTACAGCCACCCGATGGGCAGGTGTATCAATCAGCAAATGAGACCATCACCTTACAGTGGGCTGCGGTGGCATCGATGCGAGATAACGAAGCCTATGCAGTTACCATTGAAGACCTGACCGATGGAACAGGGCGCAAACTGACTGAGTATGTAGTCGATACCAAATTTATCGTACCCACCTCATTCAGACCTGTAGATAACATCCCCCACATCATCCGCTGGTCAGTCATGCCAGTACGGCAGTCTGGCACTACTGCAAATGGTCAACCGATTTGGGACTCAGCCGGAGCACGCAGCATTTCACGTGTGTTCAGTTGGTGGGGCAGCAACATCGCCAGTCCAACCCCATAATAAACTGGCTTCCGACTTCGTAAAACCTTGATTTCAAAAGAAAAGATAGACAGCCCACTGATTGGGCTGTCTATTTTGTTATTTGAACAAACACGGTTATGAAACTTCGAGGTTGAACCGTATTGAAATGAGCAAAGGTCTATTCGTCGAGTGACTCAAGATAACGGGTTGCCTGAATTGCTGCGGCAGCGCCCATTCCGGCTGAAGTAATCACCTGCCTGAAATTTGGGTCTGCTGCTTCACCTGAAACAAAGACACCGGGCAGTTTAGTTTTCATATCCACGCCTGCGACCAGGTACCCTTTTTCATCAAGATCGAGAAAACCTTTGAATAACGTGGTATTGGGTGTGTGTCCAATGAAAATAAACACGCCATCCGTTTCTAACTCACTGATTTCACCCGTCTTCACATTTTTCAACGTGATAGATTTGACTGCTTTTTCACCAACAATTTCTGTGACAATGGTATCCAGGATAAAGTTGATCTTCGGATTTACCCTGGCTCGGCGTTCTAAGATAACGCCGGCGCGCAACTCATCACGCCTGTGTATAATCGTCACCGATGAAGCAAAACGAGTTAAGAAGATAGCCTCTTCCAATGCACTGTCGCCCCCTCCAACCACCACTACCTTTTTATCCCTGAAGAAAAATCCATCGCAGGTTGCACAATAGGAAACGCCTTTACCGGAGAGTTCAGTTTCTCCGGGGATGTTCAGATGAACCGGACTTGCCCCAGTAGCGATGATGACCACTTCAGCCTGGTATTCTTTTGAATAGGTCTTAACTTTATAAGGGCGTGCTGAAAAATCAACCGATGTGACCTGATCAAATTCAAATCTTGCGCCAAATTTCTCAGCATGTTTCTGGAAAATCTCAGCCATTTCAGCGCCGCCAATCCCATCGGGAAAACCAGGATAATTTTCAACAATATAAGTCAATGAAACCTGCCCCCCAATTTGAGTCCCGGTTAATACAAGCGGTTTCAGGTCTGCGCGTGCAGCGTACAAAGCGGCTGAATAACCTGCTGGTCCTGCCCCGATGATAATGACTTTTTCTACAGCGTTACTCTCGTTTTTTTCAGAAATTACGTTTGAGAGGTTTAAATCCATGCCTGACTCCTGTTATTAAAGAATGCAATAATTTTCACTTTCATCACCTATTTTAGATGCATTTTCATTGATAAAGTTACAAGTTTGATGTTCAGAATAACTCCTGAGATGAAAAGGCATCCAGGGAGTCTGCCCGAAAAACCCTACTCGCCAGGGTGAAAAATATCAGGGTGATTTGACCGCTCGATCACTGATATCTAAAGCTTTATCAATAACAGAAAATCCTTCATCTAGTTGTTCTGGCGTGATTATTAATGGCGGGATCACCAGTATGGTATGCCAGTGCACATAAAGAAAGACGCCATTTTCAGCAATGTAATTCCCAACAGACTTCATTTCAGGGCTGCTTTGGTTGAATTGTGCCATCGGCTCATGAGTTTTCCGGTCTTTCACCAATTCGATGATCCCAAACAAGCCAATCGAACGCACATCGCCAACGGATGGATGTTTTTTCTTCAAATCATTCAGCAATTTCGCCATGTACTTGCCAGTCTCAGCCGATTTTTGCACCAATTGATCGGATTTCATCACATTGATATTGGCTATTGCTGCGGCAAGCGACAATGGATGCCCATTGTAAGTTAATCCACTCACAAATGGTTTTTCGTTGAACGATGCCGCAATCTCAGTTTTAACACCCACTGCACCGAGCGGAGCATATGCTGAAGTCAACCCTTTTGCCATCGTGATTAAATCGGGTTTCACTCCCCAATGGTTCACTGCAAACCATTCCCCAGTTCTTCCAAAACCGGTCATCACCTCATCCGCAATCATCATAATCCCGTAATGATCACAGATTTGTCTCACGCCTTGTAAATACCCTTCAGGGGGGATGATGATCCCGTTCGTTCCAACAACCGGTTCCATGAGGATAGCAGCAATTCGGTCTTTCCCTTCGTATTGAATCACATCTTCGAGGTGATTAAGGTAATCCAATGTGAACTGTTCTTCGCTGATCTCCGGGCATGATTTATGAAAAGTGGAACGATAGCGGTAAGGATTGAGAAAATGGACAACGCCAGGCATCATGCTGGAACTCCAGGGTAAGCGCCTGGGATCACCGGTAAGGGATATCGCTCCAGCGGTTGCACCGTGATAAGAACGGTAGTATGTCAGAACAGTTTCGCGACCTGTATACGCTCTTGCCAGCTTGACCGCATTTTCATTCGCATCAGATCCGCCCACTGTATAGAGAAAATGGTCGATTCCGTCGGGGGTAATCTCCGTTAACATTTCACCAAGAATGGCGCGCGGGCGGGTCGCCATTT
>CAYRRA010000254.1:0-4400 GCA_964426355.1 uncultured Anaerolineaceae bacterium
AGCACTTTCCTATGCCTACATGGGCACTTTCCTATGCCGACCTGGGCACCTACGATGTCAACGTGTTCCGTGCGCAGGCAGGCGGTCTTCCGGCGAACATCCTTGCACTGGCAGCATTTGGTAGCCTGATCGCAGCCGCAGCCAAATCCTCGCAATTCCCCTTCCAAACCTGGTTGCCGGACGCAATGGAAGCTCCCTCCCCCATCAGCGCTTTGATCCATGCTGCAACCATGGTCAACGCTGGTGTATACCTGGTAGGGCGGTTTTATCCCGCTTTTGAAGGTGTACCCGGCTGGAAAACCGCTGTGGTCATTGTCGGTGTGGTTTCTGCGCTTCTTTCCGGTATTATGGCGCTGGTCTCCACCGACTTGAAACGCGTGCTGGCTTATTCAACCGTCAGCCAACTGGGGTATATGTTCTATGCTGTGGGTGTTGGCGGCGTGTTTGCCAGTAAATTCCATCTCTTCAGCCATGCAATCTTCAAAGCCCTCTTGTTCTTGGGCGCAGGTGCTTTGATCCATGCAGTGGGGACGCGTGACATCACCAAAATGGGCGGGTTGGGTAAGAAAATGCCTATCATCCGCGCTGTCTTTGTCATCGGTTCCCTCGCACTGGCTGGCATACCGATCCTCAACGGTTTCTGGAGTAAAGAATTAATCCTGGAAGAAGGTTTGCACGGACCCATCTGGGCATACATCATCATGGTCTTTACAGCCGGTTTAACAGCACTCTACACTTTCCGATGCGTCTGGCTGGTTTTCTACGGCGAGCCACGCTCTCACCTGCACAGCCACGATGCCGGTACCGCAATGCGCGTATCGCTCTTTACACTTGCAGGCGGAGCACTGGTGAGCTGGCTGTTGGTGGGACCGCTCAATCAACTTTTCAGCAGCACCATGCCATTACACCATTTCCACGAATGGACGACACCTGAGCTGGTTCTGGAAGTCATCACAGCTCCAGCAACCCTTCTGGCGATGGGCGTCATTGTCCTTGGGTTAGCCGCCTGGTGGTGGCGCAGCAAGCTTCAAGCTGTTACCAAAGTTTTGCGCTGGCTGGCTTACGCTGCACGTAAAAGTTTTGCTTTTGAAGGTCTCAACCAGGTCATTGTTGGGATCACCCAGGGAACAGCCGAAGCATTGCGCTTCTCGCAGACCGGTCAGTTAGGATGGAACGTCGTTGGCATCCTCATCGGTCTGGTGGTTGTCCTGGCTATCTTATCGACAGGAGCGTAACATGAATGCGATTACTGCTTTAAGCCTCCTCCTCATCCTGCCTGCGGCTGCAGCGCCATTCATCTACCTCATTGGTCGCATCAGCTTGAAGGTTAATGCAAAGCATAACCTTGCCGGAGCGGTCGCGCTGATTGTCTTGCTGGCGACCTGCTATCCCCTCTATATCTGCATCCAGGCGCTGCAAAACACCGAAGCCATCGAACTGCTTGCCTACAAAGTCCCATTCCGTATGGATGGCATCAGCCTGCTCATAACCGCTGTTGTTCTCTGCCTGGGCATCATGGTGACTGTTTTTTCATTCACTTACATCAAGAAAGAAGACGGCGAGGAAAAGTTCTATGCCCTGCTCACCGCGATGATTGGAATGATTATCGGCTTGAGCTGTGCAGCCGACTTGTTCAATTTATGGGTCTGGTTTGAAGGCATGGCGATATGTTCCTACATGCTGGTTGCTTTTTATCGCAGCCAATCCGCCTCGCTTGAAGCGGGTGTGAAATACCTGGTTCAAAGCGCAGTTGGCTCGGCGCTGGTGATCCTGGCAATCGCCCTTGTATTTGCCCAAACCGGTACGTTGGACCTGGTTGAGATTAAATCCCAGGCTGCCGTAACTCCCCTGTTCATCATCGCCGGTGCGCTCTTTGTCATCGGTTTTGGCGTCAAAAGTGCGCTGGTACCACTGCATACCTGGCTTCCCGACGCCCACTCGCAAGCACCCAGTGGAATCAGCGCCATGCTTTCGGGCATCGTCATCGAAGCCGGTTTAATCGCCATGCTCCGTTCGCTTGCGCCGCTTTACCCCACGGCTCTTACCTGGGGCAATCTTTTCATGGCTTTCGGCGCGATTAATATGCTGCTCGGAAACATGATGGCTCTCCGGCAGCAGCAGGTGAAACGCATACTCGCTTATTCCAGTATCAGCCACATGGGCTACATGCTGGCTGGTTTGGGATTGGCACTCAGCTTCCAGCAAGCCGACGGCGCTACGGGTGCCTTCTTCCACCTGACCACGCACGCCATGATGAAGGGTCTCGCCTTCCTCTCTGTGGGCGCATTGATGTACGGCTTGTTCCTTGCAAATGGCAGCCACGCCGCTTTGAACAAAGAAGACCTTTCCGGTGTAGCGCATAAATATCCCCTGGTCGCATTTGTCTTTTCATTAGCGGTTTTCAGCCTGGGCGGTTTGCCACCGTTGGCGGGTTTCATGTCCAAGTGGCAAATCATTGTTGCAGGCTTCAAAGCTGAAAATAACATTGCCATGTACTTGATGATCTTCATGGCATTGAACAGCGTCTTATCGTTGGGCTATTATGCGCCGTTGGTCAACCGGATGTATCGCAAAGAGACATCAGCAGTTGTGCAGGAAGGGAAGAAACTCGATTTCTGGTTGGTTGCCCCCCTGGTCTGCCTGGCATTGGGCATTGTCATTCTGGGTTTTTACCCATCGCTATTGAATAGTCTGTTTAAGCCAGCCGCAGCCAGTCTGTTCTCAATATTTGGTATTTAGCAGGAAGGAGAAACTGAATGGAGATTTTATTTTCACCACCCATTGCCATACTCATCTACATCCCGTTGGTTGTACTCATTGTATGGGTAGGCAAGCGAATGGCGGGTCCAGAAAAACCATCCGAGCTGAAATCCAGCATTTATGGCAGCGGCGAGGAAGCTCCGGTCACTGCTGCTGCACCTGGATATAAACCCTTCTTCCTGATTGCTTTCTTCTTTGCCATTCTCCACCTGGGGATGCTCGTTTTGGGAAGCAGCCAGTATAACGCAACTTCTGCGATTTATCTGGTCGGTTTAATCATTGGATTGATCGCCCTGATATTGGGTTGAAACGGAGTACTGAATGAGTGAATCAATTTTCGATCAAGTCTTAAATAAAGTAAAAAAATGGGGACGCATCAATTCACCGTGGGCAATTCACTATAACAGTGGATCATGCAACGGCTGTGACATTGAGATTTTGGATACCCTGACCCCACGTTTTGATGTGGAGCGTTTTGGCATCAAACTTCAAGGCAGCCCGCGCCATGCAGATGTGTTGGTCTGCACGGGTCCGGTCACGCTGCAATCTCGTGACCGGTTGAAGAGAATTTATGAACAAATGCCAGAGCCCAAATTTGTTGTTGCGGTAGGGTCTTGTTCTTTGGAAGGTGGCGTTTTCCAGGGCTGTTATAATATTTGTGGCGGTATCGACAAGGTCATCCCGGTCGATGCCTATATTCCTGGCTGCCCACCAAGACCAGAAGCCATCATTAACGGTATCGTTGCGCTGCTTTCAAGCCTGGATGACGCCAAACCGGCAGCACCCCCGCAAAAAGAAACCGTTGAGTTTGTCGACGACGACCAACAGAAAGCAGGATGATATGGTAAACGAAAAAACAATCAATGCCTTGCAAGCAGCCGAGGAGATGCTTTCCCCTTATAACTTGCAAATGCAGCGCCCGGAAGAATTTCGCCTGGACGTATTGGTACCTGGTTCACTGCTGCTAGACCTGGTAGCGGTCATCATCGAAAAACAATGGGGTTATCTTTCCACCATCACCGGTCTGGATCATCCTGCTGAAGAAAAACAAGAAGCATTTGACCGCCAGTGGAAACAGCAGGAAGGGGATATTCATAGCGGCGATGAACACGAAGGCTCCATTGAAGTGCTTTATCACTTTTGCAACGGTGCAGCAGTGCTCACCCTGCATGTATGGGTTTCTTACAGCAATCCGGTCGTCCCAAGCGTATTCAACCTGATGCCTTCTGCAATGCTATATGAGCGCGAACTGGCTGAGATGTTCGGCGTACAGATTCTCGATAACCCATACGCCAATGAACATCTGCTTCTGCCAGAAGACTGGCCCGAGAATGTTTACCCATTGCGTAAATCATTTACTGGTTTAGAAGATACTGGCAAGATTTAGGAGGTTGAAGAACATGACAATTGAAGAGAAAAAAGAACGTTTTATCGTCCCGATTGGTCCTCAACACCCGGCATTAAAAGAACCGGGGCACTTTCAGTTCACCGTGGATGGCGAAATCGTCACTGGCGGCAGTATGCGCTTGGGATACGCTCACCGTGGGATTGAAAAAGCCACCGAAAGCCGGTCATGGCAGCAATGCTCCTACAATCTCGAACGGGTTTGCGGTATCTGCTCGCATATTCATGCAACAGCT
>CAYRRA010000255.1:0-4329 GCA_964426355.1 uncultured Anaerolineaceae bacterium
CCTTTTGTGAAAATTAGAAGTCGTTCAACCGAGATTGGCCTCTCTGTCATATCGATTCATTGGATTTTTCTTTAATCTTAAAGTGGGATCTTAATTTTCAAATATCATATCGTACCGCTGCTATCCAAGACCTGTGAATGGCAGTAGATGTCTGACAGGTTGAAGATTTCTTTGCCACCCGCATCTTTCAGGTTCAGGGCAATGCTCTTTTTCCCGCTGTTAAGCAAACCAAAGAGCGGAAAAGCATCATTTTGTGACGTCAACTCTCCACTTTCTTCTTGGTTCTATTTTAATTACTTGACCAGTATGTGAACCCCTGCAACCACAGGGGATGCGATTCCGGAAAGAACACCGCCAAGCATTTGTGCCATCCCGACTTTCGCTCCTTCCACCTGATTAGGAGCTTCTCCCCAAAGCTGGCGCGCAATGTCAATCACAACACGGACTCCTGATGCCCCCAAAGGGTGACCCATGGATAGCAATCCGCCGCTAGGGTTTACAGGGCACCGCCCACCCATCTCTACAGCGCCGGAACGCGCCAGTGAAACACCTTCCCCAGCGTCACAGAGACCAAGCATCTCGTAGGCCGACAGCTCCTCCCCTGAGAAGGCATCGTGCATTTCGACCACATTGATATCCTTTTGTGGGTTTACACCGGCCATTTCACATGCATCTTTCACGCCCATGATATTGGCCTCTAAAGACAGAGGGTCGAAAGAGGAGTCATGCGCGCCGCTGACGGAAATGACCGACCCTCCGATTTTGACCGGCGCACGATGTGCTTTCTTGTTATTCTTTTTAAAATATTCCTCTGAGCAAAGGATAACAGCAGCGGCGCCATCGCTTTGCGGGCAACACTGCAACACCGTAATCGGATCGGCAATCATGGGGGATTTCATGATTTCTTGAAAGGAAACTTCTTTTTTATACTGCGAATACGGATTGGTCATACCGTTTTTGTGATTTTTGATGGAGGGATAGCAAATATCTTCGAGTGTCGCACCGCGTTCCTGGATCAAGCGATTGCATAACATAGAAAAAAATGAGGGCATGGTCAGCCCTGATTTTGCGTCCAAGTCGCCTTCGATGCCGATCAATCCTTTGCCGAATTTTTTGTTATAAGCGGATAGGGACTCGACACCCAAGGCGAGACCCACATCGCAGCCACCCAAGGCGATTTCGCGGTACAGCAGATGTACCGCACTGGAGCCGCTGGCACAGGCATTTTCAACAGTATACATGGGGATCCGCCCGATGCCCAGGCGAATCAGGGCTGATTCGACAACCGTTGGCGGACTGTATATGCATCCGCAAAAAGCTGTTTGAAATTCTTTTGGAGAGATGCCGGCATCTCTGACGGAGGCCAGGGTCGCGGTAGCCGCTAAATCATTAACTGTCATGTCTGCGTGCCGGCCGAAAACAGTTTGTCCGATTCCAAGAACATATACGCTTCGCATCATTCCGCACCTCCGACATCTGTCCTAATAGGCACATAGTAATAGCCCATGACCTCTGTTCCATCTTTTTCGGTCCAAAGGACGCCTGTTTTCATGGTCATCAGAATGCCGGTTTTGATCTCATCGGGGGCGGCATGAATCTGACCAAATATACGGGTACCTTCGGGTAGGTCTATGAAACCTGCGACAATCGGTGGTTTATAGGGTCCTACTGGAACCCTGGTAATTGAAAAAGAAAACAACGTACCCGTTGGGCTGAGAGACACCATTTCGCCGTTTTCGGATGAACAAAACGGGCAAAGCTCGGTCACGGGAAAGGAAGTTTTTCCGCAGGACCTGCACTTTCGGCCGATCTGGACCCAACGACCGTTTCTTTCTTCCATCACGCCAGGGTGAAATATAATGGTCATTTGATTCACCTCCACATTTCATCATTTTCCTTTAAATGCGGCTTGCCTTTTTTCCACAAAGGCGCTCATACCTTCTTTTTGATCTTCGGTGGAAAAAAGAATTTCAAAGCAACGCATCTCATATGAAAGAGCGCTTCTAAGGTCCATATTTATGCCCTGATTAATTGCTGATTTGAGCATTTTTAGGGCAAAAGCAGGACGCTCAACGAATTTCTGGGCCATTTTTTTTGCTTCCGGAAGCAGTTGCTCAACGGAGGTGACCTTATTCACCAATCCTATTCGAAAGGCCTCAACAGCATCTATCGGATCGCCGGAATATAGCAGTTCCTTTGCCCGGCCGATTCCCACAAGACGAGGTAAGCGTTGTGTCCCACCTCCTGCGGGGATCACCCCAATTTTAATTTCCGGCTGGCCGAAGAGGGCGTTTTCGGCGGCAATTCTGATATCGCACGCTAATGCAAGCTCGCACCCGCCGCCCAAAGCCGGTCCACAGACGGCAGCAATGGTCGGCTTATTTAAATTTTCTATTTTGCTGAACATTCCTTCGCTGGTACAAAAAAACGCATGAACGGCCACTGGTGAATTCAAGCCTTTGATCTCTTTAATGTCGGCACCGGCGCCAAATAGTTTTTCATTGCCGGTGATGATAACCGCGCCAATGCTTTCATCCGCGGCAATCACGTCCATGACCTGACCCATTTCATTGATCATTTTTTGATTAAGAGCATTCAACCTGTCCGGCCGGTTAAGTCTTATAAAGGCAATATTGTTGCCCTTTTCAAACACAATGGTTTCAAAATTCATTCTGAACACCTCTCTGTAGAACCGATATGAATGGGAGTTTACTTGGCTGCCATTCGCAATGAACCATCCAAGCGGATCGTTTCTCCATTCAACATTGGGTTGTCGACGATGTGCTTAGCTAACAAGGCATATTCTCTTGGTAGGCCCAACCGTTTCGGAAAGGGTACCATTCTCCCCAAGGCGTTTCTGACTTCCTGCTTCAAGCCTGCCAGCATGGGGGTGTCGAAAAGGCCGGGGGCAATGGTATTGATCCGAATTCCATATTCGGCGAATTCGCGTGCGATCGGCAGGGTCATCCCGACTACGGCGGCCTTTGAAGCGCTGTAGGCGGCCTGACCGATCTGCCCATCAAATGCCGCTGCCGAAGCGGTATTGATGACAACGCCTCTTTCGCCATCCTCTTGGGGTTTGTTCATTAGCATTTTGGCCGCCGCCCGGGCGACCACGATCATTGTCCCCACGAGGTTGATATCGATCACTTTTCTGAAACTGGCGATCGAGAGCGGACCGTTTTTGCCGATCACTTTGGCCGGTGTTCCGGTGCCGGCACAATTGATGGCGATGTGAATCGCACCAAATTTTTCCATTGTGAGATTCAGGGCGTTTTCAACCTCATTTTCGTCCGTAACATCGGTTTTGCAGAAGAGGGCATCTTTGCCGAGTTCATTTGCCAGCCTGTTCCCGTTGTCCTCGGAAAGATCCAGGAGCGCCGCCTTAGAACCGTTTTCCACAAACATCCGTGCGCAAGCCTCACCGAGTCCGGATGCGCCTCCCGTGACGACGACCACTTTATTTGCGAGAATCATTTGCAATTTCCTCCTTATTTGTTGTGTTTTCCGGATAGAATCCTTCCGATGATCAGGCGCTGGATCTCAGAGGTGCCTTCGACGATCTGAAGGATTTTAACTCCTTTGTAGTAGCGCGAAATCGGATATTCTTCCATCAGGCCGTTTCCGCCGTGAATCTCAAGTGCATCGCTGGCCACTTTTTCTGCAATTTCCGATGCGAAAAGTTTTGCTGCGGAGGCCTCAAAGTCATATGGTCTGCCCTGGTCCTTGAGCCATGCGGCTTTAAGGTATTGGTTTCTGGCCAGTTCGATCGACACAGCCATGTCGGCCAGCTTGAACTGGATCGCCTGAAAATCGAAAATTGGGCGCCCGAACTGCTTCCTCTCTTGAGCGTATTTTAGGGCTTCATTCAGGCAGGCTTGTGCCACACCCACGGCAATGGCGGCAATGCTGATGCGTCCAGTCTCCAGCACAGCTAAATGCTGTGCAAACCCCCGTTTGGGATCCCCAAGCAAATTTTCTTTTGGCACGCGGCAATCGGACAAAATGACTTCATGAGTAGCGGAACTGTTCCAGGCCATTTTTCTATAACGTTCCCCCAAGGTAAAACCTGGTGAGTTTTTGGGAACAATGAAAGTCGAAATGGTATCCGCTCTTTCTCCTTCTTTGACCCTGGCCGCCACGATAATCATGGAAGCATTCTCAAGACCGATATTGGTTATAAACTGTTTTGTGCCATTGAGCACCCATTCACCATTTTTTAATTCGGCGGTGGCTTGAAGTGCCCCGGCATCGGAGCCCGAGTTCGGTTCCGTTAAACCAAAGGCCCCAATTTCTTTTCCCTGTGCCAAGGGAATTAGCCATTGTTGT
>CAYRRA010000256.1:0-4136 GCA_964426355.1 uncultured Anaerolineaceae bacterium
GGCTGCCGGTACTGGTTTCTGACATCCCCGGTAATCATGAATGGTTCGATCATGGTGCGCAGGGATGGCTTTTACCGGATGGGGATGAAGAAGCTTTGAGCAACGGCATTTTGCGCGCCCATCAGCAGCGGTCACGTCTTAAGGAAATGGGCAAAGCCAATCGCGTGCTCGCAGAAAAACGAGCCGACTGGTCGAAAAATTCTCAACGTCTCTTGGAAGCCTATCACATGGCGATGCAAGGGCGAGGTGAACATGGATAACACAAAGAAACGCATCGTTGCCATTATCCAGGCGCGCATGAGTTCAAGCCGGCTGCCGGGCAAGGTGTTAAAGGAAATTGCAGGCAAACCGATGCTGACATGGGTGGTTGAACGTACCCGGTTGTCCAGGTACGTCGATGAAGCGGTTATTGCGACGACCACCGAAACGATCGATGACCCGATTGTTGATTACTGTGAGCGTGCCGGTATTCCCGTTTCTCGCGGGAGCCATTATGACGTTCTGGACCGTTATTACCAGGCAGCCAGGCAGTTTGAGGCTGATGTGATTGTGCGCATCACGGCGGATTGCCCGGTGATTGACCCGGGTGTGATCGATCATACGATTGAACAATTTTTTACCGAGAAGGTCGATTTTGCAGCGAACCGCTTGCCGCCTCCCTGGAAGCGAACTTACCCCATCGGGTTGGATACAGAGGTGTGCACTTTTTCGGGTCTGGAACGCGCCTGGAAGGAAGCTGAAGCCGCGTTTGAGCGCGAGCACGTGATGCCCTATTTCTACGATCAAGAGGGGCGTTTTCGCATCTTACTGGTCAACCATGACCCCGATTATGGCGAATTACGCTGGACGGTGGATACCCCTGAAGATTTACGGGCGGTGCAGATCATTTTTGACCATTTCCAGGGCAGGTCAGACTTCACCTGGCTGGAGATTTTAGAGTTGTATCAGCAGCACCCCGAACTGGCTCAGATTAATGCCGCGGTAAAAGCTAAATTCACCCAGGATGTGGACGAGAAAAACAAATGACTGAACTGACCATATTCACTGCACCAAAACCATTTGTTAATCCGCATGTTGTTGTGATTCAACGAAATGCCGTTAAATCCTGGCAGCAGCTTGGCGAAGGGGTCGAGATTTTCCTGGTGGGAGATGAAGAAGGGATTGGCGCAACCGCGCAGGAATTGGGCGTGGAGCATGTTCCTGTAGTTGAACGGAACGCCTCTGGCACGCCGTTGATTCGCTCCATCTTCGAAGAGGTCAGGAAGCGCAGCAGCAGCCCATTACTGGTTTACGTCAATGCGGATGTGATACTACTACCCGATTTTGTAGAACATGCGCGCCGGATTGCAAGCCAGGCAAGGAAATTCCTCGTTGTGGGGCAGCGTTGGGACCTGCCGATTGTTGAGGAAATCGATTTTTCGCCGGGTTGGGATGAACAGCTGCGCGATTGGATACGCCGCGAAGGACATCTGCACGTGCCTTACGGCAGTGATTATTTTATCTTTCCACAAGAGTGTTATAAATCCATACCCGATTTTGCTGTTGGTCGCGCTGGATGGGACAACTGGATGCTATATCACGCACGCTACAAAGGATGGCAATTAATCAATGCCACTGGCACAATTGAGATTGTCCATCAGCGCCATGATTACAGCCATTTACCCGGCTCCCAGCCGCATTACCGCCACCCGGAGAGCGATGAGAATATCCGTATTGCCGGCGGTCGGCGGGCGATATTTTCGCTGGCGGATACCAACTATTGTATCGAAAGGGGGCGGATCAGGCGACAGAAGTTGAGCTTGCCCCGGCTTTTGCGTGAGATTGAGATTTTCCCGATGGTGACGCTGCACTTCAGTCTTCTGGGACAGTTGTTTTTTGCCATTTTTCACCCGCGCAAAGCGTACGGTGAATTTCGCGCCTGGCTGAAGCAGCGCCAGGCAAAATCCTGAGAGGTCGTACAAAAATGCGTATAGGTTACAATCCTGCAAAAGCAATCAAAGGCGTGGCACAACCGGCGACCATTACCGTAGCGGTGTTAAATTACATCCCCTTTCTCAGTGGTTTCTATGCTGAAATGCTGGATGTTTTAAAAACGACATTGGATGGTATTCGCAAGACGGCTGACCTACCGTATGATTTGCTGGTCTTTGACAACGGAAGCTGCCAGGAAGCCCGCCAATACCTGTTGGAAGAATACGAACAGGGAAGGATCCAATACCTCTTTCTGTCGGAAAAAAACCTGGGCAAGGGCGGAGCCTGGAACATCATTCTCAGCGGTGCGCCTGGAGAAATTATCACGTATGCGGATAATGATATCTACTTCAAGCCGGGCTGGTTGTCGCGTTCAGTTGAAATCCTGGAAACCTTCCCCAACGTGGGCATGGTGACTGCGCGCCCGATCCGCACGATACAAGAACTGTATTCCAATACGGTTTCCTGGGCGGAATCCGATCCGGATGCAGCGATTGAACGTGGTCCTTTTATGCCCTGGCAAGTCTACCTGGAGTTTGAAAGCAGCCTGGGAAAAGAAGAGGGTGCGCGCGAACGGTTTGAATCGGAAGAGGATGTGCGCATCACCTACAAGGGCGTACAGGCATTGGCAGGCGCATCGCACTGGCAGTTTACAGCTTACAAGCGCGTTTTACAGCAATTCTTGCCATTTGAGATGGACCGCCCAATGGGGCAGGTGATGCGCCTGGATGAACTCATCAATGCAGCGGGTTATCTGCGCTTGATGCCGACCGAATCGCTGGTGGAGAATATCAGCAACACACTGAGAAATATCCCCGGTGCAGTCTCCAAAACGGAACAGGTGAAGCGCGTCTCAAAAAAACATTGGCTGCTGGATTTCAAACCTGTGCGTTTTGTACTGCTGCGCACGTATGACGCTCTCTTTCGCTGGTATTATGACCGGGAGGCAAAATAAGCATGAGAACATTAATCGCCGGTTTCGGTTCTATCGGGCGCCGTCATTTTCGTAACCTGTTGGCGTTGGGTGAAAGCGATATTCTTTTTTATCGCACCCGGCGCAGCACGCTGCCGGAGGATGAACTACGCGATTATGTAGTTGAAACGGATCTGGAAAAAGCGCTGGCGCATAAGCCGGATGCGGTGATTATTGCCAACCCCACGGCAGCCCACCTGGATGTTGCCATCCCGGCTGCGCGCGCGGGCTGTCATATCTTGATGGAAAAACCGGTCTCGCACAACCTGGAGCGTTTCCAGGAGTTTGAGGATGCGGTTTTGCAAAACCATGTGCAGGTACTGGTGGGTTATCAGTTTCGCTTCCATCCGGTGTTGCGCCAGGTGAAGGCTTTGCTGGAGGAAGATGTCTTGGGCAGACCGCTTTTGGTGCGTGCTCATTGGGGCGAATACTTGCCTGGCTGGCACCCCTGGGAGGATTACCGCACCAGCTACAGCGCTCGCGACGATTTGGGTGGCGGTGTGGTAGTTACGCTTTCACACCCGCTCGATTATCTGCGCTGGTTTTTTGGCGATGTCGATGCGCTCTGGGCATTTTCCGACCATGTGAGTGACCTGGAATTGAATGTGGAGGATTTCGCTGAAATCGGGATGCGGTTTAAGAATGGGGTGCATGCCAGTCTGCAAGTTAATTACTTTCAACGTCCGGCGGTACACCGGTTTGAGGTGATTTGCACCAACGGCACGCTTGTATGGGATAATTCGGATGGCAGCGCACGTTATTTTTCCGCCGGGGAGGAAAAATGGCAAATGGTCCCTGCCCCACAGGGTTTTGAACGCAACCAGCTCTTCATAGATGAATTGCGCCATTTTCTTGATCTTGCAGCGGGAAAAAGTGAATCGCTGTGTTCTTTATCAGATGGTAAAGCTGCGCTTATTCTTGCGCAGGCTATCCTGCAAAGTGCAAAGGATCATGAATTGGTGAAGGTATGAAACGCCAGGTTATATTCCATCTCACTCTTGTGCTGACCGCAATTGTCGGAGCCGTACTGCTGTTCATCAGCACCCGCATCGGTCCAGGTGTGGGTGGTGATGCCACTATCTACATCGCTGCAGCGAGGAATTTCCTCGCCGGCGATGGCTTGAGTTGGATCGAACCCGACGGTACTATCAAGCTACTGGCGGATTTTCCTCCCGGTTATCCGCTTGCGCTG
>CAYRRA010000257.1:0-4086 GCA_964426355.1 uncultured Anaerolineaceae bacterium
CCGTATTTTATGTTTTTTTTAAGGTGCTATCGCCTTCTTTGGCGAAACTAAAGTTTCTTAAAAAAATGATGACGGGTGTGTTTGACAATCGGCAGGTGAGCGAGTATAATACAGGAGAACGGGTTTCACGGATTTTAAGCGTATCGTTCATTTATTGTTCTTATATTTTGGCTTCATCGGGAGGCACGCGTCTGAATGTAACCGGGCAGTGAGAATCTCTTATTCAATTCTGGACTCGGCTGCATTCGTGGTAGCCGGTTTTTTTTATCAAAACGGTATGTGCCGCCCGAATGGCATGCTTTCAGGCAAAAGGAGGTGAGAGCTTCGTGGCAACAGTCGTTCTGCGCTCAAATGAGTCGCAAGACCAACTGCTCAAACGCTTTCGTAAGAAAGTTGTAAAAAGTGGCGTGTTGAGCACCGTTCGCCGCAAACGCTGGTTCGTTTCAAAAAGCGAGCTGCGACGTGTGGAGAAGAAAAAAGCCATACGCCGCTTGCGACGCCGTCAGTACCCCGGACGGACAGAGTAACCTTCCGGTTCGTACAGACCGGATCATGAGGAGAGTATGGCAAAAGAAGAAGGAAAAATACAAGTTGAGGGAACAATCACCGAGGCATTACCCGGCACACAGTTCCGAGTTCGCCTGGATAATGGGCATGATGTGTTGGCTTATCTTTCCGGCAAGATGCGTAAATACTACATTCGCATTTTACTTGGAGACCGGGTGAGAGTGGAAATGTCTCCCTATGACCTGACTCGCGGCAGGATTGTTTATCGCCAGAGACGACATGGCAACGAGCCCGAATAACTCCGGCATCTCCTCACTTCCTTGAGAATTATAAAAATAGCGCTTCTGTTACAGGAAGCGCTTTTTTGTTGTGATAATCGCCAAAACAAATTGAGGGTTAACAGTTTACTTGAAATACTCGCTGTCGATGCTGGTTAGTACCTTCATATAATTTGCGCGCTCAAACGCAGCTGGCTCCGCCACAGACCGCTGGCTCATGCTGCCAATCATCTGGCGCACCGATTCATACTGGTGACGGCTCATCCAGTTTTCCAGGTCAACCAGCATTTGTGATGCGCGGGAGATACCGGATTCAAGGAGTTCCGATGCAGTCATGGCTGCCTGAGCGCCAGCCATGAGCGCTTTGACGATATCCGTCCCGGTGTGAATACCGCTGGAAAGGGCGAAATCGGCTTTGATTCGCCCATATAGCAGTGCAATCCATCGTAACGGTAGACGCAGGTCGGAAGAGGTGCTCCATTCCAGGTTTGGCACAACTTCCATCTTATCCATGTCCAGGTCAGGTTGGTAAAAACGGTTGAAGAAGACCAGCCCTTTTGAACCGGCAGCGGTCAGTTGTCTGCACAGGTTGGGTAACGCGGTGAAGTATGGTCCCATCTTGACCGCCAGTGGGATGTGAATGGAATTGCCGACATCATATACCAGGTCTATGAAGGCTTTTTCCAACTCTGTGGAAGTCTGTTCCAGGCTGGATGGAATGAAATAGATATTCAGTTCAAGCGCATCTGCGCCTGCCTGTTCTATCATTTTTGCGTATTTTATCCATCCACCCGGGGTGTACCCATTAAGGCTGCCGATGATCGGGATACCTGTGCTTTCTTTTGCTTTTCTGATCAATTCGACATAGGAATCCGGACCAATGTTGTAACTCTCCATTTCAGGAAAATAGGTCAGTGCTTCGGCGAATGATTCTGTGCCGCGTTCAAGGTAATAATTCAATGCAAGGCTTTCGTGTTCAATCTGTTCTTCGAAGAGTGAATATATGACGATACCCGCTAACCCTGCATCTTCTAGCCGCCGAATATCTCCCAATTTTTTTGAAAGCGGAGAAGATGCTGCCAGGAGCGGGTTTTTTAATGGGATGCCGAGATAGGTTGTTTTTAGATCTGTCATTGTCTATTCCTTTAATCTTTTTGGTTCATTTATTTCAGGGGGAATTATTTCTTGTTAAATCCCTTCGGTCATTATTAGAGTAATCGGCTGTTTTTACACACTCCATGTATAAAGGCTTTCAGTCGATTACATAAATACGATGAGCTGTATTGGTAAATATTGTTTCCCAATTTTGTACGAAAAACCTGGATTCTGCATCCTTTGGAAAACACCGTGTTTATAACTATATACGAAAGGCAGGCTGGTGTCCAGTTTTCTGGCGCACCGCCTGCCTTTTCACATCAAAAATTAATCTTCTGCCGGAGGGGTTACTCGGTCAAACCTTTGTAGAACTCCCACTGGCGTTTTGCGTCTTCTTCCGCTTCTTTCATCAGCATTTCTGCGCGGGCTTCGTCGCTTTGAGCTAACATGCGATAACGGGTCTCGTTGTAGGCGTATTCTTTCACCGGGATAGAAGGCTCTTTGCTGTCGAGGGTGAATGGATTCTTTCCTTCAGCAGCCAGTGTCGGGTTGTAGCGATATAGCGTCCATGCGCCGGAGTCGACAGCCATTTTTTGTTGGATCAGACCTTTGCTCATATCAATACCGTGATTGATGCAGTGAGTATAGGCAATGATGAGTGATGGACCGTCGTAAGCGTCGGCTTCAACAAACGCACGCAAGGTCTGGGTGTCATTGTAGCCCATAGCCACGCGAGCCACGTAGATATAGCCATAGCTCATGGCAATTTTTCCGAGATCTTTTTTGGGAAGACCTTTACCGTTGGCAGCAAATTTTGCTACTGCTGCGCGCGGGGTCGATTTGGATGATTGACCACCTGTGTTGGAATAGACTTCGGTGTCCAGGACGAGGATGTTGATGTTCCTGCCCGAGGCAAGTACGTGATCCAGACCGCCGTAACCAATATCGTAAGCCCAACCATCGCCACCAATGACCCATACGCTCTTGCGAACCAGTGCATCCGCCAGGCTGAGCAGATGTTTGGCTTTGTTGTCTTTGATGCCTTTCAAAATTTCTTTCAATGCGGCAACACGTTTGCGCTGTTCATTGATACCAGTTTCGTCGTCCTGTGCGGCATTGAGGATTTGCGGAGCGAGATCACCGACCTGTGGGGCAAGTGCCGCCAGGAGTTCGCGTGCGAACTGGTTTTGTTTGTCCACGGTCAGCCGCATGCCGAGCCCAAATTCAGCGTTGTCTTCGAAGAGCGAGTTTGACCATGCCGGTCCACGACCATCCTGGTTGAAGGCCCACGGGGTTGTAGGCAGGTTAGCGCCGTAAATGGATGAACAGCCGGTTGCATTGGCAATCACGGAGCGGTCGCCGAAGAGTTGAGAGAGCAGCTTGACGTAAGGGGTTTCACCGCAGCCGCCGCAGGCACCTGAGAACTCAAAGAGGGGGCGCAGCAATTGCGAATTTTTCACCGAGTTGGGCGCAAATTGTGTGCGGTCGGGGTCGGGGATGCTGAGGAAGTAGTTAAAGTTTTCGCGTTCACTGTCGCGCAATGGCGGCTGTGGAGCCAGGTTAATGGCTTTGCGACCAGCTTCGGTTTTGTCTTTTGCCGGGCAGGCAGAGATACACTGCCCGCAGCCGGTGCAGTCTTCAGGGGCAATCTGTACGGTGAATTTTGCGCCTGGGAACTCTTTGAACTTCGCATCGGTAGATTTGAAGGTCGCCGGGGCGTTGTCCAGGTATGCGCCATCATAGACTTTGGTACGAATGGCTGCATGAGGGCAGACAAAAGAGCATTTACCGCACTGGATACAAAGGTCGGGATCCCAAACCGGGATGTGTAATGTGATATTGCGTTTTTCCCACTGCGTGGTGCCGGTGGGGTAAGTGCCATCAATTGGCATGGCGCTGACGGGCAGGGTATCGCCATCATAGGTGATGATTTTCCCCAGGACATCGCGCACGAATTTGGGCGCATGTTCAGGTACAGGGCTGCTACGGTGAACCGCGCTGGTAGTCGCTGCTGGTACAGTTACTTCTTCGAGATGTGCAAGTGAGGTGTCGACGGCAGCATAGTTGGCTTGCACAACAGCTTCGCCGCGTTTGCCGTAGGTCTTTTTGATACTTTTCTTGATCTGTTCAATGGCTTCGTCGCGTGGCAGGACGCCGCTGATGGCAAAGAAACAGGTCTGCATAATGGTGTTGATGCGCCCGCCCA
>CAYRRA010000258.1:0-3978 GCA_964426355.1 uncultured Anaerolineaceae bacterium
ATGAATTGGCGACGAGGATCCATAACGCTGACAGGTTGGAGCCAATGGCGACGAGCCAGATGGTAGCAGCGTGTAGTTTTTTGGGCAGGCGGTCCCAGCCAAAAATCCACACCCCCAGGAAGGTGGATTCCAGGAAAAATGCCAAAAGAGCCTCTATTGCCAGCGGTGCGCCAAAAATATCACCCACGAAGCGCGAATATTCAGACCAGTTCATACCAAATTGAAATTCCTGGACGATGCCTGTTACCACGCCCATCGCAAAATTGATGACAAATAATTTTCCCCAGAATTTTGCCATCCGTTTGTAGACGTCTTTTCCGCTTCGTATGTACATTGTTTCCATGATAGCGACGAAAACAGACAGTCCCAGAGTGAGTGGAACAAAGAAAAAGTGGTATACAGTGGTAATACCGAATTGCATACGTGAAAGTGCGATTGGATTCATAAACACTACTCCTCAAAAAACGCTTGACAATGAAGATTTCAATTCTTTGTTTCTTCTGTTAGTGATAATTTCACTGATTCCCTGGGTGAAAAAAAGGTGATAAAAACCTTGGCAGGGTAGTTTATAGCATTATATCATGTTAGCCAAAAAAGATAGGAATTATCTTTGTTATTCGGCTGTTCTCAATCTGATAAATATTGGCAAAAGTCCGGCTTGGAAACATGAATTTGGGTTTAGGATTTTTTTCCCGATTACTCTCCCCAATGTGGAACAGTTGTTGTAGAAATGGTGCGGTTTTGCTGTCTATTTTTCCAACAACCAACCGATTAAGGGGGGATTAGATAAAGTTATTCCGAATTGATGCTGAAATATGCAATACTTGATGATTTTGTCACAGCGGACGAACAATTTCCAGAAAAAAACTGTGTGCTTAAACGGATAGATGTTGTCAATTCATTATTGAGAATTACTGAGGGTGTTCAAAGCAGGCTTGGCACTGGTATAATCGCACTGTGAAATTGTCGATACTGAAAAAGGATTGTTTTTGGTATGTTGGAAAAAGTTGAAGGTATTCTGGATCATTATGAAGAAATCAATCACCTGTTGGAAAATGTGGGTGATGATTATCAGCGTGCTGCTGAATTGGCAAAAGAGCGCTCAGAATTGGAAGAAGTTGTTGGAAAAGGGAAAGAATATCGCGATTTAATATCTCGGCTGGAAGAGGCAAAATTGCTGTTGGACAGTGATGATGAAGAACTCCGTCAACTGGCAAATTTGGAATTGCTAGAAGGGCAAGAACGGATTGAGCAGTTAGAGAAGGAGTTAAAAGCCTTACTGGTGCCGAAAGACAAACGCGATGAGCGGAATGTCATTATGGAAATCAGAGCCGGAACGGGTGGTGATGAAGCTGCGCTGTTTGCCGCTGACCTGTTCAGGATGTATAACTACTATGCTGAGAAACATGGTTGGGAAGTGGAGATTCTTTCTTCCAATGACACCGGTATTGGTGGTTTGAAAGAAATCATCTTTTTAGTAAAGGGAAGAGGTGCATACTCCCGCTTGAAATATGAATCCGGGGTACACCGGGTTCAGCGGATACCAGTTACCGAATCTTCTGGGAGAATCCATACTTCGACCATCACCGTCGCCGTTCTTGCGGAAGTGAAAGATGTGGATATCGACATTCCCGAGACGGATATTCGCATGGATGTCTACAAATCTGCTGGCGCCGGCGGGCAAAATGTCCAGAAAAATGCAACTGCTGTGCGTATCACACATATTCCAACCGGGATCGTTGTTTCCTGCCAGGACGAACGTTCACAACTGCAGAACCGAATGCGCGCAATGAGTATTCTGCGCGCCAGGCTTTACGAGATTGAAGAACAAAAACGACAACAGGAGCGTGAAGCTGCCCGGAGATCGCAGGTGGGAACCGGTGAGCGTGCGGAGAAAATCCGCACATACAATTTCCCACAATCGCGCGTTACTGATCACCGCATCAATTTTTCGATTTTTAACATGGCTTCAGTGATGAATGGCGAAATTGATGAATTCATCGACGAGCTATCGCTGCGTGACGAAAGCGAACGCTTGGCGATGTTGGGTATGGAGGATGAAGAATAGCGAACTAGGGGAATGGCTGTACTTCAACACCCGGCGGCTTTCTTCCTCAAGCGAGACGGCTAACCTGGATGTTCAGCTTCTCGCTGCTCATATCCTGGGTCATTCAAGAACCTGGGTCGTTGCCCATCCAGAATATAAACTGAACCCGGAGCAGTTATCTTCAATGGAGCAATCTTTCGAACGGCTGCTTTCCGGTGAGCCGCTTCCCTATCTTCTGGGTGAATGGGAATTTTACGGTAGAAAGCTGTTCATTTCTCCAGATGTGCTCATTCCCCGACCCGAAACCGAACTGCTCGTTGAAGAGGCTTTGACATGGCTGCGAGATCATCCCAATAGCTCATTGACAGCCGATGTGGGTAGCGGGTCAGGTTGTATTGCTGTCAGTCTTGCTGCTCAGATGAAATCCCTTCGCATGATTGCCACGGATATTTCGAGCGCTGCTCTTGCGGTTGCAAGAAGGAATTTTGTCCGTCATAAAGTAGAAAACCGGGTTTTATTGGTTCAATGCGACCTTCTGACCCCTTTCAGGGGACAATTTGACCTGATTTGTGCCAATTTGCCTTATATCCCATCTCAAAGATTGCCATCATTGAACGTAGCACGGCATGAACCAGTCCTCGCACTCGATGGGGGATCGGATGGTTTTTTGTTAATACAGCGGTTGTTAGTACAGTGTCAGAAACTGCTCTCTGAAAACGGGCTCCTTCTGTTTGAGATAGATGAAACCCACATCGAAATTGCACAACAAAGCGCGGAAACGAATTTTGGCAATAGCCGTATCCTTTATGATTTTCAAGAAAAACCGAGGTTATTGAGGGTAGAGGGTAGAGGGTAGAAGATGAAAAAGATAAAGACGAAAATTATTCGATTTGATGAGAGATCGTTGGAAGAAGCTTTACAAACCATTATAAATGGCGGTGTGATTGCCTTTCCTACCGACACGGTCTACGGTATCGCCGTCTCCGCTTTCAATCCGCCTGGAATTGAGAAACTCTATGAAATAAAAGAACGCCCCAATGTTAAAGCGATCCCTGTCCTGGTTGGAACCATGGAACAACTCGATCAGGTTGCATCAAACTTACCACCTTATGCACGCAAGCTGGTAAATGAATTTTGGCCCGGTGCGCTGACTCTGGTGGTACCCGCCCTGGCATCTCTTCCTCCGAATCTTTCACCAACACCAACGATTGGTGTGCGGATGCCCGATCACTTACTCTTGAGAGAATTAATCCGCAGGAGCGGACCTTTGGCTACCACATCTGCCAATCTTTCAGGGTATGTGAACAGCTTGACTGCACAAGAGGTGGTGGAGCAGTTAGGGGGTAGGGTTAATCTGGTTTTAGATGGTGGTAAAACTCAAGGAGAGATTCCCTCCACCGTAGTCGATTGCACTCATGAGAAAGGGCGTGTGCTTCGAGAAGGCACATTAACCCAGCGGATTTTGTCTGTGATCAACGAAGATTAGATTATTGTTTATGTTTGGTTTTTATTAGCGTCAATTCGTAAATAGAACCACAAAAAAACCAACACGCCTGCAATTCCAACTCCAGCGAAAAGTGTAAAGCCGACATTATGCCTGCCTGGTTGGGTTTCTTTTGCGGTGTCTGGAGCTGCGTTTTGGGAAGGAACGGCATTCTCTTCTGTACTCGATGGAATGACGATATTTTCCCCAGGGGGGTCAGATTGGGGCAGGATCAGGTTTTCATCACTGCTTTCATCGGGCGTGATCTCGTATGCGTTGCCGTCAATCAGTATGATGAGGTGATTTCCTAAAGCAAGCGCTGCAGCAACATCTTGACGCAATTTCGACAGCTCGAAATATTCCGGTGAAAGAAAAGCGATTTTCATGACCTGCATACGTTCCGGGTCGTAAGTGGTATCCATCCAAATGTTGTTTGTTAATACAAAAC
>CAYRRA010000259.1:0-3942 GCA_964426355.1 uncultured Anaerolineaceae bacterium
TATTCGCCTTCTTCCAGGGGCCATACCTTTGTTTGGGTTATAGTTCCGTTGTTTTTTGCCTGGCCTCCAGTTCAACCTACATCTTCAATGATCTTTTCGATGCAGACCGGGATGTACATCATCCCCAAAAACGAAACCGTCCCATCCCCTCCGGGGCCATCGGCCCGATCACTGCCGGGATCATCGGAGTATCGCTTGGCGTTTTGGGTGGGGTGTTGGCGTGGCGGATTTCCTCCCTGTTTTTTGTCATTTTCTGCCTCTATGTCGGCAACTCCCTGGCCTACACCATCAAGCTGAAAAGCCTGCCCCTGTTCGATCTGTTTTCCATCTCCGCAGGTTTTCTGCTGCGTCTGCTGGCCGGCGGCGAGGCGTTTCATATAACCATTTCCGACTGGCTGTTCCTCAGCGTTTTTCTTCTCTCCCTGTTTCTCAGCACCGGCAAACGTCTCGGCGAAAAGATCGCTCTGGGAGATTCGGCCGCTGAACATCGGCAGAGTTTGGCCAACTATTCCGAAATCTATCTTCAGGGCGCCATGTTCATGACCGGCGCGGTGGTTCTGGTGACCTACACCATGTATGTCATCTCTCAAAAAACCCTGATTTACACCGTACCCTTGTGCGCCTTTGGTCTTCTGCGCTATGTTCTTCGCGTTGAAGAAGGAAATACCGGCGATCCGACCGATTCCCTGTTGCGGGATGGTCCGCTTTTTGCGGTGAGTCTCTTGTGGGTAGTGATGGTGGGGTGGGGGGTTTATGGTGCGGGGTGACAAGGTTTGAACACATATTAGAGGCGTTTTAATCTTTTTGTTTTCCGATATTCCGCTTCGGTCTTCTCTACGAATTATCACCCAGCAATATTCTTATTTATTGACCTTTTAGACCACTAGTAAAGACAATTTAATGATAAAGTTAATTTTTGAACTATCTCCAGAAACGAAAATTATCAGCATATTTTCAACTATTTGGATTGTTGGAGTAATTTGTGGCTTGCCTATTAATATGCCAGACGCTGGTAGCCTATCGTTTACCGAAAAGCATTATTTTCGTCCATTGATTATAGCCTTTGTATTTCAAACCGTCGTGGGTCTGAAAGGAGGCTTGTCGTTGCATAAAAGAGGACAAGCCCGTCAGTTACTCATGTTGGTCCCGTTGATGGTTCTTTCGGTATTTTTTCATTTTAACTTCAAGGCATGGATGCCATTTATTAATCATAACAGTTACGACTTTTTCTATAATGAGATTGACAGTAATCTAGTCGCCATTGTTGAAAATTTTATAAAAATAAGATATTTTTTAACAAGTTCGATTGGAGCAGATTTTGATTTTTTGTATCACGGTCTGTTTGTTGCAATGTTTTTTGTGTCGTTTTGTGTCCACGCTATTTTGGATGAAATTGTGCATCTACGTCGGCTAGTGATGAGTGTTTGTTTGATATTGTTGGTTGGAGGTTTGTCCTATTGGATTGCTCCGGCAGAAGGAGCTTACTTATATCGCGTTGGGGAAAATCTACAGAGTTCAATTGCCCAACAGCACATGCACTTCTTGTTTAATCAAGTTAAGGCGACGGGGGTACTGCCAAACGGGTACTTTGTTGCACCTCCCGCAGCGATGCCTAGTCTTCATATTGCACATGCCTTTACGTTTCTGTGGTTTGCCTGGCGACGAATTCCCTGGCTGGCTTGGCTGTATCTGCCTGTCACTTTTTGGTTGGTGATCGAGAGCGTATGTTCGGCTTTTCATTACCTGGTTGATCTTCCGGTGGGAGGGATTCTGGCGGCTGTCTGTATAGTATTCGCTACCCGATTGCTGCCTGAAGAACGGGCCAAGGAATTATCTGATGGTGAGTAAGCCAAATTTGCATTATGGTTTCGATCGCTTGAAGTTGCATATGACTACTTTGAAGCAACTTTTTGGGGACCGTTTCTGGGGACGTTCGGGTATCGTTCTCATTCTCCATGGTTGTGGCCTCCTGATGGGGTATCTAGTCCACTTTTGCCTTGTTAGATGGATGGGGAGCAACGAGTACGGGATGCTAAGCTATGCAAATAGCGTTGCTGCTTTGATCGGAATAGTGGTGGCATTCGGCCTTCCTTTTGCTGGCGTGAGATTCGTTCCGGAACTACGTGCCAAAGAACGTTTTTCAGAGTTGCAAGGGTTTTTGCAATTTGGTGGGTGGACGATTTTTCTGTTTTCTCTTTTGTCAGGAGGCGGGCTGGCGCTTGCGAATATGCACTTTGGCTTTTTCCGAGGAGCTGACAGGGAGGTAATGCTGCTGGGTCTAGGATTTGCCTTGCCAACTTCCGCTCTTGCAGGGTGGCAGTACGAAATACTCCGTGGGGAGCAACGGGTGCTCGCTATTTCCTGGTTGCATCATCTTATCTCCCCGACCGTATTGCTAGGTGGCTGTTGGTATGTTTTCAGATTTCACAAATCTCTTTTAGCCATCGAAGTGCTAATGGCAATGGCCTTGGTAAGTTTTTCTGGTTGGTTTATATTTGCGATTAACCAGGCCTATGCTTGGCGCAATCAAAATCATACCGTTAAGTCGTCTTATCATATCCGACACTGGATCAATGTTTCCTTTTCAATGTTTCTTTCTGGGTTGTTTGTTGTCATTATGGCACAAATCGACGTATTTCTGATTGGGAGTATGATCGATGCTCGATCAGCTGGTATCTACGGCCTTTCCGCGAAAGTAAGTGGCTTGATTTGCATCTTTTTTACGGCGGCCAACGTTTTGGCCGCACCGTTATACGTGCAATTGTATGGCGACGAGAAGCACGACGATATGCAACGATTTTCCTGCCTGATGGCGCATATAGTCTTTTGGCCGTCTCTAGGGTTGTCGGTAATAATGCTAATATTTGGAGGCGTCATACTAAGTTGGGTCGGGGACGAATTCAGGGAGGGGTACTTGGTCATGGTTATATTGGTCGTCGGCCAACTTGTCAATGTGGGAAGCGGACCGGTTGGACAGTTTGCGGACCTAACAGGTCTTCATGGGCCGGCAGCCATAATCCGCGGATGTTGTGCCATCCTAAATGTGGTATTGAGCTGGATCATGATCAAGGTCTGGGATCTCTCCGGCGCGGCCTTTTCAACGTCGGTCTGTCTTGTTCTTTGGAATGTGTTGCTTCATCGATTGGTATCGAGAGAGCGAGGCCTCCGTCTTTCGATTTGGTCAACATTGTCGCTTTTCAGACGCACGACAGCGATTTAGGGAGTTCTATCTATAATGAAGTCAAATAATCATTCAAGCCAACCTAAGGTTACAATTGTTATTGTTAACTGGAATAAGTGCAAAGACCTGCTTCGCCTATTAGACTCTATAGCCGTTCTTGAGTATGAAAATTTGGACATTGTCATTGTCGATAATGCTTCTGTTGATAACTCCGTTGCAAGTATAAAAAACCTTCCAATTACCATTAATTTGTTGATTAATCATGCCAACCTCGGCGGGACAGGAGGTTTTAACTCCGGTATCCGCTTCGCACTTCAGCATTGTCCCTGCAAATACCTTTGGCTGCTTGACAATGACGCCACGGTATCTCCGAAGGCACTTAAGGCTTTGGTGGCGGCAATGGAGTCCGACCCCGTGATAGGGTTAGCCGGTTCTAGGGTATTGAATGCTAAAAATCCAGAATTTATCGTCGAGACCGGCGCGGTATTTTCCTGGAAGTCTGGAACGGTGAGGCCCGTCGAGCGAAATATCACCAAGTCAGTGTCGATTCATTCTGATCTAATAGATGTGGACTATGTTGCAGTCTGCTCGGCTCTAGCGAGAGTTTCAGCCCTTGTCGACGTAGGTTTGATGGATGAGCGCTATTTCCTGTTTTGGGATGATATGGATTGGGGTGTAGCATTTCGAGATGCCGGCTTCCGCGTTGTCGCTGTCCCGGAGTCAGAGGTATTTCATCCAGCTTTCACCGAATATAGAAGTCT
>CAYRRA010000260.1:0-3901 GCA_964426355.1 uncultured Anaerolineaceae bacterium
AGTGACCAGAAACTGGCTGCGATCATCACGCCGGCAGCAAAACCGAGCATCGCATCCAACACGCGCCGGTTGATCTGGCGCGACAAAAACACCCCCGCAGCGCCCAATGCGGTCATGCCATAAGTAAATAACGTACCCAGCAGTGCCTGCACCACCGGGTTCAAACCAACAAAAATTGCTTCCATGTTCGATCCTCATCATACTTGTTTCTACGCTGCATCTTGAAACATCTTTCCAGTCATATCGGAATACACTGCTTTGTCTTATCCAGCACAGACCCAATTCGTTTTGGGGCTGCTGCCGTGTTCACACCAAATTATTTCCTGCCAGACCTGCCCATTCCACGCCTCTGACCATCATCACCATTTGATGTATTGGTTACAGTATACGTACAACTTGTTTTCAAGGCAATTGATTTTTTATTACCATACCGTGTCAAACCGGATTCCTGCCCAATTGACCTCCGTCATAACCAGAGCTGATATTCTTCTGTTGCAGAATATGAATATTAGTATATGCTAATATCGTTTCCTGTCAAGTTGGCTGCAATTCCAGTTCAGGTTGTGTGACTGGCAGGTAGCACAAATAGAACAGCGTGAATACCCCTTTCAGACAGCTTCTACCGATCAAGGGTGGTGGGTGGGAGTAGATAATTGATCCCAAATTGAAAATTGCTGCATTTGACAGAGAGAGATGATTTCTTTATAATCAAAACGAAACACCTGAATTGTTTCACTGAAGTACAAAAGGAGTATGACCATGGCTGAGACCAATAAAAAAGAAACCACAGCCAACCCGCACATCAAAGAAGCCCGCGAACATTTCCGCAGTGCGCGCCATTCGATGTATAAGACTTGGGAAAAATGGCTGCCCGAAGGCGTGTTGGAACAACACCGCGCCGTCCGCAAGGAAATGCTGCTCGGTTTGCGCAGCATGCTCGATTTTGCGATCGAGAAGAGCGAATCCTGCACTGGCGAAGGCAGCGCAAAGAAAAGCTGAACAGGCTGCCTTTACATCAGCGTCTGAGCAGGATGACCAGCAGGCAAAAGACCGACAGCCCAGCCGCAGCCAGCGCGAGCTGCGGTTGCCCGCCCAGGTAAAGCTGAACACCTGCCAGCAAAAAAGCCGTAAAAAGAATCGCGCCAACCACGCGCCCTTGTGTGCGTTCGAGTTGGGCGATTTTTTGGTTTAAATCGGGGGTTTGTACCTGCAATTTCCCGCTTTCCACGTGGCGGAGCACGCTTTCCACTTTTTTCGGCAGCGTTGCCGCGCTGGTCAGCACATCCACGATTTCCTTCAACCAGAACTCCAGCCCGCGCCCGGCTTCCTGTTCGATCAGTTTCTGCGCAAACGGCGCAATGCTCGTCCAAAAGTTGAACGCCGGGTTAAGACCGGAACAGATGCCTGAAAGAATGCTCATACAGCGCCCGAAGAGGATCATATCCTCGGGGAACTGGAAAGGCATGTCGTAGATCAATTGGCGAAATTCGCGCAGAAAAGCCGATGCCTCTTTGGTGTGCATCTTGACCATCTCACGCGTCGATTTACCCCAGAAGCGTTCAAATACGCGGTTGTAGGCACGCTCCAGCAGTTCCAGGTCGGCGGAGGGCAGCAGAAAATTGAGCATCTGATCGGCGCGCACCAGCCGGGCTGCGTCGCCGGTGCTGATGGCGATAATCACCTCGCGCAGACCGTCCATGATATTCTCCGGGACCTCGCCGGTCATGCCAAAATCGACAAACACCAACCGCCATTCCCGTTTTTGACCGCCCTCCTCGCCCAGCGGCTGCACAAAGAGGTTGCCGGGGTGCGGGTCAGCGTGATAAAAGCGGTCTTCCAGGATTTGCTTGAGATACACATCCAGCAGCCGTTCTGCCACTTCAGCCCGGTCAACTCCAGCCGCCTCGATTTCTGCGTAATCCGTGATTTTGATGGCTTGCACATCCTCCAGGGTGATGACCTTCTTTGTCGTGGTCTGCCAGTAGACCTGCGGGACGCGCACGCCGGGATCAGCACGGAAATTCTCGGCAAAGCGCTCGGCGTTGCGCCCCTCACGGATGTAGTCCATCTCCTCGTATACCGAGCGCTCCAGCTCGACCATCAGCGCAGGCACATCGACGTGCTTGCGAATCGGGCGGTAATAATTCATCCAACGGCTGACGATATGCAGCGCAGCCAGGTCGGTGTGGATGACATTCTCGATGTTCGGGCGCTGCACCTTGACCACCACCGGCAGGGTCTGCACGCCCTCCTCCGTCTCCACGCGCAGCCGGGCGCGGTGCGCCTGCCCGATGGACGCGGATGCCATCGCCTCTTCTTCGAACTCGATGAATTTCTCGCCGACCGGCGCCTGCAGCGAAGACTCCAGCTCGCAGCGAATGTCCGCGAAGCTCTCCGCCGCCACCTCGTCCTGCAGCCCGCTCAGTTCGTCGGTGATCTCGCGCGGGAGCACATCCAGCCGCGAGGACATAAACTGCCCAACCTTGATCATCATCCCGCCCATCTGGATCGCCAGCACGCGGAAGCGCGCCGCCGCCCGCTGCATGCGCTTTGGACGCGTGCTGCGCGCCAGGGCGCGTAAACCCAGGCGTGCCAGCACGATGTCCCAGGCAATCACGCTGAGGATCACACGGGCAAAGAAAAACAAGATACGGCGGTAGCGCGTACGGATCATGGATGAAATTATATCAGAGCAAGGAATTGAGAATTGAGGAAAGAAGAGCAGGGATGGTGTGCAGAACGGCGCAAACGCACTCTGCACACCACGGCTGACCGCAGTTAAACGGTCGTTCTATACTGCTCCTCCGCCATTATTGCACAAACGAGACGGTGTCGAAACACCTTTTATTCGTAATTTCCTCAAACGCTGCCTGGATGAGCGCACCTTTTACATCGATGATCATAAGGAGCTCGATATTCTCGTTTTCGGCACGCCTGGCGTGTTCTTCCGCGTCTTTTCCCTTCTCAACAAACATCGTGATCGCAAAACACCCTTCCAAATATGTCTGGTCACCATCAACCTCTTTGATGATATAGACCGCGTTATACAATCTCCACTTATCCTTCTCCTCAAGGGTAATGCCGTATACACCGTTAATGTACGGGATCAATGATTTTAATGAGATAGCGTCCTTTTCCATTTTTTCTCCCATCTATTCTGTACCCAATAAAGAACCGGCAATCCTCGCCAAAAGGCTGTCCCAGATATCGGGATCGCCTCTACGACCAAAAAAGCCCCACTCGCGAGGGTCTCTGACCCGAGCCCTGGCATCGCAGGAAAACACCGCGCGCAATGCAGGCGAATGGATGGTCCACCGCCCCGCATCGGAGCTACCCAGTTCAAATCGCTTTTCAGCTTTTTATTTTTTCTCTTTAGAGAATAATTTTTCAAACACCCATGCGACGATTACGAATGAATAAATAATCAAAATCAAACAACCGACATCCATTGTTCCCCTCCTTCTCTGGAATATTCACCTGTTATTCAATAGTTTTTCAAATGCTAGAAAAACACCCCTGCCGACGGGTTGCCCGACGGACTGACCGTTAATCGTACATTTCTTCTTCGTCCCATTCCTCCTCGATCATCAACGCCATCAGGTACGGGTCGTCTTCTTCCCACCCGGGCGCGGGGGCTGCCTCTTCATCGTTTTTATAGAGAAGACAGAGCAGCAGCAAACCGAGAACTAAGAGACTCCAACACATAACCCCTCCCTTCCTGTTGGTTTCAAAAAACAGAGCTGGAATAATATCACAGATTCGCGGGTATGGGAAGGGGGAAAAGGAGAATGGAGAGAGGTGGCTGGTTTGGTGAATGGGTGATTTGTGACTGGTAATTTGTAATTGGGGTAATTCACCCCCCAACCCCCCTTCGCAAGGGGGGATGCTCGGCGAGGGTCTC
>CAYRRA010000261.1:0-3886 GCA_964426355.1 uncultured Anaerolineaceae bacterium
CAAACCCTTGGCCGCTTTCTCCCACTCGGATTCTGAAGGAAGGCGTCCCCCTACCCATTCACAATAGTCCATTGCTTGCTGCCAGGTAACATTTATCACCGGGAAATTCTCGTACACAGCAACCCCGTAGTAAGCACTGGCTCTGGTTCGTGAGCCATTATTGGCAGGTAGACCACAAACCCCTGCGGCTACACAGAGTGCATACTGGGCATTGGTTACCTCAGTTTGATCCATCCAATAATCATCCAGGTAAACGTCATGCAACATTACAACAGGATCTGTCCAGTCAAGATAACCCATTTGAAATTCACCTGCCGGGACAAAAACCTCAACCGCCATATCTCTTTCGCGAATACGAGTTTCAAAACCAGTGAAAGCTGCAGGCTCTGGTGCAGTTATTTCGCTAAGGGCTCCTTTATATTGAGGACAGGTGACTCGATAAGGTTCGCCCGGAAAATACAGAAACCACTCATTTTCAGTGAAGTTGCGTCCAGCTCGAAAACAAGCTGTATTAAGCCATGATTCGATATTCAGATCCCAAATTCGAATGACCCCTTCGGAATCTTTTACTGTCAGGCTAAAATCATCCACAGAATAAATCATGTTTTGAATGTGGTTTTCATGCCCGGGTAAACCCAGGAGAGAATGACTCCCTTCGGTATGTACAGATAAGCGGCGTGCATTTAACGCGTCAAGGGAAAAACCAATCGGCTGCTGCGTAGCAACGTCCCATAAACGTATTTCGCCATCTTTATCTGCACTGATCAGGATACTGTCATCCTGGTTAAATAAAATTTTTGTGATCTCACTTGTGTGACCGATCATGGATGACCCAATTGAAAAACGGGTTTGTGAATGCCAGAACTGGATTTGATTGTCTATTGCTGAAGCAAAAAAACTTCCATCTCTGGAGAATACCAGGTGATTAACCTGAGAACCCATTGTCCGTAACGGGTCCCCAAGTTGTGTTTTTTTCTCAATATCCCAAAAGGTAATTAACCCGTTATTATGACCGCAAATGAGCACGCGCCCGTCAGGACTGAAAGCCATGCCGTAATAAAGGGTGGCGGTGTACAAAACCGGGTCAAGGATTAATTCATCCAGAAACTGCCTTGTTTCCAGTTCCCATAGCTGAATTTTAGGTGTTCCCTGGGTTGCAACTGCAAGTAGTTTACCATCCGGACTGAGTGACAAATTTTTTACCTTTTCACCGATCTCAATTGTTTTTCCAGACGGTTCAAAAGTCTGGGCATCGAAGAAACGAATTTCATCATCTAACCCTGCAAATATCAGGAAACCATCAGGATGGAAGATTAAAAAATCTTCGACCCAGGTAAATATAGTGTCAATATCTGCTGTATTTCCTAGAGGTATGTTTTCCAGGTAAGCCATTGTTGGTGCATCCCAAAGGTGAATGAGGTATTGTCCGGTATCGTCTTTTCCTGTTGCAGCTAAAAGCTTTCCATCGGGTGAATAAGCCAAACCAGAACCTAAACCAGAATATGGGTAGAATGGATCTCTCGTCTTAAAGTGTTTATAGATCTCCCACATTTTGATATTGCCATCGGTGCTTCCCCACACTAAAAGTGCTCCATCCGGGCTGATCAGCAGACGATCGATGGGAAGAACCATATTTGTGCTTCGGTTTGCATCTTGGAGGATACCCATAAATTTTCCATCGAAACCGCTCCAGTATTTGATGGCTTCCTCATCGACCGAAAACAGGTACTGGCTATTGGGATGGAAGGCAATGTCTGTAAATAATCCGTCTTCTCCTGTATTATTCACTTGGAATAGAAGCTTGAGTGTAGCGAGATCCCAGTAATAAAGGTTTCCATCATAGTCTGAGCCAGCCAGCATTTGACCATCCGGTCTCAATGCCATTCGGTAAATGTTTTCAGCGGTTTTGCCATTCAACAGGAGTTCGCCAAATTTATCACCTGCATTTACATCCCAAAGCTCAATACCGTATTGATTGCTGTTTGTGATGATGTACTGATTATCTTGAGTGAAAAGGATATCCAGCATTTGACCCAAAATGATAGGTTTTTCATTGGGAGTGATAATTTTTAGGGTTTCTGTATCCCAAACCCATAATTCACCCTGCAATGTGCCGCACACCAGCAAGTTTCCATCTTTGCTGAAGGCAACTACTTCAGGCTGGTTGTTTCTTGTTGTGATGAGCAATTTTTCTATTTCGGCACGGGTTTCAACATCCCATAAACGTACGCTGCCATCCTGGCTGGCACTTGCTAGCCAGGATCCATCCGGGTGAATGGCTATGTCTTTCACAACATCAAGATGCCCGATTAATGGCTCGCCATCCTCAGCACCGGTTATTGGATTCCAGAAATGAATCAGTCGATCTCCTGAACTGACGAACAATGTTCCGTCCGGAAGATATTCCATTGCCATTACCATGAAAGGCTGTTGATAATTCCTCACCAGGTAGGCGTCTTGTTGAAGCGTGGATAACAGGCTGCCAAGGGTGAGATTGTTGGCATCTTTTCTATACCCTTCCACCGCCAAAAGGTGTGCCAGAGAAAGGTTGCTCTCCAACATATTGAGTGATAAGGCTGCCAACTCACGCGCTTCGGCTTTGTTTTTTTGCTCAACCGCAATTTCTTTTTGTTCTTCGGCAATCGTTTGCTGCGTTGCCCGGAAATATGCTTCTTGTTCTGCTGTAGCCTCTGCATTGTGTGCAATGATTATCTGCGTAGAAAGGCTTTGCGCATTGCTGGTGGCTCGCTGACCGTTGATGAAGGCAACCAAACCCAAAACAATCGTGACAAGCAGGGCAATACCCGCAGCCATCAGCAAACGACGCTGTTTTCGAGTTGTTTCCTGCCGGCTGGCTTGAATATAACGGGTATGCAGCAGGGTGGGTTCTGGGGTTTTATTCTCGGCATCTCCCAACCAGTTTTCTGCCTGCCGTAAATCGGTGCCTTGTAATAAATAACTTCGATCTTGTTCTGAACGTTCCCACTCCAGTGCCCTCACCTGCAACCGAGTGTGAGATTTTACCCATTCGTAGTCTGTCTTGATAGCAGTAATCAGATCTTCGATTGCAGATAGAAATTCATCTTCCGTCCTTGAGAAAATCCAGTTAAGTGCCGCAAGAGCCGGGTGAACAGAGTTAGGTGATACTTCATCGATCAAGATTGGAATCAGGCGTTTATTATTCTTTCTGGCGTGTTCAATTTCGAGTTTGCATACATCGGAAAGGGTTGACTCTGAACTGAGAATGAAGATAAAGGTGTTTGCCTGCTCGATAGCAGTGAAGACTTCTTTCAGCCAGTCTACACTGGGTGGGATATCCTGCCAGTCAATCCAGGTCTCAAAACTGTTATCCTTTAAAGCGTTATGCAAAAGCCTGGCAAAGGCAATATCCTTGCGGGAATACGAAATAAAAATATCACTCATTTTGTTTCTCCTTCGTGCTGTATGAGGTTCGTAACCTTATCAGTTTTTGAACTCAGAGTCAGGATATATGAGAAAACATCAAATAAGTCGTTGTCGGATTCGGGTCAGTTATTGCTAAAATTCACGTTGAAAATTCTTTGAAAAATTTTACTCACTTGAGTGAAAATTCAAGAAATCCACGTCTGCAATATTTTGTCAGTATTTTCACGATGAAATGGTTATGGTTGTGGCTGAGCTTAATTGATTCTAGCATCATATCCTCCGTTTCGGGTCATTTTTTTCGTTCGATTTCATGATTTCAAATTTACGGATTCGCTCTTCCCCATACCCGAGTTAACAAATAACAAGGTGAGAAGCGATTTGGAGCTCTTTAGGCAAAGTTTTGTTCATACATCCATCGGGGCATGCCGAACAAGTTATAATTTCCGTGATGAAAACCGATCAGCATACCTCTCCGCTCCAG
>CAYRRA010000262.1:0-3872 GCA_964426355.1 uncultured Anaerolineaceae bacterium
ATTAACACTAGTACTGTTGTTAGTATTTTTTGATGTTTCCGTTAAAAAACCACGCTAAAAATAAATAAGGGTGGATAGTTATGGCACAATACGAAGAAGCAGGCTCGACAGTTGTCGACAATATATCCCATTCAGGGCTGAGTGAGACTACCAAAGAAAGCATCACTGCTATCATCAACCAATTTATGGCAAGTACGGGCAACCAAAATGTCAAGGTTGAAGAGTACACCGGTGGTAAAGCTGCGGACAATACCGTCGTGGTAAACGTGGGCAAAGATGTGACTGTAACCGAGGATCCGGGCGCACCAGTAATCATCATGAGTGCTGAAGCTACACGCGGTGCTGATGTAGTCCTTAAGGCTGATGCTCCGCGTACTGTTGTGGCCTCCAACCAGGCCGACAATATTGTCTTTGAGGGCAATGCTGGCGTGACGGTTGAAACCGGCGGCGGCAATGACAATATTACAACTGGTAATGGCAACAATACTATCAACGTTACTGGTACTGGCGATAGTACTATCAATACTGGAACTGGTAATGATACCGTTGTTGTCAAAGGCGATGGCAAAGTACAAATCGCTACCGCAGGCGGAAGCAATGTTATTGTTTTGGCCTCGGACAAAGCAGAAGTCACGGTCACTGGCGGCAGCGGATTTGACCAGGTTCAACTTGCCGATAGCCGCAGTAACCATAGTTTTGAGATTGTGAATGGCAAAGTAGTCATGCACAGTAACAATCCTACAACGATGCAGGGTGTTCAGGTTGTCGCCTTTGATACAAACAACGATGGCAAGATCACCCAAGCGGACAACGTCACAGTCATTGCCGATAGCCACGATAAGTCCATCCTCGCGAAAATGTACGAAGTTGCTTTTGGTCGCGAAGGTGATGTCGCTGGTCTCGAATACTGGATGGGACGAGCAAATCAGGACAGCAGCCTTGAACATCTGGTGAATTCATTCATTAATTCAGCTGAATTCGATGCCACATATGCGAACTTGAACAACGAGGGCTTCATTAAAGCGATGTATGAAAACCTCGCAGGCAGAGATGCCGACGCCGCTGGGCTGACTTATTGGCTGGGACGCATGGATGCAGGATTGAGCCGCGCTGATGTGGCTTGGTCTTTTGCTGAAAGTGCTGAGGCTACCCAGGTTATGGGCCTTGATGGCTCGAACTATGTCATCGACCTCTTCTAGCTAACTGAAGCAATAGCCACTCTCCGATATTCGAAGAGTGGCTATTGGCGAGAACAATGCTATGCAGCATATTCCCTTTACATTTATGTCAAATTCCGACGCCTTGGCACAGCGTACCATCAAGGCATTTTGTGAAGGGAATTTGTTGCACGCAGCAGAATTGTCGAGATATTTTGCTTTATTGTTTCCAGGTATTGCAGAGAGCCACGCCCTTCATGCGATGGCATTAACCCGCTTGGCAACAGACGACCCTTCCATTGCCCTGCCTGTTTGGGATAAGATTCTGCGTTCTAATCCTCAACAGCCCGAATGGCTGGGCCAGGCATTGCATCTGGCGTGGCGCGTAGGCAATACGATATTCGCTGAGCAATGGATTCACTTACTGAGGAACACGTTCCTTGTCGCTCCACCAATCTCTTTATTGGAAGAACTTGAATCGCGAGATTGCAGCGTCACGGGTTCTGCTGGTATCCATGATGGTCGATTATTCGGCTGGACATGGCAATCTGTAGATGAATTACCGCAATTTTCAGTTGTTTCGATGTCCTCTCAGGCTCCAATGCTTGAAACAGGACCTATTCGCCGCCTGAAGACAAGCACACACGCTCTGAATATTTTTTCCTTTCCCTTGCCAGAGATTTCTGGAAGCTATGCCATCCACATCAAAGACGAAAGATCCCGCCAGGTTCATGGGAGCCCGGTTGTTTACTCTGTTGTGTCGGCCAAAAAGAAGACCTTCAAACGTACAAAGGCACCAATAGCCATTATTATTCCTGTATACGCTGACCGAAGGGCCACGCTTTCCTGTCTTGGGAGCGTGTTTGCCAGCCGCAAGGCATGTCGTACGCCCTTTGAAGTCGTGGTTGTGTGGGATCATGGGCCAAATGCGGTTTTGCATGAAGACTTGCAGCGTCTGGCTAACTGTAAAAAAATCACACTGCATACGCCACCACACAATATCGGCTTTATCGCTGCTGTCAATTGTGCGCTGGAATGCCACCCTTATCAATCTGTGGTTTTGCTCAATGCTGACACCTTAGTTTATGGTAATTGGCTGGATCGACTGCATCACATTGGTTCAAGATCGGGCGTGGGTACGGTGACTCCTTTTGGAACTCATGCGGAATTACTGTCTTTTCCTATGCCACAGGTGTCGGGAAATATCGCTCGGCTCTTCGATGTTCGTAAGCTGGACGGTGCCTGTCAGAGTGCGGTCAATGACGAAACCACGTATCCTATTCCGTCAGGGGTGGGTTTTTGTATGTATATTCCCCGGACGGCTCTGGATTTTCTTGGCGGTCTGGACGGGCATCGTCTGTTTCGAGGGTACGGAGAAGAAGTCGATTTCTGCCTGCGGGCGCACAAGCACGGCCTGAAGAATCTTGTGGCAAAGAATATCTTTGTGGGGCACTTGGGCGAGCGTTCTTTTGGTGCGGGAAAAAAAGCGCTCGCTGCACAAAACAATGCGGTCTTATTTGCCAGATATCCCGATTACAGGCAGAGATACGACAATTTTGTGCTTACAGATCCGTTGCGTAGCTTTCGAGAACGAGTCGGAAGATTGCTGCTTGAGCCGTTGCATGAACCTTTACATGTCTGTTCGATGTTGGATGCAGACTCTCCAGAACTAATCTTTCTTCAAGAAGAGGCCCGTATTGCCAAAAAATCTTGCGCTGTCCTGATGCTTCAGTCATGCGGAGCGCAGATTCATGCTCAATTCAAATTTACACACGAGCTTCCACTTCCTACTCAGAACCTTCTTCTGCCGCGTGATTTTTCTGTTTTTTTGCAGATTTTGGAACGCCTCCAGCCGTCTGTACTTTTGACATATAGTGAAAGTTCCGTAGTCGACAGAGTGCTACACAAGCTTCCGTATCCATGTGAAAAATTTGTGCCTTCCTGCGGGGAAGTAATCCCGGAAGTTTCGCTCATGCAGACTTCGAATGCCACCTGGGTTCTTCCGCCGCCTCGAACGGTCCAAAAATGGAAACGAATGTGCCAGATAGCTCGTCGGATTATGCCTTTGGGGCACGGTTTCCGGGTTCTTCAGCTTGACCCGTTATGGGAGGGGGTGCCGTGTCCCGCCAATGTCTGGCCTGCCCTGAGCGCAGAGGATCTGGCTTTGTATGCCAAGGGCTTGTTATTTTTGGATGACATGCCTTCCGTCTGCTGGCAGGCTTGGGCTCAACGCATGAATCTTCCTCTGCGGCGGCTGGCCTCTCTGGAGCAGGAGGCCTTATGTGCGTAGTCGGGCAGGTGAACGGATTTACAGGTGAAGGAGTCTATGGGTGGGTTTGTATTCCGGAAACGCCTGAAGTTCGGTTATGGGTCGAGCTTCTAGTAGATGATTGCGTTCTGGGTATTGCCCTCGCAGAAAACTATCACCCTGATGCAATGGCCTATGGCGACGGGTGTTATGGTTTTTGGTTGCTTTTGCCGCCTGCTGTGCGGGATGCTGCCGGGACAGTTCAGGTTCGTGTGGCGAACACAGATCATTGGCTAGAGCCCGTGCTGGCTTTGACGGCAACCAAACCAGAAGCAGGACTACTTGGTTTTGTAAGCAGCGACATGGGACTAACCCTTTCCGGCTGGGTCAGAGATCCCGCTGAACCAAGTAAGACTTTACGTGTTTCTGCATGGTTGGACGGCAAGATGCTCACTGAAACCTCCGCT
>CAYRRA010000263.1:0-3752 GCA_964426355.1 uncultured Anaerolineaceae bacterium
TCGGTTGCGATAATGCCGATTCCAGCGGGTCGGCTGTAAGCAATTTTGCTCCCATCTGGAGACCACCCAAAATTTGAACCCCACCAGCCATAAATACCCCCAGAATTCGCGTCGACAATCTGCTCTCTTCGCAGCACCGAACCATTGGAGTTGAAGACGAGGAGGTATAAATCGTTGTTTGCCTGCCATCCCGGTGCGATTTCCCGGTATTCAACGGTGGAATAAGCGATGGTCATAGATTCGTTAGGGTGCCACTCCGCAAAGTGGATGACATTGTCAACAGATAAATATAATGGTTGGCTATCCTCTTTTGCGAGGTTAATCACACACAACTCATTAATGATTTCCGGGTGTTCTTTTGTGTCCTCGGGGGTTCTTGTGAATAAAAGCCAATTTCCATCTGGAGAGAGTGAAAAGACTCTCCCATCCAGATTCCCGCTGGTGACAACCGGCGATCGCTCACCAGAATTTCCTTTCATCAACCAGGCATTACCTGCTGTCAGGAATGCAATTGTGCCAGGAAAGTTAACCTTGATAAAAGGTGTTTGTATGCCAACCATCACAATTTCTGGGCGGGTATCAACAACCAGTTCCTGTTTAAAGAGTGTTCGAGAAACTTCCTGTCCGTTTTCGTTCAATATCCGATAAGTATTCTGTCGTAAACCATTGACCCCTGATTGGATAAGAAGTGTTTGCCCTTCCGGTAGCGTTTCATTTTTCATGGTTTGTGTCTCGAAGGGTATGATCACTTCTTCAATGTCAAAGGTTTCAGTTACCCTGATAATTTCAATGAGCGTGTCTTCAGAGAGAATTGAGTAACTGGGTACAGAGAGTCGGTCTAGCGCATTCAATTGAAAACCCGCAAGCTCAACTGCTTTATCGGCAGTAATACCAGGCGGAATTTGAACTTCTGTTGAACGATTATCCGCCTCAACCTGAACAGTAATCAAAGATGTTACTGCCTGTTCGGGCGAGCACCCAACCAGCGAAAAAACGCTACCGATGATGACTGCTAACACGGCGTGTTTCAAAAACGTGATGTGTTTTTTTTCAATCGATTTCTTCATGACATCAGTCAATCTTGCGTTAATCGAAAACAATCCAAAGGGCATACATTATGGTTGTTTTCTGATAAAATTACATTTTGTGCAAAAGACTATTTTAACTCAATGTGTTGAATTATAGCATGGCAGATTTTCATGAATATTCTGGTGAACTCTCATTGGAAAGCCAAATTGAGGCTTTATTATTTGTTGCATCTTTTAAGGTTACAGTAAACCAATTGGCTGAAGCTTTGGAGAAAAAACCAGAGGAAGTTGAACTGGCGCTTCAAACGCTTGAGAGAATTTACCAGGATGAAAGAGGGTTGAGGTTACAGAGACATGCGGGCAGATTACAGTTAACAACTGCACCTGAGCTTGCCCCCCTGATCGAGCGGTTTTTAGGATTAGAAGCGACATCAAAACTAAGCCGTGCTGCATTAGAGGCATTATCCATCATTGCGTACAGGCAACCGATAACCCGCCCAGGCGTTGATGCCATTCGTGGTGTGAGTTCGGATGGCGTGATGAAAAATTTATTGAGCAAAGGCTTGATTGAAGAAATTGGCAGGTCGGAAGGTCCTGGTCGCCCGATAATTTTTGGAACTACAGAAGATTTTCTGCACTATTTCGGATTGACCTCCTTAAAAGAACTGCCCCCATTACCAGAAGAGGAGCAGGCGACAAACCATGTTCTTAAAGATTAGCTTAGCACCTCATTTAGATAAGGTAGAATAGAGTTATCAGTATGGAAGAGCGAATACAGAAAATTTTAGCCAGGCATGGTTATGGGTCCAGGCGCTCCTGTGAGGAGTTTATTCGTGCTGGGCGTGTTCGAGTGAATGGAAAAATGGTTGAATTAGGCGCCAAAGCAGACCCGGAAAAAGATACGATTGAAATCGATGGAAAACGATTACCCCGTAGTTCACCGAAACCAATTTATATTGCACTTCATAAACCGCGCGGTGTTCTCTCGGATATCAATCCTGAGGATAATCGCCCCAATGTGTTAGACCTTGTTCCAGTATCTGAACAATTGTTTCCAGTTGGACGGTTAGACCTGAACAGCGAGGGCTTGATTTTGCTCACGAATGACGGCGACCTTGCGAATCGATTAACCCATCCTCGTTATGGACACGAGAAAGAGTACCGTGTTCTGGTTGCAAAACACCCCGATCAACAACAACTTGCAATCTGGCGAAGAGGTGTTGTGTTAGAAGATGGATACCGCACTGCACCTGCCCGGGTTGAGGTGGAAAGTTCATTTGGGAACCAGGCATGGCTGCGTGTTATCATGCGTGAGGGGAAGAAACGGCAAATACGAGAGATTGGGTCTAGAATCGGCTTGCCGGTGTTTCGAATCATACGGTTACGCATTGGGAATTTGTTACTGGGGAATCTCAAACCCAAAGAATGGCGTTTCTTAAGCGCCAAAGAAGTTGAGGGATTAAAAGCGCTGAGTTCAAGTAAGAAAAATAAAGAAAATTAAACACCTCGTCATAAAAAAACACCGGGGTTTACGCCGGTGTTTTTTGTTTCATTCCTTGGGTAGAATTTCCAGAACCTTCTCTAAGACCAGGGGATCTAATGGTTTTTCTTTGGCTCTCTGGCGAATGAAGTCTTTGAGCTTTTTTTCAGAAAGAGTAGGATGAGAAGGATTTTCTGTTTGAATCTCAGTTTTTTCATTTGTAAAAACCAGCGCTGTGTTGAATTTTACAATCTCAGGTTGCTCTAAATTTTTCTCTAAAAATTTCCGAAATGTTTTTTCAAGACTCTGAATTTCAAACTCGGGTCGCCCCAAGCTTTCCTGACCAAAAATTTTTAAGTATAGATTGCCTCCCTTTTGTTTCCAACGCCCTGTTTTCTGATCGAAGGTGATAGTTCCACGTTGATGGAATGGAGCCAATATCCAGATACCAGCAGGACCTACCAATAAATGAGGGACAACTGTACTGTAATGATAAAGTGAATACTTTTGATCGAGACCTTTTAACGCCAGGTTGAAACGTTCGTCGATAGTGGTCGTCCCGCCCCATTTTGCACCGTAATTCATTCCGACTTGCGACAAAATGAAACCGATCAGTAAAGCGGCGAATGACCAGTTGATGTAAATCTGCTTGAATGACAGAAATAAGCCGATGCCCAGAATCACTAGACTGGCGATGGTGGCGATTTGTCCGATTTTTTTATTCCGTTGAATGATCTTTTTATTCGAGATGATTTTCATTTGCTTGTTTCCTGATTTGGAGGGGTTAACTTTCTGTTTCTGCAAGGCGATATTGAATTGATTCGGAAATTGCTTCGAGCAGGTTCATTTCAACAGCTTCTTTTGCAATTTTTATGGCGTTCATCATCGCTATTTCGTCGGAACGTCCATGACCAACATACACCAACCCATCAATCCCCAGGAGCGGAGCCGCTCCGGTTTCAGCGGGGTCCATCATTTTTCGCAGTTTGCGAAAAGCGGGCATCGCAAGAAGTGCACCAAGCTTGGTTCGCAGGGAAGAAGATAGTTGTTCTTTGAGCAGTTCTAAAATTAATTTTGCTACCGCTTCACTGGATTTCAAAAATACATTGCCAATGAAGCCATCGGTGACCACAACATCGACCTGTCCACCGAAAACCTCTTTTCCCTCAACGTTACCAATAAAATTCAAGCCACTTTTTTCCAACAAAGGAAAAGTCTCCTTAACAAGCTGATTTCCCTTACCC
>CAYRRA010000264.1:0-3697 GCA_964426355.1 uncultured Anaerolineaceae bacterium
ATGGTCAGCGACTTTCCCGAGCCCTGGGTGTGCCAGATCACACCGCCTTTACGCGAACCTCCGCTATCACAGTGCTTTACCCGGTTCAAGGCAGACTTGATGACGAAATACTGCTGATACCGGGCAATCTTTTTGATTCCTCCATCAAAGACCGTAAACTTCCACGCCAGTTCCAAAAGCCTTTCCGGACGGCAGAGGGAGGATAACGTCTCATCCTGAGACGTTATCCATTGAGAATGGATAGTTGATAATGGATAATTCAAAGATTCTTCGATTTTTTGTCGTACCTTTTCAGATAATGGTTTGTTTTTAAACTCCAACAGTTTTCCACGATCCATTGTCCATTGTCCATTTGGCAATTCTCGCCATTGTCCCCAGAATTTTGCAGGCGTTCCGACAGTTGCGTACAGGGCGCTGTTTTTATTCAGGGCCAGCACCATCTGGCTGTAGATGAAGAGTTTGGGGATATAGTCATCATTCTGATTTCTGATCGACTGTGAAACAGCCTGTTCCACTTCAACCTGCGGCGCTTTACACTCAATCACACAAAACGGAATACCATTGACGAAGAGAACGATATCAGGCCGGACGGTTTCCGTTGACCGTGAGCGTTCAACACTATATTCGACCGTGACGTGAAACTTGTTGCGGCCGGTGCTGTTCTTAGCTTTGGGCCAGTCGATATAGTTCATATTGAAGCTTTTCGAGTCCCCCTCTATGGTCTGCTCCATGGCCGTCCCAAGCGTAATCAGATCGTAAACGGCCTCATTCGTTTTCAGCAGGCCGTCATATTTGATGTTTTTCAGCTTCTGGATGGCTGATTGAACATTCTCCTCACTGAAAAGATACTCACCGCCTTTATAACGGATGCGGTTTATCTCTTTGAGCTGGCCTCTCAGAATATTCTCCAACAAGACATTGGAGGTTCGATTCTGCCTTTCGCGTAGCACTTCCGCCGGTGTCAAAAATTCAAATCCCAAGCCAATCAAAAGCTGCAACGCCGGGATCTGAGAAAGATGCTTTTCATTGATTTGAAAACTATTCATGGCGTTACTCCCAGAGCATGCCAGTACGGTTTGAATCCAGATTCCGCAATATTCGCAATAAGCGTCAAGAATGGCTCATAATCATTTTTCGTATGGGCTGTATCCAGGGTCTCGTAATATTCCAACCGCTTTTCCACGGGGAGAACAACCGGTGGGAACCCGCTTTTCATAAGTTCCAGATTCATCAGCAACCGTGATGTTCTGCCATTGCCGTCCACGAACGGATGGATTTTCACAAAATCAGCATGAACTCGGGCCGCCCGTTCCACCGGATGGAGAGACGCCCCGTCATTTTGATACCAGTTGATAAAACCCTGCATGTCGCTTTCCACATGCAGGGCATCGGGCGGCACATGATCGGCTCCCGAGATGATGACATTTGTTTTTCGATAAACCCCCGCATTTTTGTCATCAATGTTTTTCAGGATCAATTGGTGAATGGATGTAATCTGCCATTCAGACAGAGGTTCGTTTCTCTTGACTAGATCTTCAACGAAAAAAATGGCTTCTCTGTGGTTAATCGCTTCAAAGTGCTCCCGCATGGTTTTCCCGCCAATGGTGATCCCTTCCAGAACGACCTTGGTTTCTTTCAGTGTCAATGTATTGCCTTCGATCGCATTTGAATGATAGGTCCAGCGAAGTACCAGATCCTCATGAAGGTTCGAAACAATCTCCGGCGGCAATGGGCGGAAGGAATCCAGTTTTTGTTTTAGCGAATCAAGGGTATTGAAATGTATCATTTTTAGAATCTCCTGTTTTTAACCACGAATGCACACCAATGGACACGAATCAGCTACCCATCTCTTTTCCCTTTCTTTTTGGTGGTTTCGACCTGCTTGACCACCCTGTCGAAATCACTGATCGATTTTGCCGAATCAGAAAGGCGTTGCGTGTGAAATTTTTCATATTCGCTTTCTGCCAGTTCCTTTGCCATCTCATGCGAGATTTTACCGGCATGGGTGAGAATATCCCGGTCGTTGAGGGTCATAAAGCTGTGCAGCTTTTTTATCCAGTCGTGCATATACATCGGAATGCGGCGCATCGCCTGCCCCTGGGCAAAAATCAGGTACTGTTCAACCAGATTGTTCAGGGCAGCTAATTCATCTTCGTCCAAATAATTTTTGGCAATGGTCACATCCTGTTTGCGCACTTTTGCGCCACGATAGTTGGTCAGCCCCATATCCGGTTTGTCGGCATCCGCTCTTTCATGAATGATTTCAGCCGCCGTCTGCCCGGTGATCGCCCAGTGCATTTTGTTCTGCACGGTCTTGAAGAACTCAATGCTGATATCCAGTGTCGGATCGTAGTCGATACTGGTGGCGTAAATATCGGTGATTTTCTGATAAAAACGGCGCTCCGAGGTGCGGATATCCTGAATTCGCCGCTCCAGCTCTTCAAAATAATCAAAGGGCTGATCCGGGTTCTTCAGCCGCTCATCATCGAGCAGAAATCCTTTTTTGATAAACTCGGTCAGTTGCTGCGTCGCCCAGATACGGAATCGGGTCGCCACATGGCTTTTCACCCGATAGCCGACAGAAATGATCATGTCCAGATTGTAGTAATCGAGCAGGCGTTTGACTTCCCGCTTTCCCTCTAATCGAACTGACAAGAATTTCTTGTGAGTTGCCTCCGGCGCCAGCTCTCCTTCCTCATAAATGTTTAATACATGCCGGCTTATGTTCTGCTGAGTCGTTTGGAACAACTCCGCCATCAGCGGTTGAGTCAACCAGACTGTTTCGCCCTCAAGCCGAACATCCAGCTTCAATTTGCCGTCTTCAGCCTGATAAACCAGAAACTGGCCCTTGGATGGTTCTCTATTTTTCAATTCATCATTCATCATTTATTCCTCATCGATAAAAGTTTGAAGAGAGAAGTTTGAAGTTTGAAAAATTTCACTCTTCACATTTCTAACTTCTAACTTCATCTTCTCGCCTCCTCAAAGGTTTCCACGACATCTGGTTTAATTCTCCACTCACCTGTTAACAGACGCTGCATCAGGCCGCGTTTCTGGGTTTTGTATTTATCTGCGAGCTGTTTCAGCAGATTGATTTCAATATCTATTTCACCAAGGTATTCCCCGATCTTCTTCTGGGTCTCAAGGTCAGGAAGCCAGATAGGCATCTTCAGGAAATCTTTCTTGTTAAGAACCCTGTTGCGTCCTGCACCACCGGGAGAAATATTTGAAAGGTCATATTTCATTCGATTGGACATGATGAGTTGCCGAATGAAGCAAGGCTCTGCCTTAGACCTCTTTATTTCATATGTCGGGAAACGATGGGAGACGTAGCATTCCTCATCCTCAGGTTTTACCAGCGCAATGGCACCTTCCCACGCAAAGGTTATATTGACGATCAAGTCATTTTCTTTGACCCGGTAAAGCGAATCCATATTTACGGTTTTAGGGTCTTCAACGAGTCTCTGGAAGGTTCCCTTGAAATGACTTCGAATACCAAGAGCAACGTAGGATTCATCAGGTTTATCGACTTTTCTGACAACTGGTTTGGCGAAAGAACCAATTGTAGAGTTGGCTTTTTGGCTGCTTATGCGAGAGTGAAGTTCGCCTATCTTTTGCCGTTCCTTTGCTTGAATCAGCCGGTCGGTTTTCTCGATGGCCTCATCCCAGCTGGACAGCAGATCTGCAATGGCTTTTT
>CAYRRA010000265.1:0-3624 GCA_964426355.1 uncultured Anaerolineaceae bacterium
TTATCTGTATGCAGAACCCACTGATTTACTGAGGGAAAATTTTTCCACCATGAAGTCTGTTTTGGTTGAAAAAGATTTATATACTGATGAGTGGGGAGTGTGGTTGTCCAGCTATGTACCCATTTACCAGTCGGATGGCAGCCGTGCAGGGGTTTTGGGTATTGATATCGCAGCTGATGAAGTGAAACTGCGAGAAAATCGATTATTGCTGATCTCGATCCTCTTATTCATCGTAACGCTGCCTTTTGCCTGGATATTGGCTATCCTGATTGCCGGTACTATTTCAAAGCCCATCATTCAGATCGTGCATTTTGCAGACACCATTGCTGAACGTGAAATGAAAGCATTCACTGAAGCATTAAAAGCGATGTCTTCTGGGCGGTTGGCAGTTGCGTTGAAGCCGCCCGCACAGCAAGCATTGATCGAGAGCCAGAATGAGATCGGCAGGCTGGCATTTTCATATAACAGCATTCTGAACCGCCTGCGAGAAGCCGTTGAGGCTTTTCAGGCGATGTTGGATTACTTGAAACACCTGGTTGGTGAACTGATTCAAGCGGGAAAAGGATTAAAAGCAACCTCGGACGATATTTCAAAAATTTCTGAAAACACTCTGTCCGAAACACGCAGCATTCAGGCGGCGATGACCAAGCTGGCTGAGGGTAGTACCCGGCAGTCTAACCAGTTAGCATTAACGGCAGGCGCTACCGCACGTATCGTCAGTTCTTCGCGCGAGGTGGCAAATCGTATGCAACAGCATACGCATTCGGTTGAAGATGCATTTCACCTTACGAATAAGATTGATGAATCAATCCAATCAATCACCAGGGACATACACGATGTCAGTACCAATGCCGGTCAGGTTTCCGAATTGGCGCAGGCAGGTGTGACGAGCAGCTCAAGGCTGCTTGGTGGTATGCAGAGTATCCGTGACCAGGTTTTGAACAGCAGCGATCAAATCAGCCTGATGTCGGACCATTCAAAGAAAATCGGTATCATGGTTGAAACCATCGAGGATATTTCAGCTCAAACTGAGTTGTTAGCGCTCAATGCAGCCATCGAAGCAGCCCGGGCTGGGGAATCGGGTAGAGGGTTTAAAGTGGTTGCCAGCGAGGTACGTAAACTGGCTGAAAATGCAGCCAGAGCTACCCAAGAAATTCGTGTTCTGATCAAAGAGATCGGGATTACCATTGCCAGTGCAGAGGATGGAATTCAGGATTCTCTTCTCTCGGTTGAAACCGGCATCGAACAAACCGATCAGACGGGTAAAGCGATGGAAGAGATTTTCAGCGAAGCCCGCATGATGGATGCGCGTGCGCAGAACGTGAGCAAAGCGGCAGACTTGATCAGGCAGGCATCTGGGGAACTGACTGAAGCGGTCAGGACGATTTCAGATGTGGTGGCACAGATTGCTGGTTCGGTGGATGGAATGGCGCTCGAAGCGGGGCAGGTGGATGCAACGGTAGAGGAGATGACGCAAATCATTCATACAAATGAAGCTGATACCCTATCGGCTGTAACTTCGGTGGTACATCTTGAACAGCAAACAGGAGAAATGCTCCAGGTGACGAAACGGTTGGATGAAATTGCACGCCAGGTTCAGGAACTGGTTTCGCAGTTCAAACTGGAAGACTAAATTTTTTCTGGAGGCGGGAGGGGTATTTGAAGACCAGTCTTGTCCTGGATGTATTGGATAAAGGCTTCGATGACATCCGGGTCAAAATGTGTGCCGGAACCTTTGATGATGTGATCCAGTGTTCGTTCTTTTGACCACGGGGCACGGTAGGGGCGATCAGATGTGAGTGCGTCATACACATCGATCACCGCAAAAATGCGCGCTGCGAGCGGTATTTGATGACCCTTTAAGCCGCGCGGGTAACCGCTTCCATCCCACTTCTCGTGATGACAGTATGGGATCTCGAGCGCTTGCTGAAGAAAACGAATGGGGTTGAGTAATTGATAGGCGTAAACAGGGTGTTTGCGCATGATGACCCATTCTTCATCAGTCAGCGGACCCGGTTTGAGCAGGATGTAATCGGGGATGCCCATTTTGCCAATATCATGCAGCAGTGCACCCCGCCGGACATGCAGGAGCATCGATTCGTCTACCCCCATCCGTTTTGCTAACACCAGCGTCATCTCAGTGACCCGCAGCGTGTGCCCTTCTGTTTCTTTGTCGCGCAAATCCAATGCAGCCGACCAGCCTTCCAGCGTTTCATCGTATGCCTGGAAAAGCTCTTGATTGGATTGCTGCAAACCCATGAACAGATAGGCATTGTCTATGGCGATGGCAGCCTGTCCGGCAAGTGTTTCCAGGTATTGCATCCATTCAGGTTCCGGCTCAAAGAAGGAGCGTTGAAGTACCTCCAATACCCCGGTGAGTTTGCCCTGTGATAAAAGCGGGACGCCAATGTAGGAATGAAAGCCTTCATATTTATGAAGCCCATCATAAACATACGGGTCGTCTACTTGATCCAACCGCGGAACGACGCGAGTTTTGCGGTCCCAGGCAATTTTTCCAGCCAACCCCTGCCCTACCGAAATAATGACTCTCTCAACTTCGCTGTTCACAACAGATCCGTAACCAACAGAATACTGCAGAGATTGAGTATTGTTGTTGAAGAGCAGAATCGCGGCAGAGTCCACTTGAAGTTGTTTGCCAATTTCATCCAGGACGACCTGCAGGACAGCTTGCAGTTCTCTGCCGCTGCTGATAGCCAGGTCGATATTGCGCAGTGCCTGCGTGCGGCTGAGACGTCTTTCCGCTTCTTCGTATAAAAGCGCATTGGAGATTGCCAGGGCTGCCTGGTCGGCGATTCCGGTCAGTAAATCGATCTCGTCGGTCGATAACCGACGATCCTCTTGCTTGGATAGCACGTTGATTGTGCCGATCAGCTCGCCATCCCGCCGCAGACTGGCAACGGCGGCACTACGCATACCAGCTTCGAGGCACAACCTTATTACAGGCGTATCTTGTTCGTCCGCCAGGTTTGGAATCATCATGATCCGATCTTGTTCTTCACCCATCCGGCTTTTCTGAATTTTCGCCGACAGCGAGTAATTCTCTAAAACCTCGCCTGGAAATGTGGAGTGCACTACTTTGAATTCATCCTTCTTTTTATTGTAGAGCATCACCGTTGCAGCGGTATATCCGATGGCATTGATCACTTCCTCACAGATCAAACGCGATACAGTTTTCAGATCAAGGTTTGCATTCAACTGACCCGCGATACGTACAAGCGTTTGTGCGAGCTCTCTTTGGAGGCGGCTCATCTCTTCGACCTGTTTCCGGGCGGTGATATCGTTCATCACGCCGTGCCAGGTGGTGCTGCCGTCTTCTTCGCGCACCGGGTTGGAATGCACCTCTATCCATATTTCGCCTTTTTCCGGGTTCAACACGCGGTATTCCTCCCGGTAAGGCTTCAAGTCTTGCATCGATTTAACCAGGGCATTGTGGTTGCGCGCCACATCGTCCGGATGGTTCATCTCGAACATGAGTTGGGTTGCATCTTCAACCAGCTCTTCTGGATCGACACCGTAGATTTCTTTAATCCCAGGACCGGCAAATGGATAGCAAATTTTTCCGCCAGGTTTTGTCCGGATGGAATGGATAACGCCAGGTGAAAC
>CAYRRA010000266.1:0-3618 GCA_964426355.1 uncultured Anaerolineaceae bacterium
CCTTTCTTCCTCCCACTCTATTATCCCTCCTTTCCCAACAAATTGAAACGCACCCCTGTAGTTTGTTGATACAAACACATTTCATTGAGAAAAAAGCATTCACAAAAATGTATCCGTCCTGAACAAAATAGCAGGAATTACCCTCTTGACAAAGGGCAAACAGATGCCGTATAATGCAACCGGTTGCAAGAAAAGAGAATCAAATGAACCACAAAACCGTCCGTACCATCGCTGATATCGCCCGCCTGGCTGGCGTATCCAAGTCCACTGCCTCGCGCGCCCTCAACGATAGCCCGCTGATCAGCACCGAAACCAAAGACCGCATTCGCGCAATCGCCGAAGAGCATCAATACCGCATTCACATCCCGGCGCGCAACTTGAGCCTGCAACAAAGCCACACCATTGCATTTGTGACCCATTCCTATGTCTGCCGTCCACAAGGCGGCTACTCGCTTGAAGATATTTTCCTGTTGGAAATACTGGGTGCGGTATCCAGTACATTGACAAATCATAACTACGACCTGCTGATGGTTTCAGTAGACCCGCAAGACCTCGAATGGGTAAACCGCTACCTGGGAACCGGTCGTGTGGATGGCTTCATCCTGCTCACCTCCACACACAAGCCAACCCACATCCAGGCGCTGGTCAAATCACAGGCGCCCTTTATCATCTGGGGTCCACCACCGCCTGATGCCAGTTACTGTTCGGTGCGCGGCGATAACCTTGCTGGCGGAAGGCTTGCCGTCGAGCATCTCATTCGCACCGGACGAAAGCGGATTGCCTTTCTGGGTGGACCCAGGCAGGAAATCGAGGTGTCAGACCGTTACAAAGGGTATGCTGCCGGGCTACGAGCTGCTGGGTTGGCGGTAGACCCCGCCCTGGTCTCTTACGGTTGGTTTTCGATTGCCTCTGCAACCGAAAGGATGAAAAAACTTCTCGAAGCTGTGCCGGACCTTGATGCGGTCTTTGCCAACAGCGACCTGATGGCATCTCAAGCGATCCGCATCCTGCAGCAAAGCGGGCGCAGGGTTCCGGAGGATGTTGCCGTGATGGGTTACGATGACCTGTCATTGGCTGCTGTGAACCAGCCAGCCATCACCACCATACGACAGAATATCCCGCTGGCAGGGCAACTGCTGGCAAAGAATCTGTTGCAGTATTTGCAAAACGGTCTGGTCACCAACGTGACCCTCCCGTCTGAGCTCATTATTCGGGAATCGGCTTAATTTTTTTTCAATAGATGCAACCGGTTGCATTTATTGTGATTGACAACATGAAGGAGTACCATATGATTACCCCACATTTTGTTCGATTGATCCATAAACAGCAAGAAAATGAAATGCTGCTCACTTTCCAATGGAGCCGGCGCGCCGTCAAACCTGACCGACCCCAAACCAGTTTGCGCGAATGGCTTACCCGCCACATGCAGCTCAAAAAACCTTCCCAGCAGGCAAGAATAACCGGCAACAAGACCAATCCTTTCCCCAACGAAGAGATACTGACAAAGCCATGCAACCAGTGAGCGGGCAACCCAAAAAAGCATCCCCGGTTACCGATACCCCGGGGATGCTTTTATTTTACAAGCCGGAGAAGGCTCGTTGTGTACGCTCAGGTTAGCCGCCCGGCAGCGTTTCCGCCTGCAGCGGAGCGTTGATGCTTTTTGCCAGGTTATTAATCCAGCGCCTTGAATAGACCCGCCGCAAACCAATTGTAAACTTAATCAACTCATCAGTGATAACAATCAAATATACCCAATACACCGGCAAATGCAAAACGAAAGCACTCAAAAATGCCAGTGGTACGCCCACGCCCCACATGGAGAAAAGCTCTGTAAAGAGGGCATAGCGTGTATCCCCACCGCTGCGCAGGATACCCACAAAGATAGTCATGTTGCTGCCGCGCATCCAGAGCACCATCCCGGCGATGCGCATGATTTTCAAAGCGTAGTCTTTGGAAACATCCGAAATGTTGTACAGCGTCAGGATGGTAGGCGCTATGAGAATCACCCCCACCCCAATTACAAGCGCCACCAGAATTGAAAAGGTCACCGACCATTTGCCATAATGAAACGCGGTTTGCTCCTCGCCTGCGCCAATTTTGTTCCCCACCATAATCGCACAGGCGTTGCCGATGCCCATGAAGAAAACAAACGCCAGCGATTCAATCGTATGTGCAATGTTATATGCAGCCATAGCTTCAGTCCCAATGTGCGCGTAGATTGCCGTATAAGTGGTCATTCCCAAAGACCAGAGCATCTCGTTGGCTACTACCGGAAAGGTTGTCTTGAGATATTTTTTAACGAATACTTTCTGGAACCCAAACATTTCTTTCAGGCTGGCTGCCGCTGGCGTCTTCCTTGTGTAAGCCAGGACCAGCATTGCAACACATTCCAGTGAACGAGAGATCAACGTGGCGATAGCTGCCCCTTTCACACCCAACGCAGGAAAGCCCAGGTTACCCAAAATAAGCAGATAGTTCAATAGCGTGTTCAGGCTGAGTGCGATTATGCTGACCAGCATGGGCAGGCGCACATTTTCCGTGCTGCGCAGGATGACGGCAAAGGTGGATGTAATCGTCCAGGGCAGGTAGCACAGGCAAACGATGCGCAGATACTGGCTTCCCAGCTCAATCGCCGCAGGGTCATTGGTATAGATTCCCAGTACCTTTTCCGGTATCAGCAGTGCAACCAACCCAAAAGCAGCCCCAGCCAGCATGGCTCCCAACAGGCTCAAACCCAGCACCTTGCGCAGGTTATTAACATCCTTATTGCCCCAGAACTGTGCTGCATAAATGGCTCCCCCACTGCCAATGCCAAAAACCATCAGGCTTAACAGAAAGAAAATCTCATTTGCAAGCCCCACACCAGCAACGGATACATCGCCCAACTGACCGATCATCATCACATCGATGGCATTGAGGCTGTTGAGAATAAAATATTGAACCGTGATCGGTAAACCGATTTTTACCATTGCCCGTAAATACGTCTTGTCGCGAAACATGCTGTCACCTGCGTGTTATAAAAAATAAAGAAGCCACACTAAAACGGATGGCTATCTAAAGCTGCCGGTTCTGTGGCTTTAAGTGGTTTTCAGGTCAAAAAAAACCGCCACAGAGCAAGGGCGTGCCTGTGGCGGAGATCAACAACCGTTAGGGTCGAATCACCGTGGACAGAGCACACAACCATCCATGTTGGCAGCAGAAAACACATCCAAACTCATCCGGTGATTTACCCTTTCCATCCTAAAGAATACCAAACGCAAGGAGTATATCAGAAACGGAAAGCAGGGTCAAGAAAGCTCGTTTTCAGACTATAATAACAACGCGATCCCACAAAGAATGGAGATAAGACCATGGCACGTATAGCACTTGCAGGTTTGGTTCATGAAACCAATACTTTCGCCCCCATGATCACAACTTATGAGGATTTTACCGGAAAAAATGCTGAACTTTCCGATATCCTCCTGCGCGATGACCTGCTGGCTTTTCGAGGTACAAAAGCCAATCTTTCCTCTGCCGGGTTCATTGATGTCAGCGAACACCTGGGGCACGAAGTTGTGCCGTTGATGCTGGCAGGTGCACACCCAGCCGGACCCATCACCAACGACGCCTTCGCCGGCT
>CAYRRA010000267.1:0-3614 GCA_964426355.1 uncultured Anaerolineaceae bacterium
CGGCAGCATTGAGGGTTTTCTGATATTCAAGAAAGTAACCATGGCATCGGGTTATCTGTCGGTGTCCTGTTTTACCCTGGGATTGGAAAAGCTGGGAAAGGGTCGTTTACATCTCAGCAAATATTTGTTAATCCCCACCATTATCAGTTTGGTGATTGTGGTTTTGGCTTGGAGCATGACTTTCCTGGCGAAAGTAATCCCATTTCTGAACATTGTGCTGCTGATAAATTTCCTGGTCGTGATTTTTCTCATCGTAAAGGCAAAGCGCGGGATGGATGGGTTGATTATGCTGGCGGTTTTGCTGCTGCTTTCACTCGTTCAAATGATTGTGTTGACGGTGATCGGCGTTTCATACCCGTTTGTCCTGCAATACATTGTTCTTGCTTGTGCGTTGGTGTATGGAATCATCATGATCTTTGAATTTGGGCAGTTGTATCAAGAGAATTTAGAATTGGAAGAGCGTGTCAACCGCGATCCGCTGACCGGGGTATATAACCGTAATATCTTTGCGAGATTAAATTCACGCTTACATGATGTGCTGGTTTTGATTGACCTGGATAACTTGAAGTATTATAACGATTGTTATGGGCATCAGGCGGGAGATGAGTTATTGGTCAATTTCGCCGCCACTGCCAGCGCCAATCTGCGTTATAACGACCTGGTAATTCGCTATGGTGGGGATGAATTCGTTCTGATATTGAACTACGCCAGTATGGAAGATGCTGAACGGATCATGAAACGTGTCCTTAGCCAGTTCAAGGCAGATCATCGTGATGATTGGCTTGGCTTCTCTTACGGTATTGATCCTATTTCCAGTTCGCTTCAAGCCTGCCTTGCGCGTGCCGATGAGAAAATGTACGCGATGAAAAAGAATAAAAAGCAGGTAACAGACAATGGCAGAGAACCGCTTTCCTCTCTGGCAACGTCTTCCTGATTTGTCTATCCTTTCCCTATCCACAGAACAGATTGATTTTGTAAACAACGCTCCCCTGGTCGTAAAAACCAGACCCTGTCCACCGTTTCTGGTTTTGAATAATCCGACAAGGTTGTTGCATTCCCTTACTTTCAGTGAATTTATGAGCTTGTTCCGTAGCGCGTCAGCACCTCGACGTGGTCTTCCCTGACCGCCAGCATGTGTTCAAATTGCGCCGAAAGCGAACCATCCGCTGTGACGGTTGTCCAGCCGTCGCTTTTCATGCGCAATCCTGGCATTCCGGCGTTAATCATGGGTTCAATGGTGTAAACCAACCCTGGTCGCAGCAGAATGCCTTTTCCGGCTTCACCATAGTGGGGAACAAAAGGCGATTCGTGTGGGTCTTTGCCAATGCCATGCCCGCCGTATTCCCGCACAATGCTGTAGCCATTGCTTTCCGCAATTTGCTGTATTGCAGCGCCGATATCCCCCAGCCTGCCGCCTGGTTTTGAAGCCGCGATACCGGCTTCCATGCACTGCAAGGTGACGTCCAGCAATTTTTGTGTTTCCGGGGCTATCTTCCCCACGCCCCAGGTTCGGCAGGTGTCCCCGCACCAGCCGTTGAGGCGCAACCCAATATCGATGCAGAGAATATCCCCTTCTCGCAGCGTGCGTTTGTCCGGGATCCCGTGGCAAATTTCATTATTTAAGGAAGTGGTAATTACGCCAGGGAAGGGGGGCTGGTCCGGCATTTGCCGATAGCCCAGGTATGTTGGTTGTGCGCCTGCCTGCTTGATCATCTTTGCAGCAATGCGGTCCAGTTCTCTCAGTGCCATTCCGGGTTGAATTGCCTTTCCGAGCACATCCAGGATGTCGGCTGCCAGTCGTCCGGCGGGTCGGATGGCGCCCATTTCTTCGGCGGTTTTTAGAATAATCATTTATATCTCCAGTTTTGCGATTGCTTCCAGTTCTGCGGGGTGTTCTGGCAGGTCGGAAGCCTTTTCGTCCAGCAATTGCCATGCGGGTGGGTTTTCAGTACGCTGCCACGCCATGCTGATATTCGCCATGCAAATGCCTGCGTCGTAGTAGCGGTAAAGCTGGTTTTCTGCCTTGTAACGGGGGTTATGCCGCACAACGAACAGGTAGAGATGTTTCTTGAGCAGGAAACGCCACGGTTGGGTGTTGACAGCCGATGGCGCGCTCCGCGCAGCCTGGATGATATCGGCTATGTCTGAGGGTGGTTGAGATGGGTTTGTAAAACTTTCGTTGAAAAAAAGCTGCTCAACCGGCAAGCGGTTTTGTGCTCCCGCCATGTTGTGAATGAGTTGGTTGACAGCACGACCCGCAATACCCCGGGTGGGCTGCCCAAACAGCAGCAGCGCGCCGATGTGGGCAGCTTCTGGGAGGTTTAGCTTGCGGCAGACATTTTCCTGTCGATTGAGTGTGCCGAGATAGCAAGTTGCCCAACCGGCGGCTGTGAGCCGGATAACGATTTGTTCGGCGCGGTACCCCAGGTCGGTCAGGGGGTGCGTTCCACCCTGCAGGTAGGGTACCAGATAACAGGGTGGGTTGACGATGCGCCCGTATGCCCCCATGATTTCTGCCAGGTTTTCACCCTGGGTGGGGCGGAGGAGGCATTCAAAATGGTTCTCAGGACACAACGGTTTCACGTCCTGGAGAAACCCCTCCACCTGTTGAAGGGCGGAGGGGGAGGGGGTCTCATTTTTGAAACGCCGTGTAGAGTGCCTGCTGAGGATTGCCTGGAATAGTTCTTCTTTGGTAAACATGGTTTTTTTATTTTCCATAGCGCAGGACTTTTCCGGAACGCGCTCCCAGTACACGACCATTCTCAACCGCAGGAACACCGTTGACCAACACGTGCTGAATGCCGCTGGGTGGGGTATTGGGTTTGTCGTAAGTGGCTTCGTCAATAATCGTGTCCGGATTGAAGATAACCACATCTGCATCATTCCCGATATGCAGCAAACCTTTTCCTTGCAGGCGGAAGGTCTGTGCCGAAAGCGAGGTCATCTTTCGCACGGCTTTCTCCAGCGGTAAGACGCCTTGCTGGTGAGAATACCGCCCTAAGATGCGCGGCGCGCTGCCGCTCATGCGCGGGTGAATTCGTGCGCCCACCGAGGGCAAGCCATCTGAACCCATCATGACGAAGTCGCACTGCATAATTCGCGCAATATCCTCTTCATTCATGTTGAAGATGACCATGGTGACACCCAGTTTTTCTTCTCCGACCAGGTCAAATATCAGGTCAAATGGGTCTTTTTGTTGCGAGCGGGCAATTTCAGCCAGGCTCTTTCCCTCGAATTGTGGGTGTTTGGGCGAACTGGCGATGAGGATGCCCTCGAAATCCGATTCGGAAAGCATCCCGGCAGTATTGGCTGGTGAGCTCATGCGTTTGCGCAGTGCTTCCCTGAAAGCCGGGTCGGCGAGTCGCTCGGATAACGCATCCACTCCTGCCGAAAGAACATCTGGTGGCAGGAGAGCAAACAATCCGGTGCTGCCGGCGTTGTAGGGATATTGGTCGGCAGCGATTTGCAGACCGCGTTGACGGGCAGCTTCGATGAGGGCAATTGCCTGGTCGCTTTTGCCCCAGTTCTTCTTGCCGGAGACCTTGAAATGGGAAATTTGCACGCGCACCCCGGCACTCTCACACACCCGGATGGCTTCCTCGATGGACGGCAGC
>CAYRRA010000268.1:0-3597 GCA_964426355.1 uncultured Anaerolineaceae bacterium
GCAGGACGAGGAGGCTGGCTCGTGGTGCCACCTGCTTTTATCGTTTCCTGGTCATAGCAGGAACGAACTTGATGAATGGGATAACGGTTTTCTCCGGCTCTCTTATGGCGGTTAACACACCTTTACGAGAGCAGCCTGTCCGTTGCATGGGACAAACCGGGATGGATTTCGCCGATTAACCTACCAACTCGCACCATCCGCTGGCTCTCTGAAAGGAAATACCGGTTACTTATTCCCGGGCGGGCATTTTTGTAATATGCAATGATTATACATTGTGAAAATGGAAAGTCAAGAGGTACGTGAAAGGTGGGCTGATGGGTTTCGGGAGGAGTGGTTGCCAGGATGGGTCACTCGCTGAAATCTTCAGGCAGGGGCAGCCATCCGTCGATATTACGCAGGATCAACGGCACCAGCGCATACCCTGTCACTTTCAAACCGGGAATGCCCGGCAGAATGCGATGAAGAAAATCTTGCAGCTCCTGGTTATCCTTGAATCGTGCTTCGATGGAGATGGCGTTGGTGCCTTGCCCGTAAGCAAGGTAAGAGATTTGCGGCAGCTTGTTGAGGGCAGCCAGGATGGTTTCTTCCTTCTCCATTTCCATACTCAAGAAGATATCCACTGAAATCCAATATCCAAAGACTTTTGGATCTACCACGGTGGTCATGCGCACAGCACCGCTTTCCATCAGGCGCTCGATGCGTTTGCGGATGGTGCGCTCGTTGGCGTTAATGGTGCGCGCAATTTCTGCGGCTGTTGCGCGCGAATTCTGGTTTAGACGTTTGATGATCTCATAATCAGTTTCGTCAAATGGGTGATTCTTCATAAAAATCCTTGCTTGCCTCCATCCGCAGCATCGGGGCTCTATGCCTATCACAATAGCATCGATGTCAAAGAACCCTGGAATACAGGATAATTGTAATCTAAATCGAAAATGGTAGTTGACATTTTCCATAAAATTATTGTATTATGTACATATCGGTAATTAATGATACCGAATCGGAACTTTAAGAAAACTGTCATCAGAATCGTTATACGTTCTTCGGTATGCAGACCCAACATAATGGGTTTGATAAAAAATCTCATTATCTTTTACTGGAGGTTCAGGAATGACCGTTCAACACTTTATTTGCACCCAGGATTTCAGCAAGTGTGAACTCCTGGAGATTATCGAACTGATCCGTTTGATCAAGGAAGCCGACAAACAGGGTGCCACCCCCAAGCTGCTTCAAGATGCATCTCTGGCGATGATCTTTGAAGAACCCTCCACACGCACGCGGGTCTCATTTGAGGTCGCCATGACCGAGTTAGGCGGGCACGCGCTCTATCTCAGACCGGGTGAAATTCACCTCGGCGCACGCGAATCGTTAGGTGATACGGCTCAGGTGCTGTCACGGATGACCGATGTAATAATGGCGCGCACTCTCAAGCATGAGACGATGCTTGGGTTGGCGAAGTATGCCACCGTGCCGGTGATCAACGGATTAACCGATTTCAACCATCCCACGCAGGTGGTGTGTGATGTGTTTACGATGATGGAGCACATGCCAAAAGGGAAAAAGCTGGAAGACTTGCACGTCACCTTCATAGGCGACTCGACCAACGTGCTCAGCTCGCTGATGTTCATCACCACGCGCCTGGGAATGCACTTTACACATGCCGCCCCTGAGCGCTATCAGCCGCCCAAAGAATGGCGCGAGATTGCAGAAGCGAACTGCAAGGAATCCGGCGGCACATTGACTATCACAGATGACCCGGTTGCTGCGGTCAGCCAGGCTGATTTCATCTATACTGATTTGTGGTGGTGGGTGGGTCAGGAAGATGAAATACCGGATCGATATGCAGCGTTTATGCCAAAATACCAGGTGAACATGGACCTGCTGGCAAAGGCGCCTGCCACGGTGCAAATTATGCACTGCCTGCCGGCATCGCGCGGGGTAGAAGCCACTGACGAGGTACTGGATTCGTCGCATTCGATCATCTTTGACCAATCCGAGAACCGTTTGCACACGGAAAAAGGTCTGCTGGTATGGTTCACCTTACCACATCTCAAGCGTGCATCGGAAGAACTAAAGAATTATCACAAGGCGCGCATCGATTCATTCTTGATGAACCATTTGCACGAGTAGTTAATGGGCAAGCCGTTGTTTGCCAACTGTCTATGTCTGATACGTGTTTCGAATGAATAGGAGAAAAAATGAGCGAAGCAGTTATTAAAGCCAAACCCGTGAAAGGGTTTAAAAAAGTGATGCGGGGTCTGGATATGACCCTTTTCACAGTCTGTGCAATCCTGGTGATCGATACGCTGGCTCCTTCTGCTGCAATTGGTCCTTCCAGCATTTCCTGGTGGATCATCACACTGGTGCTGTTCTTTATTCCCTACGGTTTAATCACGGCTGAATTGGGCACCGCGTACCCTGAACAGGGTGGGTTATATGTCTGGATCAAGAAAGCCTTTGGCGAAAAATGGGCTGCCCGTACCACCTGGCTGTACTGGATCAACGTGGCTTTATGGATGCCGTCGGTCTATGTGCTTTTTGCGGGTATGTTTGCGCAGCTCTTCTTCCCCGATATGGGTTTGTGGATGCAAATCGGGATCGGGGTTGTGATGACCTGGGTGACGGTCTGGATCGGTTGTATCAAGCTGGATGTCGGTAAATGGGTGCCCAACATTGGGGCTTTCATCAAAGCGCTGCTGCTGGTGGTGATTGGCGTGGCTGCGTTTATTTATGCCGGCAAAAATGGCGTAGCGAACGATCTGTCCTTCACCAGTTTGCTGCCTTCCTGGGATGCCGGATTGTTTTTCCTGCCGGTCATTGTGTACAATTTCATGGGATTTGAACTGATGTCGGGGGCGGGAGCCGAATTAGCTAACCCGGGAAAAGATATTCCGCGCGCGATTATCATTTCGGGTGTCCTGATTGCGGTGTTCTACCTGCTGGGTACGCTGGGCATGCTGATGGCGTTGCCGTTGGAAGACCTGGGCTTGGTGGAAGGAATCATCGACACGCTCTGGATTTTGTTGGGTAAAACCGGTGTGGGCGGTGTGCTGGTGACCATTTTGGGCATTGGTGCGCTCTACTCTTTTCTGTCGAACATGGTCACCTGGACGATGGGCGCCAACCGCTCGGCAGCCGAAGCGGCAGACGAGGGTGATTTGCCAGCGGTATTTGGCAAACTCCATCCGACCAATATGACCCCGGTGAGTGCATTTATCATCACGGGTATTGTTTCAACCGTGGTGCTTGTGCTGTACGGTTTTATGGCGGGCAATGCCGAAGACCTCTTCTGGACGTTATTTGCCTTTAGCTCAATGGTGTTCCTGCTGCCCTACCTGGCATTGTTCCCGGCTTTCCTCAAGCTGCGCCATACCGACCCACAGCGTGAACGCCCTTACCGGGTGCCCGGTGGGAAGACAATTGCCTGGATTATGGCGATTATCTGCGAACTTTTTATCGTTCAGGCGGTGGTATTCTTTGTGTGGGTTCCCGGCGAACCGATAGATTGGGCGTTTGCTGCACCGGTGCTGATTGGCGTGGTTCTGACGATCATCGTTGGCGAGATCCTCATTCGCCAGGCGAAGAAGAAAAAAGCATAAC
>CAYRRA010000269.1:0-3512 GCA_964426355.1 uncultured Anaerolineaceae bacterium
CACCCGGCAGCTTTTTTGAGACAAATGAGGTCAGATAATGTGAGACTTAGCACCTTCATAACACTTTTAGCCTAACGATTGAGCTCACGGGTTTTTACGGAGCGCAGCGGAGTAAAAATCCAGTGCAGTGATTTGTTATGCTATTTCAATATGTTTTATCGCTTTGCCTTAAAGTCTCTCAATCGAGTGCATTCAACAAGTCGGTCCAAAGTTTTTGCAGTAAACACCTTGCCCCTTGTTGAAAGGATCATCTTTTTCATGTCCTCCCTGCGAACCCCGAAACCACGACCGCCGATACAGGCTATAACCTCATATTTTGGATTATTTATGGTCCGTCCGGCAAGACTCAATTCCCCAAGATGTTGAATGCGTGTCACCTTATCACGAGCTGTACCATCGTCCTCGGTGATCTTCGCCTCTATGATAATTTGTGGATTGAATTCGCTGGGTATAATGAAATCCGGTGTCTGGTCGAAACCTTCGATTCGTTCCGCTCGCCTGGTCTTTCGAAAACTGATATCTGCCTTGGTGAGTACATCCTCAATCGCCGATTCCAGGCTGTCACCAATGATTTCACTTACAGAGTCACGGTGCCCGGCAAAAGGTCTCCCAAGAAACCGCTCATACAAAATCATCGCATAAGGGACACCTATTCGAGAAAGATTCTTGATGCCGGCGATGCCCTGCTTTGTATCTGCCTTGTTCAACCGATGTAATTGATCAGTATCGACTTCAGGAGCACCGTCTGATAGCAATTGACATGCGGTTCGTACCATCGCTTCAAGTCGTTCCTTCATAACGCCATTTGTATTAAGTTCGGATGCAGGCGCCATTCGCACTTTCCGATCAAGGGAACGTACAAAGCCTTGAGAAACCTGCACTCCAGTTCTTTGCGTAGTGACATAGCCCCACTCTGGAGGTGTAAAACCAAGCATCGACCGCAAAACCACAATCGAAATTGGCTCCGAAACCGTCATGGGATATATTTTATCTGGATCAAGCTCAGAAAACCCATCGGTCGCTGCTTTCAATTTCTCGTAGCCACGTTCGAAAACCGGATACTCCACAAATCCTGCTCCTTTGGGCATTACGAGAAATTCTGATTCCAGACAGGAAAAAACAGAATCGACATAGATTTCCGGGTCTCGGACTATTTCCTCCGGGGTAGCTTCAAAAGGGAACATCGGTATATCCTTCTCCATATTTTGCGTTGTCCTCATGCACTGAGAGCAACGACGTATCATTTGTCATCACTTTTTCTGGCTGCGCCATGCATTGTTCGACGTCGGCCCATCCTCCGAAGTGTCGAAGCCAATCCGCCAATTCCGCAATACGTGATGTTGTTTTTTTGTTTTTGTTCCAGTTACAACGCAAGGACCATATCGCCAGACGGATTAGATGGCCATAGGTAACACACCTGATATCACCACGAGTCGGTTTGACATTTCCAGATCTAAGATAGCTCAAGTCTTCTTCCACAATTCGTGACAGTTCAGATGGCGTGTCCGCTAACCACTTTCGTTGCATTACGCCTGTTTTTCGACAAACAAAAACAGTGTCGATGATCGATAAACAAAAACAGTGTCGATGATCGATGATCCGGTCCCATTGATGTGTATGGATGCCCCCATTTCGGCAGGACAAGGAAGCGAGGCAGAACACGTCAGCCCGGCATCAAGGATCGCTACCGCCACGGGGAAATACGCTTCGATAGTGTTGTGATGATAAGTAAATGCCAAGGGTGCTCCGGGTTTTAATGCTGCCGCCATTTTTTGATAAACCGAAGAAATGCCTTCTGTAAAATGAATCAGGCCCCGCCCCATATCAACGTTACCGGTCAATTCATCCGGTGTTCGTGTAGAATCTCTTTTGAATATTTGTGAGCTTTGCCCAATTAGTTTTTTTAGCCAGACGTAACAGAAATCCATAAGTTCCGCATATTGAACATTGCCAAAATAGGGTGGGTCAGTGAAGACAGCATCCAATTGGGCATCAGGTAACTTGCAAGTTGCTGCATCTTGACATGAAAGATTTACAACCCTTGGGGATCGAGACTTATTGCCATTTGGGTTATCGCCAATCCATTCTCCGTCAATTGGAACGATTGTTTTCGAGCGCCCTCGGTGACTGACCTCAAATGGGTAATCGCAATAGGATTTTGCCTTTCTAAATTTCTCGACTATATTTGCCCAACCGCCACTGCCGATACACATATCACGGCCGGGCATCATTACTCCGAGAAAATTAGACTCGCATTGAATCAGACCAACCGGAAAACCGTGAACCGAAAAAATGTCAAGTGATTTCAGCGCCCTGGTGTCATATCGACACAACATGTTCTGGTAACGGAGCAAGTCGGAAAGATTGGTCGCCAACGCATTGCGTACACGATCATTAGAAATTTTTGCTATGATACGCGCAGATAGTTCCAATCCAATAAGCTGCCGGGTGTTGAACATTTCCTGATAATGCTTGTACCCCCAGCGATGTAGACGGTCAGTCTCGTCACCACTTGGGATAGCATCGCCTGGAACATATTTCTTCAGAATCATCCCTGACCAATACGCCTCTGCCTCACTAACCCGAGCCAAATCAAGTTCATCGGGCTTTTTGAAAAATCTTCCGTCATGAGTTGCCTTGCATTTTGGGCAGTGGTATTCCATCGCGAAAAGCCGGTGACGTGGTGCGCCAAGGTGGGCATCAGGATAACGGCTGTCGGCCCCACAGTCCGAACATTTGCAGCGGTTTCGCTTTGCCGGTCCATCCATCGCCAGTTTAATACCGCAATGATTACAGCGACCGGGATCTTTTCTATCGACTGTCTCAGTCAGTTCTCCGCAAGCAGGGCAAATAAAAACGTTTTTGGGGTGTCTGGAATCTGCGGAAAGAAGATAGCCGGGAAACAGGTCAACATCCTTACCGCACTCACGACAAGGTATTACCTTAACCCAAAGGAAGTATTTGACATGGGCATCGTCCGCACCACACAGAAGACATCTTGTCCGATAGAACTGACCGATTTCCTTTTCCAATGTTAAGCGAAGGGCTTTTGCAGCCTTCGTATACTCGTCAAGGCTAAGATGCTCGATTTCTTGTTTGACGACCCAATAAGACATGGGGTTGATGTCAAACCCGGTGACATCGCATCCAATACGGTTTGCCTCTATAATCGGTGTGCCACCGCCCATGAAAGGATCTGCGATATGACAATTTGAAAGATTGTTCGCTTCATAAAAAACATTTCGAAGTGGCCTGTCCACGAACTCAGATAAAAGCAACCCACGGAACAAAGTGCCTGGTCGCCTTGCAAACCACTTATGCACAGCAATAATCGGCCGATAGCTCTGCTGAATCTGCTTTTCTCGAAGCGCCAAATCAGCAATAAACGGTATATCGAATTTCTTTTCTATCATGCGTCTATTTTGTCATTTCTTTTTCTATAGGGTCTGTGCTGCAGAACGAAGAGCTCACCGGCGGGCTTTAGCCAGTCCGGTGAAGCGAAATGTTATGCC
>CAYRRA010000270.1:0-3453 GCA_964426355.1 uncultured Anaerolineaceae bacterium
CTGGTTTACGCGCAACGACCGTCCCGCCTGGGGCGATGAATTCCAAATGGTCGTCAATCCTGAAGCCAAAAGCCTGGTAACCTGGCAGATCCCCGCGCGCGTGCCGCCCGGGCAGTACGATATCTGGATTTGGGCGGCAGAAATGCAAGGCGACGTTGAGGTTTCGTTTGAAGTGCTCGTGAATGGGATGAAGCACCAAGGGGTGATGATTGCCAGTACTGGCAATATGCCCGATAACCAGTGGGTTTCACTGGGAAGCTGGTCTATCCCTTCACCGGATGGAAAACATGTTCGGCTTGCCCTGAGGTTGGATATCGCTGAAGGGGTACTGGGCGAAGTGTCGATTGATTCAGTCGCTTTTATCTTCAGACAGTAATCCAGGCAGCAAGAAATACCTCCTTGGGGATATTTCTTCAGAAAAAAACATTGAGAACGATTAATCTTTACGTGTGATCAATTCAGCCAGGTCAAGTACCAGGACCAATTTCTCACCGTGCAGGGTGATTTCCTGGAGATAACGCGTATCCACTTCCATAACCACATCTGAAGGCTTTTCGAACTTGCTTTCAGGGATGTTCTCAACCCCCACCACTTCATCCACAATCATACTGGCAAGATATTCACCATATTCAACCACCACAAAACGCGTCTGCTCAGTTCGCTCCTGAGCAGGCAGACCGAGACGCTTGTGTAAGTCCACCGTTGGGACGACTTCACCGCGCAAGTTAATCAAACCAATGATGAAGTCCTCGGTGCCAGGAACCGGGTAAACCGGTTGAGGCTTGATAATGGTTTGCACTCTGAAAACCGAAACACCAAAATAACCTTCACACAGTTTAAAGATGAGTAGTTTTCTTAATTGCTCCGTCTGAATTTCTTTCGTATGCACAACCAGTTCACGCTCACCATGAAGAGTGAGAGAATCTTTTGCCTGCACTCGCGACGATTCTTTCTTGGATTCGACAGGCACCACAGGGCTGAATTCCGTCTCCGCCCTGGGTTTTGTCTCATCGGCTGCAGTATGCTCCTCAGTGGCTATTGAATTTTCGGGTGCCGTTTTTTCTTGAGCAGCCCCGGAACTCTTTGGTTTTGGGGAAGCTGTTTTCTTTGAGGGAACCGGTTTCTCTTCTGCCGCCTTCGGCGCCTCAGCTACAACAGACTGTGTCTGTTCCGGGTTTTCAACCGTTTCAGGTTGTTTGGACCCCGTTAAAATCTCCAGGGGCGCACCAACAGGCGACGATTCTGTCTGATTTCCCTGTTCTTTTGAAACAAAGATTTGCTTCAAATTTTGTTCCAGTTTCTTTTTCCTCTGACTCATAGTGACTGGGAGCTCCCTTCCTCGATACAAGGACTACAGAGAAATTCTACCAAAATTTGAAAAATAAACCATAAAAAACCAATTAAACAATTCAAAAGGAGAGACAAAAATACTTCAAAATTTCTTGTTGCATTTAGGTTTAAATCCGGTTAAAATATAAATACCCTCTGTTCGGCTGCCCCCCTCAGCCGGATGGAGGGTTTTTATTCCTCTCACAATTTCATCAATCGATGTAGTGAATTCGCAAGCTGCCCACAGGCAAGTTAAGACTTAGCTGAATCGCGTCCGATGCCGATTCCGCCCCTGGCGAGATTAACGTATCCCCACTGCGTTCAAAATCATCCGGGTACTCCAGTGATGTCATACCGGTATCCAGGTCAATTCGGACGGGAATTCCCTCCATTACGTAAACTTCCAGGCTGCCGATAATCACACCGGCAGTCACTTTGTAATCTCCATCAGCGGTCAGGTAGAGGCTGGATTTTCCCAGGATCACCTCCAATTCAGCGTCTTCCACATTCAAACCGCTGAGATTGGTCACCTGCTCACCGATAATCACTTTTGATGTAACTGAAAGCGGTATTTGTGGATTGAGTTTCACAGTCCAATCTTCGCGTTGAGACGGTCCAATAAACCAAAATGGCATGATCCGGTTGGATGCTTTTTTCAAACTAAATTCAGCGGTTTTACCGGAAACGTCATATTCAGTTTGAACGCTCTCCGTGCTGGCGACCTGTAATTCTCCCTCAGCCAGATTCGCAGCATCTGCCCCTCTACCCAACCACAGTTTACCCGCCAGCATTTCAACCGCGATATCCGCCTGCTCAACTTCCTGTAACGGCTGTACAAAGGTTTCTTGATGCCTGGCGCCGCTGGAAGGCGAAACCACGGCAGCCCAATAAATTGCGCCTAATATCAAAACCCCGGTAAGAATCCCCAACCCGGCGCTCCAAAAAGACTTGCGGTGGAAGAGAATATCCAAACCCCAGACGATCAGCAAAAAGGGCCATAACCGCAGCCAGGTGTCCCAGGGAACAGGCTGCCAAAACCCCAGGGTACCCATCAGCAGCATTACCCCCAAACCTGCCCAAACTACTCCGCCAACATAGCCATCGCCCCGGTAAATCGAATCCAAACCGCTGACGATGAAAAGCAGGGGCCACGTTCTCAGGAAAAGACCCCAAAGGTCCCCTTCAATGATACCGAAAGTCTTCAAAAAAAGCACCACGCCAATCGCAATCAACAGCAAGGGACCAAAAATACTGTAGTTTCTGTGCTTCCAACTGCGGGGCTCGTTCGTTTCGCTCATTGCCGCCCTCCTTTATATGCAAAATATAACAGTGCCCCGCCTAAAAGGATCAATGCAGCCGGTGCGCTAAGGCGCTCAACCCAGGCAAACACACCTGGAATAAATATGCGAAGCAACGCCAACCCACCCATCACCACCAAACCAATACCAATTAAACGGATGGTGTTTTCTCGCCGGCGGGTGAAGACCTCGCTGACCTCATGCCCAAACTGCCTGCCGCGCGCGCTCATATCTTGTGCGGAATAGCCTGCACCTATGTTTTCTCCTGTGGATAGTAGGAACCACAGGATCAGGTATAACATCACACCAATACCAGGCAAAATTGCCAGGAGCACAAACACCGCGCGCACAAGGGTGACATCCATCTTTAAATATTGCGCCAATCCGGTACATACACCCCCCAGCATCGAGCCAGCACGAATGCGATGCAATCTTGGTTCCATTGACTTACCTCTTTAGGAATCTTTTCTCTTAATAAAGGATACCGACACCAGGTACAAACCGGCTAAAATGAGCGCAGCAGGGAAGATGTAAACCATCATATTTTCCGCACCAATGGATAGCAGTGCACCCAAAACCAACAAAACCAGGGCAGGTATCCAGGGCCATTTCATGCGGGCTCCACCGGTCGGTAAAACAGCCAGCAGCCCAAAGGTAACAGCCAGACCCAGGAAAAAGACAGCCCCTCCCTCAAAAGAGCCCACCTCTTCCAGGGTAGCTACGGCAGCCAGGGTGGTCAGCACACCCGCCGGGATTAATGCCCACCAGAAGCGCCCAACTCTGGCAACCCCGTGGCCAGGACGCCCTGTGCCTGCTTTGCGCCCAT
>CAYRRA010000271.1:0-3390 GCA_964426355.1 uncultured Anaerolineaceae bacterium
TGGATTCGTGTTTTTGCGGTAGCGATGCTGGTCCCTTTTCATACCGGAATGATTTTTGTCTTCTTCGGGTGGCATATTAAGGGCGATATCCTCAGTCTACCGCTTTCATTGTTAAATGATTTCATTACGATGTGGCAAATGCCAATCCTGTTTTTTGTAGCTGGTGCCGCCTCATGGTTTGCCCTGACATTTAAGAAGGAAAACATCTACATTAATGAACGTATCAAACGCCTGCTTGTTCCCCTCTTATTTGGCATGTTGATTATTGTGCCACCTCAAGTTTACATTGAAAGAATTAAGAATCAGCAATTCCAGGGTTCTTTTTTCGACTTTTATCCCAATTTTCAAGGCTTATACCCTGAAGGTAATTTAAGTTGGCACCATTTATGGTTTCTGGCTTATCTCTTTACTTTTTCCATGATATTACTACCGCTTTTTGCTTATTTGAAGAAAGATCAGGGACAATTACTAATTCAAAAAGCCCGGAAGATAATAGACGCTCCAGGAGGAATTTTTTTAGTCGCATTACCCTTAATCCTGATTGAATTTCTGCTAAGGACCAGATGGCCTGATGGCAACCAGAATCTGATTGCTGATTGGGCAAATTTTCTTTTTTACAGCACTTTTTTCTTTTATGGGTATTTATTCTCATCAATAGAGCGATTCTGGGAGACAGCGGTTAAAAATAGATATATTGCTTTGATCATGGGTTTCGTCTTAATCATGTTATTCTTAACTCTCCACTTTACCGGCAGCAATCCACCCTGGGGATATAACCTTGGCAACATGGTCCTGTTAGGTTTACGAGGCCTCAATAAGTGGTGTTGGGTGCTGGTTATTTTAGGATTCGCAAGGAAAAACCTTAACATCTACAACAATCTGCTGCAATACGCCAATGAAGCGGCGCTCCCCTTTTACATTCTGCACCAGACAGTAATAGTCGTTATCGGTTTTTATATCATTAAACTCCCAATCAATATCTATGCTCAATATTTAATAATCATACTTGCAACTTTTCCCATTGTAATCTTAATTTATGAATTACTGGTCAAAAGAATTAACCTGATGCGGTTTCTTTTTGGCATGAAGGTGATCAAAAAAGCTAGCAATGGCTGATGATTTTCCTATTTGATCGGCAACAAATGATTACTCCAACCAATCAAAGAGGGAGCAGGCACCAAATATCTATTTAAGATGATTCCAAGCTTAGGATTTCGGATTTTGAAATCGGATCCTGAGTTGGGATCTTGTCAAAAAAACGATCCAAGAAATAGCTGACGCAGAATCCGATCATCAGGCCGCCTATCAAAGCCCCAAGCAGCATTGGAAAATAAGAAATTTAAAGGGCGGCTCTATACTCGGCAGCGATGAGAGTCAGGGAAATCACAAAGTTCGCTACCCAGAAGGCTAAGCCTCCTGCAAAAGCAGATATCGTCACCTTTCTCCAGATTTTTTTGATTGGATCGCCTTTTTTGCTCCATTTTATTTCTGTTCCCCAACACCCTTAATTAAAAGCCACAAAGTAAGCCCCAATTCAGAAATCAACCCAAGCGGATAGGTTACATAGGTGATTGCCGTGAAACCGGGGAAAAGGAAGAACTGGAGAAAAGTCATCATCCAGCCAACAAAATGAATCATCATTACGATGCCCAAAATTCTGGGAAGGAAGCCCGACTTGTAGACTAAATAGCCAAGCGGAAAGAGCCAGGCGCCAAAGAATATCTGGGCGATCCAGTACCCGTTTTGGTGTAAATTGAGAAAGAACATTGCCATAGATTGCAGTTGATCAGCTTGGAATACTTTCAGGTATTCGGCACCGCTTAAAAGCAGCATAGCAGCAAATTGATTAAGCAAATTAATGGCATATACCGCGCTGCCGCCCAGGTTCAATAACAGGAACAGTAAAGCAAGTTCCTTATTTACTGATTTCAATAGCGCATACAAAGCCCAGGCTGCCAGAAGAAAAAACACCACAGAGACCAGATCACCAGTAATACCAGCGCGAAATTGCCATTCAGCAGCTGTAATATTCCGAGCTGTTTCTGCGGCATCTCCATATACAATAAGTGGAGAACGGCAGAACGCATCTGTCACGATTGTTATTATTATGTACATGAGATACAGAAACCCTGCCATTCTTGCGGTCTTATTGATTGAATTCATTTTTTATCTCCTTTGAATATTGCATAGCCCGACAGACTAATGCCTACCAGGTATAAAACGCTCTGAACAACATTCACTTGCCAGCGACCATGCCCAATGTAAGCGGAAGCGAAAAACGCCATCACTTCCACAAAGCCGATCACAAACACCAACATCCAGAAAGCCGATTTTTGACCGGCGAGCAGGTTTTTTCGGATGAGCGGCCACGTCAGCACCGAGATAACCAGCGAGCAAGAATTGTACAGGATGGTAAAACAATTGAGCGCTGCAATGACCTTGGCACTCAGGCTGGCAATTTCAGCCTCTGAAAAAGAAGCCACCTGCAAGATTGGGGAGTTCTGTTTGAAAACTATAACATAGATCAATATGAAAAGGGCGAGTATAAAATTGATGACGCACCATATTGAAAGAACTATTGAACCATATTTTAACATTTTCTTTTCTCCTTGTGATGCGCTGTGTCCGCTTTTTAAGGTCTATTCCACGAGCGTTTACATAGGACATGAGCGGGGAGAATTTTAGGGATGACCTTCAACCCTCCCTCTTCCCTATAATGCAAATCTATGCAGCGCTAAAGAGCTAATTCGTCGCTGTTTTCGCAGACAGAGAAGCGACTGCCGACGGACTGATCCCCTTTGCGATCAGCCAGATCGCGAATACCATCTCTTGCAGGGCTATTGGCAGACTAGCAACAACCTGGACTGTTCCAAAACCAGGAATGATGTGGAGCATTACTAACACGCCTGTGATGGTGGTTAATGTGATGCCGCCCAAACCCCAGCCGGACAGCCAGCGCGGCACTAGCCGGTATTGATAAAAAACGGTGTAATACATCAAAGCGCCAATGCCCCAGAGCAGAAGCGCGGCACCATTGCTCAGCCACGCGTCTCCAGCTTTGATGATCGCGCCGATGGTCTGGAAATAAGCCGCATCTGGACCGCCAGCTTTGACAAATTCCTGGCTCAAGGCCAGCAGGCCAATGGTGATAACCCCGCCTAGGATTTCGAGTATGCCCTCGGCTACCCTGAATCCAACCACCCCGATTGCCAGGCCCGTACTGTATTTCTTCATAATCGGATAGAGAGCCAGACCAATCCCGGCGCAGGCGACACCCATCAGGAATACGAGGAATGTTTGAACAATGATTTGGCTCTCATTGGCTGAAATGTTGGTCAGATAGTCTGGTGCATCCAGGATGGGGTTGCCAATGATGGCAGCAATGGTGCC
>CAYRRA010000272.1:0-3375 GCA_964426355.1 uncultured Anaerolineaceae bacterium
AGCCGTACGGGATGCCGTACTGATGGCGAGAGAGTGATTATATGGGTGTATTTCCGGACGCATATATTACAGAGATGTACCTGGAAGATGAGTGGGTGGATGTGACCGAGGATGTGTTGGTTAGCCGCCCGCAAAAGGTGAGCCGGGGCATCAGGGGGAGCGGACCGCATGAACGGGTGGCGGGCACAGGCACGCTGCGATTTTCTTTGCGGAACGATGAGGAGAACAGCGCCGGTTTGCTGGGTTATTACAGCCCAGGGCATGCCAACTGCCGAGCCGGATTTGGTCCGGGGGTGTACGTGCGCATGGTGATCGAGTTTGAGGAGGCTAGATACGTCAAGTTTTATGGGCGCATCCCATACGGAGGGATTCAGGTTGACCCGGGACGACACGCCACCCGCCTGGTGCATGTGGAGGTGCGTGACTATATGGAGCAAGCGGCGATCCACGAGCTGTATCTGCCAGAATTTACCACTGAAAAACGCATGGATCAGATTGTGGCGCTGATTACCCAGAACATGCCTACGCTGCCACTGGCTACAGATTTGGGGCAGGGCAGCACCATCTTCAACACCGTTTTTGATACCGTACGCGCAAAAACGAAAGCGATCACGGAGTTTCAGAAGGTAGCGCTGAGTGAGATGGGATATGTGTATGTGCGTACCGACCGGGAAAATGGAGAAGTTCTGACGGTGGAAGGGGCAGCAGCGCGACCGAGCAAAAGCGAGCTCTCAAGCGTGAACCTGATTACACAAGGCGGGTTCTTGCTTCAGGAAAATGGAGACGGATTGTTACAGGAAAATGGCGATGGGATCCTGCTGGACGCTGTGGTGGAGATTGTTGGAGATTTCGACAATAACATAGTCGACGCAAAAACGCTGAGCGGCGAACAGGTTTACAACATCGTGCGGTTAGTAACGTACCCGCGTTTTATGGATAGTAGCAGCGAAGTGCTATTTACACTGCAAAACTCGCTGTCGATTGCAGCGGGGGCGACGGTGAAAATTACCGGGGGATACCGGGACCCGAGTGGAAACGCGAAGGTGAGCGGAATTGACATGATTGCCCCGGTTTCTACAACCGATTACCTGATGAATTCGCAAAAGGATGGAACAGGAAGCAACCTGACCGCCAACCTGACTGTAACGGCACTCTACGGAACGAATTCTGTTGAATACACCCTGACCAACGGGGCAGGTGTGCAGGGATTTGTGACCAAATTGCAGGCACGCGGGACGGGTGTGTATATCTATGACACGGTTGAATCTATCGCACAGGATGAGGATTCTATTTCCGATATTGGCCCGAGGGTGTTGAGCATCGATATGAAATATCAGGATGACCCTGCTGAAATTGAAGGGCTGGCGGAGGCGATCCTGGATGTGTATAAGACGCCGATCACGGCGGTGAAAACGATCACGATGTGCGCTAACCGATCTGAAGACTTGCTAAGGCAATTTTTGGGGTTCGATATTGGCGACCGGATACGGATTACCGAGGACATGGCAAGCCCCGAAGCCAGGGATTATTTCATCAATGGCGTTGAATTTGAGCTGCTCAACCGGGTGATATTTTTTACATGGCATGTTAAACCGGCTGTGCTGGATTTTGCGGAATGAAAGGGCTTTACCCTCACCTACCCGGAGTACCGGGTCTCCTCTCCCTAAAATGTAGAGGACAAAAGAAGAGAAGTACGAGATTAGTGAACGGTATTTGGAGGTTGGATGGTAGATAAAAAAATCACTGCATTGACCGAGGCGACGTTCCCGGAGGTTGACGATTTACTGGCGCTGGTGACGGATGTTGGCGGTGCACCGGAAACAAAAAAAATCGAGGTGGCTAATTTTCTACAAGGCGCGGTGGCATACGCGGCATCAGCTACCACTGAAACGCTGAGCGCTACCCGTAACCTGACCGATGATGATACGGCGATTCTTCTGCTGGACCCGGGCGGAGCCAACAGGACTGTGACACTGCCGGATGAAGCGGATGGGAACCATGTGTTTATCCTGATCAATACGGCTGATGCAGACGGCGAGCTGCTGACCGTACGGGATTATGCCCTGGCGAACACGCTGGCGATTTTGGGACGGGGAGAGATGGGGATGTTCGTTTCTAACGGCACAGCGTTCCGGATGATCCAGTGGGAGCGGAAATCGATTTGCATGCACAAACCCGGTCCGATCGTGATTGGCAATACCTATCTGCGCATTCCAGTGCCGATGTTCATGAGCGATGCGAATGCGCCGTGGGCTGTGTATGACGTGGAAGCTTTTGTGGGGGTTGCTGGCACAACCGGTGACCTGACGATTCAACTTAACAATGGGACGAATGATTTACTATCCACCAGGATCACCATTGAAACCGGAGAGTACCACAGCAAAGCCGCGGCCGCACAACCTGTGATTAACAGTTCTTACCGGTCACTCTCCGGGATTCCATTCATTTACGTGGATATCGATGCAGTGCAGACAACCGCGCCGTATGACCTGACCATTATGCTGCACGTTGCGAGGCCGACAACATGAGCCTGTATTCAAGCAATGCGCCTGCTGCGGGCGCAATCTTGCGCGGCCCTGCCTGGTCTGATCAGCATCATGCGATTGGCACGGGCATGAACGTGGGGACGGAGAAGGACGTGGCGTATGACGTTAACCACCCCATCCTGCTATGGAACCTATCCGATATTCCCAGCGGATCGCGGATTGAAAGCGCACAACTGGAGATGTATTTGGCGGCTGTAGATATTGACACAACGCATTACGTGCAGGTCTGGAGATTGGTTCGGGATGGGATTGATTGGAGCGACTGTTCTTGGGCGGAGTATGACGAAAGCGCAGACCTGGACTGGGGCATACAAGGCGCGAATGCATCGACGGATCGGGATACGCTTTTGGGGCAGTTGCAATTCTCCAGTGGCTCCTCAGCAGGAAAATACACGTTTAATTTGACCGCTTCAGAAATTGAAAAGTATTTCTGGGGGCAGAAGGTGAACCGGGGATTACTGATAAAAGCAGATATTGAGGATTGGAACGTTGTGGGGGTGTCCAGGGGAACGCTGACGACCTGGAGAGGGACGACGTATGCGACCGCAGAAATGCGACCGACACTGAAAATTACTTATCATGCGGGAGTCAGTTATTGGATTATGGGGTGCGGTTTTGGCGGGCTTGGGTTTGCGCCCGGAAAATTTTTATTAAAAGGAGCTTGAAATGGGAAAGAGTGTGCACAACGATATATTGGATGCTGCGGTGGGTTTCTTTGAGACCAACTGCGACAAAATGACCATCTGCAATGCAGAACCAACCACGTATCTTCAGGCGACGGCGACCTATATGCTGGCAGAAGTGACGCTGGACGGCGGTGATTTTGCAG
>CAYRRA010000273.1:0-3359 GCA_964426355.1 uncultured Anaerolineaceae bacterium
GATCGTTTCACGATGGGTATTGTATGGATAACCGGATTTTACGTGAAAAACGCATCATCATCTGGCTGTTGTTCTGCCTGCTGCAGGGCGTAATTCCTGTTTTTTTGTTTTTTCAAGTGCGCTCGATGGATCGCAATACGTTTCTCTGGGGTTACTCGCTGGAACGGTTGCTGACTGGTGGCGTGTTCATCCTTTTTTTGCTGGCGTTGGGGGTGATGACACTGTTATTTACCCTTTCGAACCGAATACGCAGCAAGGCGATGGGTTGGATCGATACCTGGTTGACGGATGAGCGCTTGCTGGTCTCAGCGGTTGGTACCGCCGGAGTTGTTTTTTCCGGTTTTTTGTTGTTCTGGTGGGTTGGGCTTGAGACAACCATTGACTTGAATACCTTTGAGGTAATTTTTGGGCGCTTGCGGTGGATTATCACCTGGGGGGTGGTGGTCAGTGCGCAATTCCTTGCTCTGCTGATTTTCAACCATCTGCCCGCTTTCAAGAAAAAGGAATTTTACCGGCGTTCCCTGATTTACCCCACCGTCCTGGTGGTGTTGATGACCGATGCCTCGTTGTTCCATTGGATCATCAACCAGTACGAAATCCAGATTTTCGTTTCGATCCCGTATTGGACCTGGTTTTTCCAACGCAAAACGGTGGATTGGAAAGTGATTGCACTGCTCTTCGGACTATCACTGGCGGTAGTGTGGTGGACGATTGCCCGCCCTCGTAAATACTGGTTCAACCTGGCGCTGTTGATTCTTTTTGGCTATGTGTTTCAAATTGGCTATGGCTTTGCAGCGGGTGAGGGGTTTGAGTCGATCCGTCAAAAATCGATTAAAGCCAGCCATGTGCGTTACCTGGAATATGCCGTTGACAACCTGCGGCTGGAGGATGCCCTCTTCAACTATGAAGAGGCGTTTGGCTGGGGGGATTACCTGGGTACCAAACCGCCAGGTGTGCTGGTTTTTTACATCATCGATCAGAAGGCATCCAGCATTTTTCAACCCAAGATGAATTATGCAGAGCGCTTTGAACGCCTCTCGCGTTTCAACACGGTTGTTTTCCCCTGGCTCACTTTCTCGCTACTGATTATCACTGTGGGTTTTGGGAAAAAGTACTTACCCAGGGAAGTTCACTTTTTCCCTGCACTGCTGCTGCTCTTTCTGCCCAATATCATTCTGATGCCGCTTGAGATGGATCAGGTGCTCTTTCCGATGCTGTTTATGCTGGCAATGGTGCTGACCTATAAAACCATTCAAACGCAGTCGCCCCTTTGGGCGCTGGCAACCGGTTTGATGATGTATGTCAACACTTATTTCAGCTTTTCACTGTTACCCGTTGGACCGATGGTTGCCTTCTGGGTGCTGCTGGATTATTGGGTACACCGCCGTGAACGCAAGTTCCTCTACCTGGTCAAGCTGGGTGCGATGATGGCTTTGGGCTTTCTTCTTCTCTTTGCGTTTGGATATTTCGTTTTGAATTACGACATGATCCTGCGCTATCAGGTCTCGATTGGCAAACACAAGATGTACAAGGAATTTCAGACCGGAATAGTGCAGCTCCTGGCAGCGCTGCGAATGAACAACCTGGAAATTGCCACCTGGCTGGGTTTTCCGATTGCCATGTTGTGGGGACTACGATTTTACCATGCCATCAAGGCGTTTATCCAGAAAAAGACAACCCCGTTGGATGTGCTCACCCTGGCATTTCTGATGATGTATGTCTTTCTCAACCTGGTTGGGCAGACGCGCGGTGAAGTGGCGCGTTTGTGGCTGTTCATGACGCCGTTGATCGTTCTTTTTGTTACCCAGGAAATCATTCACATTTTCCGGCACAAACGGGCATTACTGACTTACCTGGTGGTGCTACAGTTTGTGACCATTTTAATGACATACCGCTGTGCGGATTTTTGGTGAAATTCAATCGGTAATCACACGCCGGAAGCGATTACGGCGCAGCGGGGTGAGACCGCGAACAGCCAGCAGAAGTTGGTTATCCGGTATGAGCGCAGGCAGGTCAAAGCGCGGTAGGCATTCCAGGTGTGCAGCATGTGCCGGAAAAATATTACCAAAACGGGTGGTCACAGCCGTCTTGAATGCGCAGGTTTTAACAAGGGCGAAATCGCGCAGACCAGCTTCTTTTTTCTCGCCGTAAGGATAGGCAAAGTGTTCCACCTTGCAACCGGTTTTGTTTTCAATAAGGTGTCTTGAGCCTTCGATTTCTTCGAGGGCTTTCTCTTGCGGCAGGCTCTTGAGGGTGTAATGGTTTATTGAGTGTGACCCGATGGTGACCAGGGAGTCGTGTGCCAGTTGAGCGATCTGCTCCCAGGAAAGGGCTAGCTGGTCTGTTTTTGCGTGGAGATCGATCCCATAAGGTAGAAAAATGGATTCGATGATGGGTTGATAAGTAAGGTGGTTGGCATACTTGATGCGGCGGCGAAGTTCCTGTGAAGCAAACCTTTTCTGTTCCATGTTACTGCAATCCAGGTTAAGCTGTTCACCGGGAAGATTAAAGCTGAGGTGGGTTTGGCTGAGAATCAGGTCGTCGAGAAGATACCACCACAAAATTGCTTCTCGCTCAGGGAAACTGGCGGCGATGTAGATGGCAAAAGGGATCTCATGTTTTTTGAAAATGGGGTAAGCGAAAGTCAGGTTGTCCAGGTAGCCGTCGTCAAAGGTGAACAGGACAAATTTCCTGCGCATTCGTTGTGTGGTGAGCCGCTCGTGAAGTTGATCGAGCGAGAGAAAATCGTAATTTCTGTCGCGAAAAAACCGGATGACTTCTTCGAGGTGGTCTGGGGTGATTTCCAGGTGAGATTGACCCGGAACGCGCACGGGCAGATCAGGGGTAACGCGATGCAGCATGAGGATATGCCCACAACCGCCGTAAAACGGTTGGGTTCCAAGCGAAAGAAGTTTTAAAATGTGGTTTTTTATCGACATTGCCCTTGGGCTCCTTTGTTCAGGTGCGCAAGCCGAGCACTTGTAGCTCAGAGTAAATCAGGTCCACCTGGTCTTTTCGCAGGGAAGTGGAATGGAAGATTTGAGCTTGCTTTTGGGCTATCCGGAGAGCTCCACGCGGCGGCTGCCCGTTGAGTAGATTTTCTGGCAGCATGAGCGCGAAGGTATGGGCGCGCAGGCAGGCGTTCCACGCAAAGCGGTGTGCATTGTGCTGGAAAAACGCCGGGTTGCTGATGTGGTGGATGCGCGCCACAGGCATTTTCTTGCGCTGGACGATGTCGTAGATCAAATAGCAATTCTGATTGCCCTTTTCCACCAGCATGTGGGAGCATTTCAAATGGGCATGGTTATGAAAGATTTTTAACGTCTCTCCCTGCAGCCGTTCCGCCAGGAACTTGTGGT
>CAYRRA010000274.1:0-3318 GCA_964426355.1 uncultured Anaerolineaceae bacterium
GGAAAAAATTTACCCGCCCATTTCGCGCAAAGGACTGCTGGACGGCATCGTTCTGCAAGCCGGTCAATTCGGCGACCACCTGGCAGACCGGCTGGTCAGGTCAGATGTTCCCATCATCATGGCGGGGCGTCCCTTTCATACCGAAAACGTCAGTTACATTGATATCGATAACGTTGCAGCCGCCTACAATGCGGTCAGCCACCTCATCCGGCTGGGCTATCAGCGCATCGCCACCATCACCGGTTCACCCCAACACACCGCCGGTATTGACCGCCGCGAAGGCTACAAAAAAGCACTGGTTGAACGCAATCGCACGGTAGACGAAACGTTGATCGTCGAAGGTGATTTCTCAGAGGACAGCGGCTATTACGCCATGCAAAAACTCCTGGCAGCAGACCGCCCGGATGCTGTTTTTGCCGCATCAGATGTGATGGCAGTGGGCGCCATGCGCGCCGCACGCGAAGCAGGCTTTAGAATCCCTGAGGATATCGCCTTTATCGGCTTCGATGATGTGCTCCCGGTGAGCACACGCAACACCCCGCAGCTCACCACCGTGCGCCAGCCTATCGTTCAGTTCGGCATCAAAGCCGTCGAAATCCTCATCGATATGATCGAAAACGGAAATCAACCAGTGCGCAGAATTATCATGGGTACCGAATTAATTATCAGGGATTCCTGTGGAGCAATCCGCAAATGATTTTCATTTCTCTCTTTTTGGGAGCGCTCCCAAGCTATTGTCGTGCTTCATCAAGTCAAAAGGAGGTGTTCATCTATAAAAAAATTCATTTGATATCACTCAAATTTTTGACAAGTCGTTACAACCGAAAGGAGAAAAAATGCGTAAACTAGTCTTTTCAGCCCTGAGTATCTTAATTTTAGCCAGCCTTCTATTGTCTGGCTGCGCCACACCCACCCCCGAAACGGTAACGGTGATTGAAACTGTCGTCGTCGAAAAAGAAGGCGAAACCGTCATTGAAACCGTCGTTGTCGAAAAGGAAGTGGTCGTTGAAGCCACCCCGGCTGTCACCTCGTATCAAAGAAGTGAAACCCTCTATACCGGCGGCACGCAGTGGGGTCCCCCGACCGGCTACAACCCCTGGAACCTGGGCAACTATGCCATGGGAACCTTTGGTCTCTGCTATGAGCCGATGTTCCTCTTCGACCCATTGACCAACGAATTTACCCCCTGGCTTGCCGAAAGCGGCGAGTGGATCAGTGACACCGTGTACGAAGTTAAAATCCGCCCGGGCATCATGTGGTCAACCGGCGAAGAACTCACTGCCGCCGATGTGAAATTCACCTTCGATGCAGCGCAGGAAGCACCCGTCAGCATCAGCCCGGTTTGGGCTTTCCTGGGCAGTGTTGACATCGTCGATGATTACACCGTCGATTTCACCTTCACCGAAGCTCTCTATCAGCGCTGGTCGAACTACCTCTACACCACCCCCATCGTCTCCAAAGCCAGTTGGGAAACCAAGACCGTTGAAGAAATCACCTCAGGTATCAATGAAAACCCAGAATGTACCGGTCCCTACATGCCTATTGCCCTCGAACAGGACAGGGTTGTATGGGAAAAACGTGAAGGCTGGTGGGCAACCGATGCGCTCGGTCTCGACACCAAACCCAAATACATCATCGATATCGTCAACAGCAGCAACAACGTTGCCCTCGGACTGCTGGTGCAGGGTGGTCTCGATCTGAGCAACCACTTCCTCCCCGGCATCGCCAACATCATTAACGGCGGATACGGCATCACCACCTATTACCCCGAAGCGCCTTACATGCTTTCCGCCAACACCGCCTGGCTGTTGCTCAACAACCAGATTGCCCCCATGGATGATCCTCAGTTCCGTAAAGCAGTCGCCCATGCCATCGATGTAAGTCAAATCGTGGACAGAGTCTACGGCAACATCGTCATGGCGTCTAACCCCACCGGTTTGCTCCCCGTCTGGGACCAATACATCGACCAGGAAGTCGTCGACGAGCTAGGTTTCAGCTATAATCCAGATACCGCAAAGCAGATCCTTGCCACCGCTGGTTATGTGGATGTGGACGGCGACGGTTTCGTTGAAACACCCGCAGGTGAGAAAATCGAGCTGAGCGTAATCGTTCCATTTGGTTGGTCAGACTGGATGGAGTCCATCAAAGTAGTCTCTGCTGGCTGCCAAGCAGTCGGCATCAATGTCGTCCCAGAATACCCGGACTACTCTGCCTACGTGGCTGCCCGCAACGATGGAACCTTTAAAATGATGATCTCCAACGATGCCCAGGTCAGCAACACCCCCTGGACGTACTACAACTGGATGGCACAAAACCCCATCGAAGACATTGCCACCATCCAGAACGGCAACTACGGTCGTTATGACAACCCAGAGGTGTTCGCTCTGGTTGACCAGCTCGACATGGTGCCAAGCGATGATGTCGACAGCATGAAAGCCATCATCTCCGAACTACAGCGTGCCTTCCTCACCGATATGCCATTGATCCCACTCTGGTACAATGGTATGTGGTCACAGGTGAACAACACCTACTGGACCAACTGGCCCTCATCGGCTGAAGATGCCAATCACTACCTACCCATGTCATGGCGTGGTTACTGGAACATGACTTCAATCCTCATGCTCACTGAACTAGAGCCTGTACAGCAGTAATTTAGTAAAAGACCGCCTCTCCCGGCTGGTCAGGGGAGGGGCGGTCTTTTTTTCGGTCGATGCCTGGAAGGAGGCTGTGTGAAACGTTATTTTGGCAGAAAAATCCTCATTTACCTCCTCACATTTATCTTGGCAGTGAGTATCGATTGGATGATCCCGCGGTTTATGCCGGGAAACCCCATTCAGGTATTGCTCACACGGGTTGGAACGCGCGCCGAAGCCGCCCAAGTCATGTACACCTATTACACCGAGGCTTTCGGTTTAGACCTGCCCGTCTGGCAGCAGTACATCAACTTCTGGAAAGCGCTTTTCCACGGCGATCTCGGCACCAGCGTGCTGGTGTTCCCCATGTCAGTCAAAGATGTCATTCTCAACGCGGTTCCGTATGATTTGCTATTATTACTACCAGCAATTTTATTAAGCTGGTTTGCCGGCAACTGGTTTGGCGCATTTGCCGCACGCACCAAATGGCTGGATAACACCATCCTGCCCATCGGTTACATCCTCACCGCCACCCCTTATATGTGGCTGGGGCTGCTGCTCGCCTGGGTATTTGGAATCGTACTGGGCATCTTTCCAATTTCGGGTGCATACAGCTATTCACTGCGTCCCACCTGGTCATGGGAATTTGCTGGCAGCATCTTGCAGCACTGGTTCCTCCCATTCG
>CAYRRA010000275.1:0-3293 GCA_964426355.1 uncultured Anaerolineaceae bacterium
AAACCGCCAACAGCCCAGTATAAAAAGGGTGGGATATTTACATTCAGCAGAGTAAAAAACGAAAGAATGGCGATCAGCATAGCGGTGCGCTGCAAGATGGTCATATACTTTGAATATATAACCAACCAGAAACGTTGCTTCATCACAAATGCCCTGGCTGTATCAAGATGGGCAGAAATGATGAACAGAGGCAAATCAGAACCATCTTGACCTGGGTGAGTACAGAACAAATTTTTTGAATGAGCAGTTTTTCGGCGAAAACGAGCCTCAAGACGTATCAAAGAAGGAAGGAAAAGATAAATAACAGGCAAGAAAATTGAAATTTCTGGAAACACACGGATAATCCAGCCAAAGGTGATTAATAGTCCACAAATGAGTATAGAAAGCCAGGGGAATGAGGCTTCAGGGGCAAAAGAAAAATCCTGCTCGTTGACAGAATATCCCCAAGATGTCATACGAGCGACAATGGTCTCGCGCGCACTTGTTTCAGCGGGCGAAGCAGCCGGTCTGGGACCAATTTCATGGGATAGGATGTGGATATAGTTTTTTGCTTCTTCTGCGCGCAATTTTATGTCGGACATGATTTGATTCCAACGATGACATATCTTGGCAGATAATAGGAAAAAAGGACAGATTCATGTCTAAACACGTGCACTGGCTGCAAGCAGTGAGTTTCAAGAAGTTTCATCTGGGTGGAATGTTCATCCTCTCCCTGGTTCACAATGACCAATACTCCACCCGCCTTCAAGCTTGGGATTACGAGATTCAACAATTCCCCAGGATCAAACATCGGCGCAGGCAGTCCCCACTTAAGATGATCCTTCATGAAAACAAATGGAAAAAACTGCGTCACCAGGTCATACTGACAAGGCACTGCAGTGAAATGGTCAGGATAGAAAAAGACATCTGGTGTGTCACCCATATAAGCCCGGGCATAATCCATCCTGGAGAAAAAATCAGAATATACCCGATATGCATCCACCTCAAAACCATCCAGGTGAATCTGCCGCTTTTTACCGCCAAAATACCGCAAACATGCAGCCAGAGACTGGACATAAAACCAATCGGCAACTCCAATATCTGCCGCGTGAACAGAATCGCAAAATTCCACCTGAGCCATTCTTAGTGCTTTTTCCAAAAGCTCGAGATAATACAAATTTTCAAGATATTTTCTATTTGAACCGGGTTCAAGAGAATTTTCCAAGTGGTATTCTCGAATCAACCTCGCTGCTAATCGCTCAGCAGTTGTTTTTTCGCTTGGGGGAATCAGGGCAAACAGGTCTTTTCGATCTTCTTGAGCCAGTACAAGACCTTTCCGACGCCAACGAAAAAGCTGGCGTAAAGGAAAATCAATTGCATTTCTTAGAAGCAAGTGAATATTCATGATTTCATGTCGTTATGAGTAAAAAACCGCCGTTGATAACGAGATTATACCGCCATTCTCTATGGTTAAAAATGGATGCCGGGGATAAGTTCACCCGGCATCAGCAAAACCGTTTTTTTACAGGTGTTTTTTTACCAGGTCAACAACATCTGGGAAGTCAATCCCCAATCGTTGGAGCGATTCAACTGTTGGTATGCCATCTTTGGTCCAACCACGGCGTTCATATACCGTATCCACAAGTTTCTCATAGCGGTTCAAACGGTATTCCCTGACTTTTTCCATCTTTTCCAGTGTGCTAAGGTTTTCAGGGTCAATTCCTATTTCTTCGCGAAGTTGGGTGTCATAGCGTTCAGCTCGTGATTCATATTCGGCAACGGTGACGGGTCCAACCATTCGATAAGGCGGATAATCGTATTCGCGCGTTCCATATCCTAATCTCAGGTTAAAAATGCGCTGGAAATAATAAACTCGCTCAGATTGAAGGAGTAATTTTTCGATGGGCAGAGGATCACCAGTTACACCCTCATAAAGCCAACGGTAGTTCTCAACGTGTTCAGGCACTTTTCCGGGTTCTTTTGCAGTCTTATTACTTTCGGGAGTAATATCATTCCACGGTAATTTACATAACCCTTGCAAGCTAAACCAGGTGCGGAACATTGGGAAATAATGCAATGCCTCCGCTTTGTCTTCAAAGGTGGGGACTTGTTTGTGAACTAGTTCCATGAAAATCAGCCATGCCTCATCGTGCTGAGCACCTTTGTTTGCCATGGCATAACCGCCTTGCTGGGTGAGCGATTCTTTTGTCAGGTACTCGGAGACTTCCAAGCCTTTCACTTCCATGCCGATATCTTCAACGAACTGCCTGTTAGCGCCGAATTTTTCAACAAAGTAGTCTTTCATCGCACGAATACCTTGCCCAACAATCATTCCAAAGCCTTCGCCGCGTGCCATCTGATGAGCCACTTCCAGCACATCGTCTATGTTGCCCCAGGTGAAATCAAGTCCACCCGTTCTTTCTTTGTTGAGTATTCCGGCTTCATAGCATTCCATCACAAATGCCATAGACGTACCAAATGAAATTGTATCAATCCCATAAGTATCGCAGTAAAAATTTAACTCCAGCATGAAGGGGCGGTCGAAAATGCCCAGGTTTGAGCCAACACCACCTAGTGTTTCATACTCAGGACCATCTACAAAGACCTTCTGCCCGGCATACGGTCCGGTACGCAGGCGAAAATCTGCTACCCCATGCGCACAAGCCATTGTACAGCCATACCAGCAACCATCAGGACCACGGCGATCAAACAGTTTTTTCCATTCTTCACGGTAATAAGCCACTGCTAGATCGTCTTTACCGTAACGGAAATTCTGCACAGGTAGCAAGTCATAATCGTTCATAATACTGACAAGATAAGTGGTGCCGCCATGAGCCATGTCATTCTGCTTTTCATCAAAGTCTGAAAGCTCTTTGTTGATTCGTTTACCCGCTTTCCGCAATAGTTCCATATTGACTGCACCGTTCGTGTTTGCTGACAATCTGCTGAACCGAACAACAATCGCCTTGATGCGTTTATTCCGCAGGACTGAACCTGCCCCGCCACGCGCGGCTTGCTTGATACGCACTTCGTCACGTCGGGGATCGTAATAACTGATATTAAGACCACACATTGCAACGTGATCTGCTGCTTCTCCAGCAGAAACGACAGAAATACTCCGCATGTCAGCCGGGTCTTTTGCATACATTTCGGTGAGCTGCCGACTGAGAAGATGGGTATTTAATTCCTCCAGAGGCGCTTCTTCAATCGTGACCTTCCCTGCATCGCCATCAATATAAACAATTACATCTTTTTCCGCTTTTCCCTGCACCTCAATAGCATCCCATCCAGCAAATTTCAGGTAAGGTCCAAAA
>CAYRRA010000276.1:0-3262 GCA_964426355.1 uncultured Anaerolineaceae bacterium
AGTATAACTGATATCAATTGTTCTCTCATTCAAAGAGTACGTAATGCTAACTGTTTAAAAGTGACTGACACTTTTCAATTTCCCGCAAAAGACCCTCTATCTTTTGCCTGGCTATGGCTGAATCATCAGAATGCAGGGTGCCGCGAATCCGGATATCTGCAATATGCTGTTCCAACTCCTGTATTTTTCCGGTTTGTTCACGCAATCTGGCATTCAGGTCGAAAATCTCATGCTCGAGTTCATTAATCCTGCTTTTCAGCTGACTATTCTTTAAACCAAGCTTTCTGACCTTATTGCCAATGCCTTCAACCAGAACCTTCAGCTCATCCATAGCATTATGGCAAAGTACTTGTCACAAAAGTAAAATATTTCTGACAATGTAAGTATTTTTTTTGAACAAGACAAGCAAATGGACATCAAAATCAATCATTGGTTTGGTACCAGAATCTTTACATTGATTTGTTCATTTTGGTTGATGCTGATACTGCCACCCAACTGCTCAGGCAGCAGGGATTCAGAAAAAACCAGAGGCGGAAAATCACGCATACCCCAATGATTGCCATCATCCAAAAACAGATTAAACGCAATGCCATTCTGTCCTGATGCAAATGAAATCAACAATGAAACATTGCTCTGGTTCAGTCCGGTTGACACTTCCAATAAAGAAAGCACAGCCGTAAGCACCTCATTTACAATTATTGATAATGGAATGGCAAGCTCTGAGGAAATATAACGACTGCTTGTTTCATACCGGGGGGTAAGCAAATACTGTAAACGGCGGGATGCGATTGCATCACCGGTGATATGCACAATGAATGCAGAGAAATCAACAGCATCTGTGCCATAGGATTCCAGTGCATAGCGATGCACCATATTCAGGGTTCTTACATGACCCAACAGGGTTAGCAGCCTGAGCCCTTCCTCGGGGGAGCTGGTAACCGAAATCTGATGCCTTATTATGGCAAGCATCAGCTCTGAATTGATGGCCGGACGTTGTATTATCTCTCCGATTAGGGCTTCCTTTTCAGCTATGGACATCTTGCAATACTCCAATTTGTCTCTGTTATGCTCCTGCTCCTGCAAAAGATTCTCCCTGTAAGAAGAAAGTTCCCTTGTAAGTCTGGACAAACTGGCATCCAAGGATTCACATTCCCTGTTAAGTTTATCGCATTTATGCTGAAACCGCCCAATATCCTTTTCAATGCGGATTTCCTCAGAAGGGTCATGCACTGTAAATAAAACACCCTGCTCATCATGGTACATATTGCGCAAAACGTAACAGGAAATCATAACAAAACCTCTGCAATGCCCCTGAGAAACGATTTCTGCCTGAACTGTTTCTCTTACCCCCGAAGACAGTGCCTTACGAGTCAAATCATCAAGAACATGGGAATCATTAAACAGCCTGGCTGCATGCATTCCCAGCAAACGGAACCTGGACATCGAGAACAGCCTCTGTGCCGATTCATTTACCGTCAGTATATGCAATTGATTGTCGCATATCAATATCGGAAATTGCATCCCCATCAGTATTCTTTTTGCAAACCTTGCCGGGTTTGGCCTTAAAAGACGAAATACATATATGGCGGCTATGGCCAGGGCAAATGAAAACAGGTGAGCAGCTATCATCAATACCTGGCGGGAGCCTGATAACATTAGCGGAGTGAACACACTACCGGCAATAAGCCCAAGAATCAGCAATACAACAAATACCCTGTTGCGCCATAGGGATTTCTTAGTTTTTCTTTTTGAAGATTCATTCAGACGGTAATAAAAAGCCGGCAGAAGGAAAACCCCACCAATACAAAAAGCTTCCGGTGATTCCCATAGCAATAATGAACAGCAAATCCAAAGGGCCGAATACAGGCTCAATGCTGAAAACCACCTGTTGGATTCGTATCCTGAATTCCTGATTAAAAGCAGTATCCCCCCCTGCAGGTATAGCAGCAGCATCAGCAACATGAGATAGAAAAACAGATATGATGCAGGCTCAGACATACTTAAGCGTAATTCATTTTTTTCGGAAAACGGAGTTGGGTTTTCGTACCAAAAGCATTCCAAATACTGAAACTGCCGCCAAGAAAGTTCTCTGACAATTCTTCCGTTAATTTCAAGCCGGTGGCGTAAAAGTCCTTGTTATGATTCAGGGCATGTACCCCTGTTCCATTGTCAGATATCTGAAGTATTATTTCATTTTGCTCGTTTCTAAGGGTAACCTCCACCAGGCAAAAAACACCGGAGCGAATAAGGGATTTTTTATCAGGGAAAGCATGGTTAAAAACATTGGATAGCAACTCATAATAAATCAACACACATGGCAGGGCCTGATCTACGGCCAGCATTTCATCTGCCAGATGGAACCTGAGCCCGATTCCCCTGGCATTTGGGTTCCTCTTAACCAGATTTGAGGCAATCTTCTTCAGGATATCGCTGATATGAATGCTTGACAGGAATGGAGAAGCATACAAAATTTCGTGTATCGCAACCATGTTGCGTATCCTGCGGGCAATGGATGCTGCAGAGGCCGATACCAGCGGATCGTCTTCCTTACCTTTTAGAAGCAGGTGCACCATGGAAACAACCATCTGAATGTTGTTTTTTACCCTGTGATGGATCTCGCTTAAAAGGGCCTCCTTCTCCTCTATCCGCCCCAGGGCTTCAGACTTTATGCCAGCAGACTCCAGTGATTCAAGCATAAGACTTTCGCGGGTATTCGCTATTTCCTGCTCCTTTTTGCTGAGCTGGTCCGAGAGATTGCTCCGCATTAATCTGAGCCTGTCATGATTCCCTTTGAGTATTTCCCGCTTTTCAAGATTATGGTTTATATGCCGCCTGTCTTCTGCCAGAAACGCAAAACCCGTTACATTCCTTAGTGGCCCCATAAGGCCTATAGATGTTAATTTAACCGGAATTTCTTCAGAATCGCGGCCAATCATGGGCATCAGGTCCGGATTGGAAAAAATGTTTCCCTGCCAGCTGAATTTTGCCTGGTTCAGCGCCTTTTCAAAAAGTTGCCTGCCTCTGGAACCATACAAATGACTTACATTCAATCGGGAGATGCCCGGAGTGTCATATCCGAGTATTTTTAATGCCTGTCGGTTTGCAGCCTGTACATTGCCGGCATCGTCAAATATGATCAGATTCACAGGCATTTTCTTCATCAAGATGCCATACAATACATCATGGGAAAAAAGCATTTTACTATATCCTGCAAGAGAAATGAAAATACCGGAAATAAGAGGAAGGGTAATGATATGCGCCA
>CAYRRA010000277.1:0-3234 GCA_964426355.1 uncultured Anaerolineaceae bacterium
GGAAACATAAGGCCAAAGACCAAACTGGTAAAGATGTTGATCAAGTGAAATACTTGAGAGTGTTGAAAAACAAGTCATTAATTGACCAAAATTGCGGTTAGTGATTTAATTATGAAAAATCACAATCAGCGAGGACAAAATGGCGAAAAAACGTTACGTGGACACCCGGGATCAATCTTTCTTTGGTAATTATCTTTACGATCAAGTTGTACCAGAAACTCATTTTCTGCGTCTACTCAATCAACTGATCGATTGGGAATGTTTCACAGACCGAATTATCGAATTATATCGAGGTGGAGGGGAGTATGGCCGACCACCCTTCAACCCAACCCAAATCCTCAAGATGTGCCTCTTGGCTTACTTTTATAACCTTTCTGATCGCCAGGTTGAAGTCCATGTCAATGAAAACCTACCAGCTAAGTACTTTGTAGGATTAGGCCTGGATCAGAAAGCACCTGACCACTCCACGTTGACTGTTTTTCGAAACCGGCTTATCAAACAAGGTGATTTATCTGTCTTTCAAGGCTTATTGGCAGACATTGTTCAAATGGCACTCGCTTCAGGCATTCAATTTGGGAGTTTGCAGGTCATCGACAGCGTTCATAGTGAAGCCAATGTCAACACCGCAAAGGATAAGGGACGCAAAGATGACGGAAAAGGCCCGCGTGATCCGGATGCCAAATGGGGTGTCAAGGGGAAACATAAGGCCAAAGACCAAACTGGTAAAGATGTTGATCAAGTGAAATACTTCCATGGCTACAAAGAACACGTGAGCATGAATGCAGAAAGCAACCTGATCACGAGCCTGGAGGTGACATCGGGCGAGGCGTATGATGGTCATCATTTTTGTTCTCTGGTCGATCAGGATCTGGCGCAGAACATACCCGTCGACACTTATACTGCTGACCGGGGCTATGATGATGGACACAACCACTACTATTTAGAACATCTCAACCTGCAATCTGCCATTTGTCTCAAAGACAAGCGAACTAAAAAGAAGGATGCTAACAAGGAAGTGTGGTTAGAGCTGATCCAATCACCGGCTTATCAAGAGGGACGCAAAGAGCGTTACAAAATCGAGCGCAAATTTGGTGAGGCCAAACAAGGGCATGGTTTGGGACGATGTCGTTATCTTGGATTGCTGAAATTCGGCATCCAGGCTTATTTCACGGCCATTGTTCTGAACCTCAAGCGGATGGTCAAGTTGCTCACGGGTGTGGGCTTGAAAACAAATGGTATTGTAGTTACCTAACCCAGGGAGAATTGTCGATGGTCGTGAAAAAACGCCAGAAAGGAGGTGAAAACAGCCGAAAAAGTAGCCAATATTGACCCAAATCTGAGCTAAGTCAGCCCTTTAATGATAAATATTTGGCTGTTTTAGTTTAACAATCGTATTTATTGGATTTGTTCAACACTCTCCGCATTGCCTCGGTTTCTGTCAAGAATTTCCATATTTACGAACAATCAGAGAACTCCTCCAGGATGAACAACATCCTTCAACACCTTCGCCCACGGTCTTCCTGAATGGCATAAATGGATCGCAGGGACATCTGCTTGCATCCATTCACCATAATCAAGTTTTTTCTTTCGTGCATTTTTCGGTTGGTTGGTAGTACTTTTTTCCATAAAAGGTTTGAACGCACCTTGCCGCAATTCTTCCTTGTGGCGACACACTGCTAACATTGCTTTCAGACCGTCAAGTCGCCAACTGCGGCCACGGCCCTTCAGACGGCGCACTACGAGCTTATCCACGTTTCCTTCAATCCCACCCAGGTTGCCTAATCCTTTCGGCAAAGGAGATCGACAGTCAGGTTCCAGCAGTCCATCCCTGTTGTTGATCAGATACTTGATATAGGCATTCATCCCATCTGCCTTCCTGGGTGGCGATTTAGCCGCAACAGCGATCATCTCTGGCAGCACTTTCTCTAAATGCCCTTCGCAGATCATGTTGATCCAGGTTTCCGTTTTATGGGTGTACCCATAGGCACGCCGGGCATTTCGATACAGGTGATATCGATCCAACACAAAAACTGTGGGCAATCCCAACAAATCAAAACTCTGCTTGACCCAGCTATTCCCATCACCACCCACGACCATTTGAGCGGTTTTTGAAAGGTCATAGTGTTCATAAGCTGTCTTCAGGATCGTTTCCTGCCATTCCTGGCTGTTTTTGACGATTTTTGTGACCACAACCTTATTTTCTAGGGCTTTTCGCCCTACACCAATCACTTTTTTCCCCGTATACATGACCCCCACCCGCACCTCGATCTTCTTTTTCGCTTCTCGCTGCAGGGGAACATAAACACCGTCACTCTCCCCATACAGCACTTTGGCTCGGGTACGCCCGGGTTCCAATCTCGCCCCTTTCTCAAAGACCTGCTCGAGCCTTTCCTGCTCCTCTGCTTCAAGAGAGGCTCCCACTGTCCTGATCATCCGGCCGATCGCACTGTGACTGACATGGTTCCGGATCAGCCAGCTCAAAATATCAGCTGCTTCCCGATAAGGCAGCTCGCTGGCCAAGTAGCTCCCTTTCTGCTGAACACCCAGGCTATAACGCCCATAGCGCTCTATCCCTAATACCTCGTCTACGGGTTTTCGCCTTTTACCCGTCGTGTCTTTGTATACCCTGCGCTTATAAGTGATGGATCCAACACTGGTCATGATGGTTCGCTTCTCACGCCCCATGTTCTTCCACCCCTCTGGTATCGCTTCACCAAATCCATCATCCACCCCTTGCAGGATGGCTCCATACAGCGCTGTCCCCATGCCTTGTAAGCCCTGATAGATGGCTTCATCCAGTTTCTCGCCAATCGGAAAATCGATTTTTCCCAAATCATATCTTTGCCCTGCGACTTCTGCGGTTATAATTAGTTTGACAGTTGAGCCTGTCATCTGAGAACTCCTTTCGACTTCTGTTTTTGTCTATTTTTAAGGAGTTCTCTCTTTTTGTCTAGTGATATATGGAAATATGATACAGTATCAAATTTTTTTATTTTAATGGCCATCACTGACCAGGTTATTGAAAGGGGAATCTTCTGAATGAAAAGTGATCCACCCGAGGCCGCGCAACGGTTTTACGGGAAGAGCCTGGGTAAAGCCGCCGGTGCATACTTTGTGGTCACCTCCGAGGAAATCCCATTGGTGCGGCAAATCTCGGCATAGAGTTCCGCGCTGGGCCGGCGCACCCGGACCTGAGTCTCGCGATCCAGCGCCCACAGGCCGAAACGCTGGGTC
>CAYRRA010000278.1:0-3191 GCA_964426355.1 uncultured Anaerolineaceae bacterium
GGGCGCAACTTCGCCAAACGATCAATTACGTATTGAATCGAGTTAATGTCTGTTGCAGGTTCGTCTGATATTTGTTTGGTAACTTTTTCTTTTAGATTTTGCCTTGTCTGTGGATTTTGTATTTCTTCTTCTTTTCTTGCCAGTTGAATTAGGAGCTGTGAAAGACGAAATTTGTCTCTATATCCTAATGATTCACAATGCTTTGCTATTTCATCGTATTCCATTTGGCTTTTCCTTCTTTTTTTGTTTTCAATACACAACAGTATAGTTAGAACAATTTTTATATCAGATATTCAACCGCCACGCGTGCTAAATATTATTACAATTTCAACATATTACAGCATCGATCATGGTTAGATTCACGAAAAAGACAAAGTCAAAAAACGATACGCAAAGCTGGGGTCATCAGAAATCTGGGGCCAGATCTTGAATCTTGATTTATTCCATTTTTCAGATGATTCAAGATTCAAGATCTGGCTCCTGGTTTTCTTCGCATCGGCCCTGCATTCCATGAAAACACATTGCGTTTTCGTCACATTATCGCTTTGATCGCCTCCCTGAGTGCGGAAAGCTTATATGGTTTTTGGATAAAGCCGGACAACCCCTTGCCGACGAACTTTTGTGAGACTTCGTGCTCGTTATATCCGCTTGAAATAATGACTTTTACATCAGGCTTGATCTGCTTGAGTTCACGAAAGCATTCTGCCCCGTCCATATGGGGCATGGTAAGGTCCATGATGACGAAGGAAATATCCGGGTTAAACTTGAAGGCTCTGAGCGCATCCCTGCCGTCGCAGGCGGTGATAACCTCAAAGCCAAGAACTTGCAGCATATCCTTGCCGATCCCTCGCACCGTTTCTTCATCATCAACAAGCAGCACCGTGCCGCTCATCTGCAAGTCATTATTCGATTCAACCTGGTTAAAAATCTCCGCTGGCTTTGTCGAAGCAGGGAGTAGGATCTTGAATGTCGAGCCCTTGCCAAGCTCGCTGTAGATTTTTATTGCCCCCTTGTGCCCACGGACAATGCCGAGGACCGCAGCCATTCCCAATCCTCTGCCGGTGAACTTGGTGGTGAAGAAGGGGTCGAACAGCTTCTCCATGGTTTCCTTGCTCATGCCGCAGCCGGTATCTGCTATTTCCAGGTACACATAGAGGCCTTCGCTCAGATTCTCATCGAGCCAGACATTTTCCAAATAGCTTTTGTCACAGTCCATACACCCGGTGGTAATGGCGATGACACCGCTCTTGTCGCCCAGAGCCTCGGAGGCATTGATAACGATGTTCATGACAACTTGGCGAATCTGGGTGGCGTCAGCTTCCACAAGGGGGAGGGGCTTGTGCAGGTTGAGACGGAGCACAGCGGTCTTGGAGATGGAGACCTGCAGCATATAGAGCATATCGTTGACAAGAAGATTGAGATCGATGTTCTCAACCACGAATTTCCCCTTCCCTGAATAGGCGAGCATCTGTTTGGCCAGTTCCGCTGCCTGCGCCGTGGCCTGCTGTATTCGTTGCAGATTTTCAGCAACAGGGGATTCTTTATTGATTCGCATCAGAGCCAATTCGGCATTGCCCATGATCGCGAGAAGGATATTGTTGAAGTCATGAGCTATGCCGCCGGCCAATACCCCAAGACTCTCCAGTTTTTGGGCTTGCAGTATTTGTCGCTCAAGGTGGAGACGTTCAGCGTTATGCAGGTAGCGCTCCAGTTCGGCCGCGGCCCGCACGCTCACGAGCTGGAGGATTTCCTCCGCCTGTTCTCTCCGCTTCAGCGGTTTTCGCCCTATGGCGGCGATCAAACCGATGGGCTTGCCTTCGGCGCCCCACAGTATAGTCCCCAGATAACTCTCTGCCTTCATGTCCTGCAAGATGATGTCGCCGGGGAAATGGCGCCACACCCCTTCAGTGTAGCAGCAGACTGATTTATCGACCACCTCGCCGCAGGGGGTGTCTTTCAGCGTATAGGTGACATTGTCCTCAAACTCACCATCGACGAAAACAGCCAAAGTTCTGGCCGAGAGATGGCCCGGTTCGAGGATGTCGATGCAGATGAATTCCATTTCCAGGATGTTGGCCAGGAATCGAGCCAATCTGTGAAAAAAATCCTCTTCATCATGCACTGTGGTAGCCTGGGCCAAAAAGGCCAGGCAATCCCCGATCCGCTTTCGTTTGGAGATATCCCTGGCAACGCCCATCAACGATGGTTGTCCGTCAAGCTCGATTAGCCCGACCTTCAGTTCGACAGGAAACACGGTACCATCTTTCCGGCGATGACTGGACTCGAAGGTAAGGGAAGAATTCTTCAGGAGGGAGATTTTTTTAGCTATTTCCTCGTGTATATTTGGCGTGGCATCTATTTCGGCCAGATGCAATTGTTGTATTTCTTCCAGGGTATACCCTAGTTCTTGGCAGGCATGATCATTTGCAGAGATCATTCGGCCTCGTGTATCGGCAATATAAACTGGGTCGGCCACCTTCTGGAATAACAGTTTGAATCGTTTCTCGCTTGCCAGAGCTTGTTGTTCTGACAGCTTGGTCTTGTTGTCGTATAATTTTATGAGAATGTATAAAAGGAATGAAGTAAGGACGATGAATGCGCTTCCCTTGAAAATAGAAATATAGGTTTTCGCCTCATAATCGGTGACAAATAAATCGAGTATCTTGTCTGATGCATATATATAAATGAGACCAACAGCTGCATATATCCCTACTATTCTTAAAATATGGTAATTACGGTTTACAATTTGAGCATTCGCCACAACAAACCTCAAAGGATAATAATTAATTATTATAAATTCATATATTTTTATTTCTTACCAATCTATATTGATGCCAACAAATATTTAACAATAAAATCCTACAACTCAAATACATACAGACAATCAAAACATCAACATCTTATTACTTGTTTATACAATATTATAAAATCAGTTCCAGGCCAAATAATGTTTTCACATAAGCTGGGGTCAGATCTTGAATCTTGAATCATTCCATTTTTCAGATGATTCAAGATCTGACCCCTGGTTTTCCTCTACCGGCAAGGACTGGTGCCGTTCTGCACGGTTGACAGTGAATAGAGAGGCGCCGCCATCAACCCTTGCGCGTCGGCATTGCATTGCATCCATCCGGACTTATGACACAATGTTGGGGTTCGTTCCTCACCCCAACCTACCAGGCTTTCCCTACGAG
>CAYRRA010000279.1:0-3105 GCA_964426355.1 uncultured Anaerolineaceae bacterium
TTTCCCACCAGAAAGCACAGACACTGGCCTGCGAGTTGAGCGACGATTTCCTGTAATGGGTCTTGTCCTGCTTTGAGATGGCCTATAACTTTTTCATGAGCCACATGAGCCAGTTCGTGAAAGAAAACACATTCATCTTGGGTGGCCAGACAGATTTCTTTTCGGCCTATGGAATAATATCCTGCATATCGATAATTACCGGGTATCGCTTTGACGGAAATGTTCCACTCTTCGGCCCGTTGTAACAGAGGAAGAGGACCAAGCTCCATGTTCTGGTATTCCAGAGTCTCTCCGTCCGTGTCTTCCACTTTGAAAACCGGCTGACAACCAAATCCGGAAACAACACAAACCTGGTCGCCCTTATCTTCCATCTTTTTGAAATACGGAACCAGGATATAGAGAGCCTTTGAACCTTTTTTGACGAACCTTCCGGCTTGTTGCCACTGTTTATATCCGCGAGCATCGCAGGTGCCGGAGATAAACATGATGGTTCTGTTTAAAAGGCTCCACCGCGATGATGGTAAATCAGGGATGGGAAACATGGCATAAGAAACGGCCTGGGGTATATCTCCGGATTTAAACCTGTCCAGAACAGCATCCAGGGTCTGGCTGACTTTGTTATTCATTTTTATTCTCCTTATTTTGGTTTAATTTCATAATTCGGAATGCGGTCTTTTCCATCTCGACCGTTGCTTTTGGAATACATTCGGGACAGATGCCGTGGGAAACAGACGGACCTGTTCCGTCATTTGTGTTGAGCTTTTTTATGCCCATATGACAACCGCACCAGGCACACACGACTTTGATAAACATCGTTGACCTCCATAAAAACAAAAGCCCCGGAGACCTGCTTACTAAGCAGGGCAACCGAGGCTTATGGGTTGGCGATTTTGTTAATGCCTACCAGGCTTCACAGGCACCGATAAACTGACAATCAGAGCAAAGCCACGTTCGGTTAGGTATGAATATTTTGGCATCGATGCCGGCAAGGATGGCACTGGTCAGCTTGGCAAACCTGCGACGGTGGGCTGAGGTGCGGACAGTATAATACTGTTCAAATTTCGGAGTTTTGAGCTTTCGCATCACATCGAAACGGCAGTGAACATCGGCGGTGGGAAACACGTATTTGTTGGAAGCCAGCAGGTAAGCATAGGAGGTCATTTGAAGGTCTTCATCCACGGTTTCCTGGGCATAGCTTTGTTTCGCCGTTTTATGGTCCACGGCGATAAGGTTTCCTTTTATGTCTTTTAATAAAAGGTCTATGATGCCTGTGAGAATCAGCTCGGTGGGCTGTTTTTCATCTGTATACAGTCTTGCCGTCAGAGGCAATTCGATGGCGACAATCTCAAAACCTGTCATGTCGATATTTTCGTAAAACACTTTCAGAAGACCTTTTCCTGTTTCGATGGCAGACTTTTGGTTCGGAGTTTCCTTCTTGTAAATGATGGGAGCGTCCCTTTTTTCAAAATCACCTTCAAAGCTCTCTTCGAATACCTCGCAAATCGCTTCCAGAGGCTCCACAACGCCTTTATTTGTAAGTGAGTGGTAATATCGCTCTATCGCCGAATGGATGGCTGAACCAAACACCAGGGCGATACTGACCCTTTCTGCGGGACGGTTTTCAACATATTGGAATTTAAATTTGAGTGAGCAGTTCAGATAGGTAAAAATCTGGCTGTAACTTACATGAAGCTCTGACTGAAACTGTGCCAGTGCCTGTTTTCTGTTCATATTTTTTTCCTTTCTTTTTAAATGAAAAAAGGGGAAGATTCGCCTGGAAACTTCCCCCTGGGTTAAATGTATCAGTTTGGATTAACGGCTACGGAGCCAATCGATAAGACTGGAAGCATCTGAACGGGAGATATGGTCCACCACACAGCCGTAAGCTTCGATACAGTGTTCATTGAGTTCCCGCTTGGTCATTTTCGCATCCTGTATCAAGTCCATAATGAACTTGTATTGTTTGCCGGTAATACGGTTGCTTCCGTTGCCCTGCTCATTGGCGGGATTCTGATTGGGTTTTTCGCAGGTATGTTTATTGGAGGGATTTTCTCCGGCGGGGGGATAAGAATCAGCATCTTTATGATAATGATTCGGCTCTGAAACAGGCTTTTTAATTTCATCATCAGGTTGAAGATTTTGTTTATCATGGCCGGTCATATCTTCCAGGTCCTGTGTAAAAATCTCTGAAAGACCTGCGACTCTTAAAGTAGCATTGATATGTGCTGACTTTTCCGCCATCTTTAAACTTTTGTTGATGTCCCCATTGTCCTGAGCAATCCGTCTTGCCCCTGACCCTTCCGAAGAGATAAAATCGGAAGGAGTATGAAGCTCACATTTGAGAATGATGATTTTGATGTCTTCTCCGCGAAGAACCGCATTTTCATACTCGTTAAGATTTGGAAACCTGGCAATCAGTCCGAGCATACCGCAAATCTTTTCCGCACCTGGTTTCCACAAAGACGGCTTGGACCAATGCCTGGGATTATCGCATTGGTGAACCCTGCCTTCTTTTGCCATGGAGCATTTGTCCTTTCCGACTAAATGAATCCTGCCAAAATCGGTTCCCATAACAAGGTTGCCTGAAATCCATTTGATGATGGCCTTACGGTTGGTCTCCCGCCTGTTCAAAGCGGAAATGAAACGTTCAACAGGCAGGTCCATAGGCGATTGGCTTGGGATATAGGGAATGGCCATCGCTTCGGATTGAATTTCTGAGGGTAAAAGTACTTCTGTCGAATTAAGTTTTCTGGTTTCCTGGGTTTTTTTTATGATGTTTTCCTTTCTTTAAAACGCAAAAAGGGCGGGAGCTTTGTATCGCTCACCGCCCTCTTTGCTTGGTTAGATGGGTTCGTTGGCTATTGGATTTACTGTTTTATTTTATGGTTTCAGGAGAAAATAGGCATTCGTCGCATCCGGATTTGTCCTTACACGCCTCGCAGATTTTCTTTCCATCGAGTGTTTTTCCGAGAAAATCAAAGACTTCTTCAATGGCACGGGTCATGGGCATATTCAATGCCCAGGCGATTCTTCTCAGGGTGCGGGAAGACCTCATGCTTAACTGGGGAGTATAGGCCATAAAAAATCACCTCCTTCAAAACAAAA
>CAYRRA010000280.1:0-1245 GCA_964426355.1 uncultured Anaerolineaceae bacterium
GGTTCTCAACGTCGAGGACAAGGTCAAGGAGGTCAAAGAAGACATTGTGGTGGCGCTGGGCCTTTCACGCTCCTTGGTGACCGGCGACGGCCCCAACTTTGCCACCGCCTCTGTGAGCATGCAGAAGATGATGGTCATGATCCGGGAGATCAAACAGGCCGCCCGTAAACTGCTCGATTGGGTCTTCGATGACTGGATGGAACTGAAAGGCCATGCCGACAAGTCCCTGCAATTCATCTTCAATGACCTCGACCCAAGTGATGCCGTCGACTTCAAGAAGCTGCTCATCGAGCTGTATGACCGCAAACTGATTAGCCGTTCCAGCCTGCAGCTCAAGATGGATCTGGACCCGGATATCGAAGCTGCCAACCGCGAGACCGAACGTAAGAACATCGACCTGATGGATGAAAAACAGGTGAAACCGGTCGTCGATATGGTGGTTTCCGGAATCATGAGTGTGCCCAGCGCCAGAAAGATGCTCGGCATTCCTACTGACGGCAATGATCTCGATACCGAGGCACACAATCACTATACAGAGGAGCTGGAAACAACGGCGGCAGCTTCTCTGTGTGATGAATGCAGTCACTTCAATACCGACTCCAACCGCTGCCGGGTTCACAACACCGAGCGCACCTTCGATTCCCCGGCCTGCAGGTTCATTGACCACCGGGAATCCTGACCATGCCTTCCGACCTTAAAGAACGCATTCAGGAGGCAATACTCAAGAGCCTGAAATCCCGCAACCGCTACAACGATTCCATTACCGCCCAACTGACTCAGTCTCTCAACAAGGCGGAACAGGAAGTGGCTCAAGCCATTTTGAAATACCGCAGTCTGGGATCTCTGCCGGACAACAAGCTGGCTGCTTTGAAAGGTCTGGAAAATCTGCAGGGAGAGCTGGATGATGTCCTGCGCCAATTGAAGCGGGACCAGACCCTTGTATTCCGTAAAAGCACCAAGGACGCGTTTAAAGGCGGCATCGTTCAGGGCATCACCGAACTTACATCCGCATCACTGCCATTCTATGCAGACCTCAAGCCAGATGGTATCGATAAACTGGCCACCAAAGTGTTCTCCATCGTTGACACCAATGCTCTCGACTTTATGACGCAGTACAATCTGACGCTTGCCGGTGATGTAAATCGGGAACTGGCCGACGGCATAAAGCGCGTCATCATGCAGGGAATAATTGAAGGAAAAGGTACGGATGAAATTGTCCGGGACCTCGGACGGGTTGTCATCTAC
>CAYRRA010000280.1:1255-3072 GCA_964426355.1 uncultured Anaerolineaceae bacterium
AGTCTTCAGCAAGGCGCAGTACCGTATGGAAATGATCGCCCGGACCGAGGTGTTACGGGCACACAACATGGGACGACTCAAGTTTCACCAGCACGTCGGAATTGAAAAGCTGGAGTGGATGACCATGGGTGACGAGCGGACCTGTCCGGTATGCGGTCCGCTCAATGGTAAAACCTTCCCGATTGATAAGTTTCCGGGTCAACCGGCACATCCATTCTGCAGATGCACCAACCTTCCTGTGTTGAGTGGTATCAAACTGAAAAATATTTGAGACTGCTTATGGATTCTTTCGATATCTCCCATTTGATCATGCTTCCGGTTGGATATTGACCCGATTGCGCCCCCCGTCCTTGCTTTCATACAGCATATGATCCGCTTTTTTGAAAAGTGTGTGAGGGGTGTCTCCATTGCAAACAACCGCTCCCCCCAACGAGACTGTGATGTTTAGCTGCTTGCTTTCACAGGTATATAGAGATTTTTCAACAAGCATTCGAAGTCTGTTCATTAAACTGTGAAGCTGGGAACTGTTGATCGACGGGGCAATCAATAAAAATTCTTCCCCGCCCCATCTCCCGACAACGTCATAAGCGCGTTTCCCATGATTTATTGTTTGTGCGACTGTTTGCAATACCCTGTCCCCCACATCATGCCCGTGGATATCGTTAACTTTTTTAAAATGATCGATATCAATGACGGCAAGCCCGAATGTACCTCCAGTTCTTTCAAATTCCGCAAAACGCATTTCCAGTAAGTGCTGAAGATAACGGCGGTTCGGCAACTGTGTCAGTTCGTCCCATAATGCCAGCCGCTCCAGATCGGATATTCTGTTTGTTTTCTCCAACTCAGAGGTGTTGTCGGTAAAAATCTCCACTGCCCCAACGATGTTACCTTCGGTATCCTTTAAAGGTGACACCCGAACCTTCACGGGCACTCTATGCCCATTTTTGTGGTGCAAAAATACGTCGGCTTCCTGATGTTCTCCTGTTTGTATGGATACTGAAAGAGGGCACCCTTTTACACACAACTGCTCTCCTTTGTCATTGATATGCATGAGAATATTGTCTGAACAGCATTTGCCCAAAACATCTTCTTTAGAAAAACCGGTCATTTTTTCAGCAGCAGCATTCCAGTATGTGATGCGCCTGTTGGCGTCGGTGATATATAGCCCATCGAACAATTGCGCCAGCACATCCTGCTGAAAAAAAACATGTTCATGCGTCATAAATAGAAACCTCTATTATCATTTCTATTACAGCGTTTGCGAAGCTCAGGCTGTCAAGCTGCGTAATTGCAAGTCTTTGAATTCGCCATCAGTCAATGTCACGGATGGTTCAGTACCTCTCTTACTTTTTTGGCCAGTGCATGTATGGGAAACGGCTTCTGGATGAAATTCAGTTCGTTTTCCAGCACGCCACGTTTGACGATCACGTTGGCGGTGTAGCCGGACATATACAAAACGGTCAAATTAGGGAAAAGTGGCTGTAACTTCATGACCATCTCGCGGCCATTCATTTCAGGCATGACCACATCGGTGATCACCAGATCTATGGCGCTGCCATAGTTTGTGGCAAGAGTGATGGCCTGGCTTGGAACGGATGCGGTCAACACATTATATCCCTGTTTGTGAAGAACCTGTCTGGCCAGCTCGAGAATTGCGGGTTCATCCTCGACAATCAGCACGGTTTTACCCTGAACCGACGATGTATCATCCCCGGCATGGTACACCTCCGATTCTGGCCGGTCTCCCTCATGCTGCGGTAGATATATCCTAAAAACCGTACCGCTGCCCGGTTCGCTGTAGACATTGATAAACCCAT
>CAYRRA010000281.1:0-3063 GCA_964426355.1 uncultured Anaerolineaceae bacterium
AGACAAAAGATGAATCAGGGTAAAAGTTCAACATGGCATTCTCTGCGGGGTTGTGCCAGCTTCCGAGAATGACCTGGCTGACATTAATGGGAATGGGGGAAGGAGTGGGGGTTGAGGGTGGTTTTGTGGGAGTAGGTGAGTTTTGCGGGGTGAAAGTTGCGCTGGGGGTAAGTGAAGATAACAAAGCTGCGATGGGGGCAGGAGGTTTGATCAGACCGGTTAAGACGAGCCCGGCGAATGCGATGAATGCAACAGCCAATAGTGCCAGAAGGGCGGCTGCCCACACCCAGCGAGGAGGGCGAGAGGTTTTCGTTTCAACGGCTGGAGGTATGGCAACAGGGGGTATCGTTTGCGGTTGAGCCGGCAAAGAGGGTGTGACGTCTGAAACCTCAGCGGAACCGGATGGCTGGGGTACAGATATGGGTGGTGTATCTTCAACCCAACGCGTACCATCGTGGCGATACCATTTTCCGGTGTTGACACCGAGCATCCATTTCTGGTCTTCGTAATAAATCACCATTGAGTTGATTTGTTTTTCAAAAGCATCAGCCGTGATCTCACCAGCCTGGAAAGCTTGTTTAAGATGTTGATATTGATTGGATGCTTGCAGGAAATCCATTTTCCATTCCCTTGTCAATCGTCGGGTGTGTTGTTTTGAATAGCCCGATCGGTGTCTGCGTTATGCTGTCTTCGATGGTACTGCCTGTTGTATGAATTATACAATGTACTTCCTATCTTGGAAGTCAGAAATCATAGGATTTTGGCAACGCTGGTTGTTTAAGCTAACCGGCATCCCGACGTTTTTACCCTGCCCGGGTATTCAACGCCGACGAGCGCCGGTCGCGTTCCCAGTCGGTTTCAGTTTTTGGGGGAGGTTTGATCTCGTTTTGCGGGCGGGTGGTGAGCGAGAGTGCTTCCTGTGGGCAATATTGTGTACAGACACCACAGCCGGTGCAGCGCACCCGGTTAACGCTGAGTTCGTCTTTTAGCTCCAGCGCGTTAAATGGGCAGTGTTCAACACAAATCCCACATGTAACACATGCATCCGAATCAACCTGGCACACGAAAGACGAACGGGCGATGACGTTGGCATAACCAAAATCGACCATCCCGCGCAGGATGCCGCAGGAACAGGTACAGCAGTTGCAGATATACCAAACCCCTTCCTGTGTGTTGCTGACAGAATGTACCAGCCCAGCCTGGGCGGCGCGCTGCAGCGTCTGGTAAGCACCTTCTTTTGTCAGTTGCCGGATGGTGTCATTCAGGCTGAAGGCATCCGTGTATTCGCTGAGAATCATGCATACATCCAGGGGGTGTTCACATGGCTCACCGATGAGGGCTTTTTGCGTCCGGCAGATACAGTCGACAACCCCCCATGATTGTGCGTTTTCAATAATCTCAAGGATATTTTCGTACGGGCGAATTTCAATATCCTGGTGGAAACCTTTTTGGATGGGGATCACACGGTGTACAGGAGGCTGAATTTCGAGCAGTTTTCCGAACCCGGTTTTGAAGTATTCTTCAAAGAGCAGCGCGAGCTCACGATCGATCCTGCCGGCTTGCATTTCATAAATACCGACCACAAAAGGCATTAAGGCGAAGGCGAGTTTACCTTCAGCCCGCCCTACCTTGATTAATCCTTTTTTTGCCATGCTTTTAATCAATGGGTAGATTGCACGGGCGTCCATCTCCAAGCGGGCTGCAAGCTGTGCTGGAGTTTCCAGGTCTTTGGTCATTTGCGATGCCAGGTCGGCTTCTTCCGAGGTGAACAATTTTTCCAGGATCTTAATCTCGATGCCGGATGGAACGGCAGGGTAGCCCTGGGGTAGTTCATTCAGTTTGATGGCAAGGTTTTTGAATGGGTTCATATCAGTAACCACGATGCGGATTGTAACGGTTGAGCAGCCCGGTACCGTTCGTGTACCGGGTCAGGTTCTCGGCGAATATGATCATCGCCCGGTCGAAATTTTGGGTGCTTTTCCAGGCGGTACGCGGGGTGAGGATCACGTTGCTCATTTTCCACAATGGGTGATCCGATGGAGGGGGTTCGTCGTGAAAAACATCCAGCATGGCGCCTTTGAGATGCTTGTTTTGCAACACATTGACCAACGCATCCATATCAACAATGTGCCGGTCGCTCAGATTAATGAGAAAACTGTTGGGTTTAATGGCTTCCAACTCGGTTTTTCCCAACAGGTTTTGGGTTTGGTCGGTGAGCGGTAGGGTTAAAACGACAAAATCGCATTCTTTGAGCATGGATGCCAATGCCTGGAATGGATAGAGCCGTGTAAACAGGTGACCACCCGGGTCGCCTTTGCCTTCCGGGATATAGCCTGTGTCTTCCGGGTGCATAACGTCAAACTTGGCAGCGAGGATTTTGACATCGAACGGTTGGAGCAAGCGTGCCAGTTCTCTGCCGACGCTGCCATACCCGACAATGCCGACCGTGCTGCCGCGAAGTTCGACGGGTTGGTATTGCCGCCAGCGTTTGGTATCCCATTCGTTTTTGCGTTGATGCGAGAGGATATCCGGTATTTGATGACCGAGCGTTAAAAGCGACATCAGCGCAAATTCCGCGGATTGCAGCGCATTGGCGCCGCTCAGGGTGGTAAAGACAATCTCTTCAGTATTGAGCAAGAGATTGTGGCGTACGTGTTCCACCGAGGAGCGATGGAACTGTACCCAGCGCAAATTGGGGACCTGTTCGAGAGATGGAAGAACATTCAGGGTATAGAGCACCTCTGTTTCCGCCCAGACCTCTGCGGGGATTTCCTCGCTCTTTCCAACGGGATTGATTTGGATTTGCACCCGATTTGAAATGCGTCTTAATTTTTCTACCCAATCATCAGGGATTGAAATGGTGCTGAGGAGTTTTATGGGTGACAAATTCGACATGTGCTTAGAACCTTTTTACACAACAAAGCGAACGAGAAATTCACCACCGGAGAGGAATGGAAATCCTTTCCGGGATGATCGCATGTGACTCAGTTACAGTGTTTATTGTATCTTAAACCCGCTCGTTTATGAAAAATGAGAGGGGGTGATGGTTAAGTCGATGTATAT
>CAYRRA010000282.1:0-3031 GCA_964426355.1 uncultured Anaerolineaceae bacterium
GCAAACGTCCGCAAGCATCGTATTCATAACGCACGGGAACCGGAACGTCCCCCCATACATGCGTCACCTGATCCCGGTCATTGTAAGCGTAACGGGTGATTTTTCCCGCGGCATCGGTCTCTGTGACCTTCCGGCCTGTGACCGGGTCATACCCGTATGTCACGGACTGACCGCCAGGGGCCGCAACAGCGGACACCTGCCCCGGAGAATTGTAACGGGTGGTGACAGTGCCGGTTTTGGGGTCCGCGGTCTGCGTGCGGCGTCCCAGCGCATCATAAGCGTATGTGACGGTCATACCGGTTTTGTCTGTTTCAGACTGCAGGAATCCGCTGACCGTGACGGATGTGCCGTCAGTACCAAGGGGTTATACCGATTAATCAATCAATCCAGACCAATTCACTTTTATGTCTGGTTGGACTGCCAAGTTTAGTTTAACGATATTTTTGTTAAAAAATTCAGCTCTTAAAAAAGGTTTATCTCTATTTGTGTTATCAATCAAAATTTTTTCTAAACCTTCGATAACAATAATTGCGATTTCAGAACCTTTTATTTTAAGTACTGTCTGTATGGAATCAGTCATCACATCAAATGAGAAAATCAAATTCACTCCTCTTGAATCTGTTACATCATAGGAATAAACGGTATCCTGTTTTTCAGGTTCAACAAGAAAAAATTCTAAGAACTCCAATTCTGAAGGCCATTTTAAAGTCATCATCATAGCCCTCCTCTTGGAATTACTGTCGTAAATCTTCTTGTTCCATCGGAGAGTATTTCCCAAGTTGATTCAATCTGTAAGAAACCACCAGGCCCGGATAGTAGAGACTCTCTGGTTTCTTGTAAAATGACACTTCCATCCGGAAGTTTTTTTTCAAAAGTTTTAATTACATTCATGTGAAATCATGGTTCCCCCTTAGGGACATTACGTTTCACTGACGCACGTTATTTACTATTTAATAATCGGTCTCTTGCAGCCACAGAAAACTCTTCATCACCCTTCAAACACGATAAATAATACCTGAGTTCATTTTCTGTTGTCCAATAATCAGGTTCATCTATATGCCGTAATCCCCATTCGCAGTTTTCCAACAACTCAATATCATTATCATATACTTTATCAATTGGAAGCTCCATAGCAACGGTGTGAGCGACTTCTTTTCTTGAAAGTTTTTCAGATAAAAAATATGAAATTAGTTTTATAAAAAATTTTTTGTAGTCCATCTTATTTCACCACCTGCTGCCCAGAATGAATCAATACCGAATCGAAGTCTCTATGGACTACTTTACCAGTGCTAGCTCTTAAATTTTGCTCGAAATTTTTTAAAATCTTTCTAAACCATTGTGTAACAAGGATGATTTGACCCACTACCCGATGGCTTTGGGTATGATGACTTGGATGCACCTGAATACAATTGTGATGAACCATCGAATATACATTTTAAATGGTTTGTCTTTCAATATCATTCCAGTGTGCTAAAAACTCTCGAACCAACATTGAAAAAAGTTTTTCTGAATCATCTCCTTTGATGGATGCCAACGATTCAATTGCATATGCCCATCCTGACGAAGAAGACGCACCTTTATTTTCATACAGCCAGTCTCCAAAGCTTGAATGAAAGGAACTGTCTCGGTCTATTAAACCTAACTGATCAAATGCTGTACCATGACCTCGCATTATTGCCTCCAACTCTTTTAGGGAACCAAAATACATACGAGGTCTTAGAAGGGCATTCTCGATGAAATCTGTACAAGCTTTGCGATATTTAGAATCCGAAATCAATGACATCTGAATACTCCCATTGTGATTTAAACTCTTTAATGGAAAGACCCTCAGGCCCGGTCATTGCGTCATAAACCCGTCCATCTTTAACGACAACCTCATGATGAAACCATTCTGTGTTTTTGCCACTACGCGGCCCGAGTGTTGGGTTTCCTGGTAAATTGGAACTTGGTTTGATGCGATGTACATCTCCGCCGATTGTTTTCTGAATTTTTGAAGCAACATCTTCGCATCCGCTCCGACAGTACTGCCCCCAAGGTATATCATCTATATTTTTGAGTGCACTCTTTGGAACGTACCCTATTATCTGTCTTACCATTTTCGGTGCTTTCCCTCCCCCGACAACAACCCCGATCATCAGGTCATCATATCCGCCGGGGAACTGGGCCGATATCGCGATAAGATCATCATCGCTTAAACCGAAAACGCATTTGAGAACCGCATCCGGCAGGGACAGGAGATCGGCAAGGGGGAAGAAAACAGCCCGGTTGAATGTGTTGGCTGTCTGCCATACTGCAGTGTAAGCCGCAATGCCGAGCCGTTTGGCAGATTCGGAGAGAGGGCTGGCATCCTGATGTTCACTGCAACCTGTTTAAAAACGTAACGGAGATAAATAACTATTCAGCAATCTCAATATCCTCTTCTGTCACAACAACCTGAGCAATGGTCTCCCCTGTGCCTGAATTAGAAAATTCGATTTCATACTCGAATGATTCTTTGCCATAAACCTCAATTATGTAGCCGATAGCTCCGATCCTGACACCTTCGTTGATATATTTATCAGTAACCAGTTTTACTCGACAATATTGAGAGAATTTCATCATTCACCTATTTTGTAAATCCACTGAACGGTGTATTGAGACTAATTGTACCATCGGCATTTATCATCCAGCCTGAACGTATCGAACTGTTCTTACCTGCGGCATCTCCGATCCCTGAAAGATTGATCTCAATATCAATCCTTTGCCCCCATTTATCTAATTTTCCAAGTGTATATTCACCTGAAGCAAATTTTCGGTTTGCTTGCTCCTGAAATATATGTACAAGATCATCAGTGTGTTCCTTTCCGTAACCAAGCCCACGGAAAACGGCATCTTTGCCGTGATCAGCACCTTCTTTGAAAATATATTCAGAAAATTTCCTCGGGTCGATATTCGACAGGTTCTTTGATGCAAGATAATAATCATCAACAGTATTCTTAATACTTAAAGTTTTCCCCAAATTTAATTAAAACCATAAAATATCCTGTATGTT
>CAYRRA010000283.1:0-2971 GCA_964426355.1 uncultured Anaerolineaceae bacterium
GGGGGGCAGTATTTGGGTTGAATCAGAAGGATATGACAATACTACCTTTCCAGGATCTTCATTCCATGTTTTAATTCCTTTTAATCAAAAGAAAACACAAAATTTAATCTGATGTGCTTTCTGCCGAAAAATCATTAAGGAGACTCAAATATGTCTGTTGATTTTATCAAGCCAGCAGATCGTGTTAAAGGCTTCAAACCTTACTATTTTTCTATGCTGGGCAAGAAAATTACTGACTTACGTGCACAAGGGCATGAAATTATCCGCTTGGATATGGGGTCGCCAGACCTCCCACCCAACGAAGATATCATCGAAACCCTCGTAGAAACGGCACGCTTCACAAAAAATCACGGATACACACCTTATGGCGGTATCGTTGAATTCAGAAAAGGTGTTGCACACTACTACAAAACCCGATTTGGGGTTGAGCTTGACCCACAAAATGAAATCGTTGGTTTAATTGGGTCCAAAGAAGGTTTATTTGATTTGCCAACGTTGCTCACCAACCCAGGCGATATCGTATTAATCCCGGACCCAGGGTACCCGGTCTATAAAGCCGGCGTTGAATTTGCGGGATCTGAAATCTACTACATGCCGCTTAAAGCAGAAAACCATTTTCTACCTGATCTTAAATCGATCCCTGCAGACGTGGCAAAACGAGCAAAAATCTTATGGATCAATTATCCGAACAATCCAACCGGCGCAATTGCCAGCCTGGAGTTTTTTGAAGAGGTGATTGAATACGGACGCGAGCATGAAATTTTGATTGCCCATGATGCGCCTTATACCGAAGTATGTTTTGATGATTACCGCGCCCCTAGCATCCTGCAAATCCCCGGCAGTAAAGAGGTTGCTATCGAGTTCAATTCGCTTTCAAAAGCGTACAATATGGGCGGCTGGCGGCTTGGAATGGCGTCCGGCAATCCCCAGGTTGTAAAATTGCTACAAACATTTAAAAGCCAGAGAGATAATTCACATTTCGCCCCAACCCAACTTGCTGGAGCGGCTGCCTTAACGGGAGACCAAACCTGGTTATTGGAACGCAATGAAACATACAAAGAACGCCGCGATATTGTCATGAGAGCGTTGTTAGAGCTTGGCTTTACTGCCAACAATCCACCAGCCACGATTTATGTCTGGGCAAAAACACCCGCCCCATACTCAGATGCGGTTCAACTCTGCGATTTGCTGCTCAATGAGGCAGGCGTTTCGGTAACACCAGGTGACATCTATGGAGAATATGGACGCGGATATATTCGCATTTCTTTGGGAACTGAGACTTCTCAGGTTCGCCGGGCTATGGAGAAAATCACTGCCTGGATGAAGAATAAATGAAGTGAGGTATGGCAAAAAAAACACACAGTCTTGAACAAAAAAAAGAAGAAGCCATTCTAATTGGTGTTGAACTAAGAAGTGAGACATCGTTACTAAACCTTGAAGATTCCCTTGAGGAGTTGTTCCTTCTTTGTCAGACTGCGGGATTGGAGGTTGTCGGGGAAGCAACGCAGAAATTAGATCACCCCCACCCCGAAACCTTCATTGGCGCAGGCAAGGTCGAAGAGATTCAAATATTAGTCCACGAAACCGGTGCAAATCTGGTTATCTTTGACAATGAGCTTTCACCAAGACATCAGAGAGAACTGGAGAAAGTATTCGGTTCTCAAGTCCGCGTGTTGGATCGAACCGCGTTGATTTTGGATATTTTTGCCCAACATGCCCGCACAAGAGAAGGCATTCTACAAGTGGAATTAGCACAATATGAATATCGATTACCCCGCCTTACCCGTGCCTGGACACATCTTGCTCGCCAGGCGGGTGGTGCTTCCGGACGAAGCGGAAGCACGGGCGGCGTTGGGCTTCGCGGTCCTGGAGAAACACAACTGGAAGTAGACCGCAGAGAGATCAACACACGCATTACTACTTTGAAAAGGGAGTTGGAAAAAGTACGGGAACATCGCCAACGGCACAGAATGCAAAGAAAACGTTCCAGGGTACCCACTGTTTCATTCGTCGGATATACCAATGCCGGAAAATCGACTCTATTAAACAGACTCTCCGGTGCAGACATTTATGTTGCCAATCAACTCTTCGCGACCCTGGATCCCACAACACGACGGGTAAGGTTGCCAGACGGCGAAAATATTCTCGTAACGGATACCGTTGGCTTTATCCAGAAATTACCCACACAACTCGTCGCTGCTTTTAGGGCGACATTGGAAGAAATCGCCGAATCTGATTTGCTCATCCATGTTGTCGATATCAATCATCCCAATGCTCTTGCACAATGGAAATCAGTCAATGATACATTGACCGAGATTGACGCTGCTCATATTCCGGTTATAACAGCGCTTAATAAAATGGACTTGCTGCCAGACCCGCAGAGAGCATCTGAGATACTGGATGCATTCACAGACGCGATTGCCATTTCAGCGAAGTCAGGGGAAGGGGTACAGGAACTGTTGAATCTGGTAGAAAACAATCTCTTCAAAAGCTTCACCTCAATCGATGTAACCCTGCCTTATACCGAGGGATTTCTCATTTCACAAATACACGATCTTGGACAGGTTGAGGTCGTCGAGCATTCTCGCGAAGGCACCCACATCAAAGCAAAAATCCCCGGTCGCCTCCTGGCAACATTTCAGCCGTTCATAGGATCGGAAAACGACCAAGACTCATTAATGGAATAATCACATGAAGCGAAAACTCTCCCGTTGGTTAAGCCAGCTTTCGACCTTTTTTGCCCACCGAAAAGGTCTTTTACCCATTTTGGGCATCATGATGATCATTCTTAATTTCATCCTGCGATTAACTACGCAAGGCTGGCTTGAGCACACGGACTTTTTTTTACACGCGGGGGTGGTCACTTCGTTGATTGGGTTGATGCTCTATTGGGCTTTATAACGCTAGTTCTAGATTATTAACTGTAGTTTCGCCAAAGTAGAATGAGCATTGGAAAACTGGTAGGATAAGT
>CAYRRA010000284.1:0-2960 GCA_964426355.1 uncultured Anaerolineaceae bacterium
AGCTGTTTAAACCGCGCCTGACACGAATCAGCGAACGCATCCACAAAGCTGGTAAGTATGTGTTTTTCCACAGTTGCGGGAATATTGAATCCATCCTACCAGACCTCATCGAAATCGGTGTCGATTTGCTCAACCCGGTTCAACCGGAAACTATGGATATCTTCAAACTCAATAAAGAATACGGCAAGGATATTTGTTTCTTTGGCTGCCTGGGCACCCAGCACAACCTCTTCAATGGGAAACCTGTCCAGGTCACAGAAGAAGTTAAAAAATGCATTCAGGAACTATCTCGCGATGGCGGGTTGGTTGCAGCGCCTGCCAAAGAAATCATGCCCAATGTGCCGCTGGAAAACGCAGTTGCGATGATCGAAGCATTACGATTACAACAATTCTAAACTTGTGACAAATAACCATCGAGAAGCCGAAAGTAAAAACCTCCACTTTTTTCCTGGTTATTTTTTTATATCCTTTTAAAATTAAAGTATAATTACTTTGTGTAGGCAAAAAACACCTATTTCCAATCGAGTCTTTGTATTTTAGCAACTTAATAATAGCAGTCAGCTCTACTCTGGTTATGATTTCATCATAACCAGAGCCAATGTTGAATCATATTGGATTTTGTGATTTGGTTCCACCAACACCTGCTTTTTACCTGTTGAGGTTTTACTGGAGGAGTATGAAACCACTGCGATCAATTCTTGTTATTCTTTTGTGCATGGCATTCTTGTTGCCACCCGCTGGCGCCGTTAGCGCAGCTCCGAGGGCAGTTGCTACCTTCCCGAATGATTCTTTCCGAGGAACCACTGCCACCGGATGGACGTTGTTAAATGACGCGATTTTAACCGCTGAATCCGGAATTGACGTTCCAGGTGAGGGCTGGTTGCGCCTTACCGCACAGGGTGGCGCGGAGGGTAGAGGGTCAGCAGTATACAACACTGCCTTTTCAGCAGAAGAAGGCGTGCAGGTATCCTTTTTGTATGCAGCGTACAACGGCGGTGGGTTCGGGGGTATTGGAGGCGATGGCATCACCTTCTTCATGGTCGACGGCACAACGAATCCAATTGTCATCGGACCTCCGGGTGGCGCGTTGGGATATAGTTGGTACGATGCAAACCCCAGTAACGATGATCTTGACATTAATGACCGCCCCGGTATTACCAACGGATACCTGGGTGTAGGCATTGATGAATTTGGTAATTTTGCCTCTCAGAATTTTGGCAGAAATAGCCCCGGTGCACGAACGGGCATCACCGTGCGCGGTCCCGGCAACGAGTTGGATAAAGAACCCGGCGATCCTGGTTACCCATATATAACGAATTATCCCATTGCCGCAGCCGATGTATTGACCGGAAACCGCGCCGGAGCACGGCTCGTTGAGATTACCATCACGCCTTCCCCAACACAAAGACTGACGGTGAAACTGGACGGTGTGACAGTCATTAACAGCATAGATATTTCCATGTACCCCATGCCGTCCACTTTTAAGATGGGGTTCTCCTCCAGCGTTGGTGGAGCATGGGCTACACATGAAGTACGCGACATCGCGGTGACCGGGTTGGACCCATCGCAAACCGTTTTAAGCGGGTCAAACCGCATCTTTCTCGGCGGTACAGCCACTTTTACAGCCAGTGTTACCTGTTCTGAGGAAACGTTAGGCAAGGTCGCTTTTTATAACGGCGACGACCTCCTGGGCGAAGCAAATGTTTCTGGGGGTTCTGCCAGCCTTTCCACCAACACATTACCCCTGGGTACGCAAACTGTCTCCGCAAAATACCTCGGTAACTCAAGCTGTACGGTCAGTTATTCCAACGATCTCTCCGTAACCGTCGAAAATGCTGCAGGTGGTCCGACCATCACATCCGTTTCACCCAAAAATGGTCCCATCACTGGCGGCACCCCGGTGACCATCACCGGTACCAATTTCTATGACAGCACCCTGGTGAACTTCGGCTCGGGAAATCCGGCAACTTGCGACGCCATCAGCAGTACACAGATGGTCTGCACCACCCCCGCACATGCCGCCGGCGTTGTGGACATCAGCGCAACCAATACCGGGTTCGCCACCTACTACTTCTGGTCCAGTTTTACATACCTGGCTGCCCCCATCACCCTGCCAGCCACCGGCTTCCCGATGCATCGCATCACGCATCTACCCGCCCAACCGGTGGAGAAAGCTTACACCACATACAACGACCTGACCCTGGAGATTCCAAAGCTGAATGTCACTGCTTCCATTGTAGGTGTACCGGACAGCGGCAGCACATGGGATGTTTCCTGGCTTGGAGACAAAGTTGGTTATCTCTATGGGAGCGCTTTTCCAACATGGGTTGGCAATTCTGTGCTGACCGCCCACGTCTGGGATGCCAACAACACCCCTGGTATTTTTGCCCATCTCAAAGAGTTGGAGCATGGCGACCAGTTTTTCATCTATGCATTCGGGGATAAATACACGTATGAAGTGCGCGAATCCCTCCTGGTCGGCACAGACCAGATCCATGCGTTATTGAAGCATTATGAAGGACGCTCATGGGTTACGCTGGCGACCTGCGAGAACTATAATTTCCTTCGTCTCAATTATTCTTTGCGCCGATTGGTGCGCGCTGTTTTAGTGTCTGTCAATTAACAGCACCTGGCTGAATAATTATCAATCAACTGCATGAAAGATGAGTTGTCCAAAACAACTCATCTTTTTTAACAAACCCATTACAAAAACCCCCTTGACAGATAAATCAATTTTTGACATAATAGATATATCCACATAATGAAACGCCATTTCATTATGTGAAACGAACAAGGCGGTTTGAATGGACGATGAAAACGTATACCGGGTGAATTCGGTTCAAAGAGCCTGTGAGATCCTCAAGTGTTTTTCTCTCCTCCAACCTGAACTTTCCCTGGCAGAAATCAGCAAATTGACCAGCATCCCCAAGCCCACTGTGTTCAGAATCCTGTCCACTTTG
>CAYRRA010000285.1:0-2871 GCA_964426355.1 uncultured Anaerolineaceae bacterium
ATCGGTGACGGATGGTATTGAAGGAAAGCCTTGCATATTAACTGGGTTAGAAGGATGCTCTTCCGCTTCTGTCCGTTTCCCCTGTCCTCGAAAGGCATCCCTCCCCTGTTGGGCTGCTGTTCTGGTTCTCGTTTCCATTTCCACAGCAGCCCTCTGCATAATCCCCATCTCCCGCTCTATCTCTGCGGTGGGGCGCTACCCGTTCTCATACACCTGGAACGTTGCATTTTCAACTCTTTTTAAGTAAGTTTTTCTCCACATTCAGCACAAAACTTGGCGTTGGGCTGTAGTTTTGCCTGGCATTTTGGGCACTTGTCTTGCGGTTTGAGCGATGCACCGCAATTTGGACAGAATTTTGTGTTTGCTGACAGAGGCGCTTCACATTTTGGGCAGGTCGCAGTGATGCCTTCACGCCAATATTCTGTTCCAAGCTTTTTATCTTCCTCAGCCATTGCTGCATGAGCCCAGATTTCTTCAACTGATTTAGAGGCTTGTGCGGCTGCCATTTCAACACCCAAATCGGGGGCGCAGCCCTTACATAATCCCTTTTTTGTGTTCCAGCATTTTTGTCTGCATACCCATCTGTTGCAGCGTGGGCATTGGATGAAATGGGGTTTGATTTCCTCTACTGATTTTGCAAACGCCTCATCGTGGGCTTTTTGCCATCCGGCTGAGCGTACTCTCTCTGAAACATTTGCAACCGTGTTGAATATCCCACCGAAGATCGAGCTAGCTCCTTCAAGGGTACTTGACAATGTTCCAGTTACAGAAGGCATAAACTTTGTTCGATAACCTGAACCACAGTGATCACAGGTAAATTCAAACTGGAAACCTTTATCTGTGGATAGATCATTGTAATTATTTACAAATTCAAGATGTTCAACCATGAGAATTCTCCTTTTTTTCCAGTAATCATCTCGGAAAATTATATCTCAAGTCAACAATGAGTAATGATCCTTTCATGGCAACATTTTGCTTTTCGGCATCACTTACTCGATGTAAGCAAACATTTTTTCTTGTCCTGTGTTTTTATTGGTAAACCGTATCTGTGATACAGGCACATTTGGATATCAATGGCTCTTTCTACCTGATCGGGTTATTCCCCATTACCCTTTTAAAGCAACCTGTATAGGGTGATATCCACACTATTCCAGCTGCCCCCTACGAGCTCGCCTGCGAAGGTATCCTTTGTCAGGAAGGCATACCTGCCTTCCTGGTCGCACATAAACCGCGGTGTTGTCCGAATAACGGCATCTTTGCGCTGCAAATTGATAAAGCCTTCATTTTCAACAGAAATGATCGCATGATCGTCTGTTTCAATCCAGTATTTTGCATGAACGTGTGAAATCGTGTCGGATACCGCTGTGTTCCAGTCTGCACCTCCGGCACACACTTTCCCTTTTAATTGAGGTCCCTCAAAAGTACCTCCAATAATCGGGATGATGGTCAACAAACCTTCCGGGGTCTGCCCAACCAATCTTGCTTCCCCCAATTCAACATGCAATGTCATGACTTTTTCAGCATTGAGATACATACCAGACCGTCCCGTTTATTTTGATTTCATCAGCCAATCCATCGAAGCCTGCATGGATTGGTTCCAAAAATCAAAATCGTGAATCCCAGGTTTCACCCACCATTCATGGGGATACCCGATGCTGACTAAATATTCGTGAAAATCACAATTCTGTTGGAACAAAAAGTCTTCCGACCCACAGGCAACAAACAAACGAGGAATCGATTCGCCGCCCGACAGGCAGGTTTGCGCCAAATGTTTCGGGTCTTTGTCGCTCCCCAATAATTTACCCAAATCACCAAAGGTGTGGCGGTAATAACTATAAGGAGCGATGGCGTTGCCAGTACCAGGCAGCATGGCTGATACCTCATCGGTGATGAGAGCTGAAGAATGACCAATCACTGCGCCGAAGGTGTCTGCGTATTTCAACCCATTGCGAATTGCGCCAAACCCTCCCATAGATATACCCGCAATCACCGTCTCTTCTCGAAGCGTTGAAAGGGGGAACATCCGTCTTGTTACTTCAACCAGTTCTTTGCCAATAAACTCGCCATAGAGTTCACCCGTTTCCTCGTTGTCCAGGTAAAAACGGTTTGTACCGTCGGACATGACCACTGCGTAACCGTATTTTGCCGCCCACTCCATAACCTGCGCATTATACAGCCAGCTATTGCGATTCCCAGAATATCCGTGCAACAAATAAATCGTGGGAAAAGGTCCAGAAACATACTGCACCGGATTCATGCCCACCGGAGGTGGGTCGATTGGAAGGATAACTGAAAAGGAAACGAAGCCTTTTCTTGCCACCGAGAAATAATCACAAGAGAATACTGCCATGAGAACTCCTTATTTGCATGCGTGATAATTCTGAGTAAAAAAGATGGGGAGATTTTTTGACTTTTACAGGTATGTAAATGGTTCTTCCGAATCGATAAACACGACCGGAATATCTCCGGTGACGTCGCGCATCCATTCCACCAGGTGTTTCATACCCGGCTCTTCACTCCGCTCATGACCCAGAACGAGAATCGCTTTGGGAATCCCCAACTGGTAAGCGTCACGAACATAAGCAGGCAGCCGCCACTCCAGAATTTCGCCGCAAACAATCACATCCAGTTCCCTGTTTCGCATGATTTGCATCGGATGATATTCAGAAAAAATCCCCAGGCTGCCGCCGCCAGGCAGCACGCCTACGCGTTCCACTGTCATCTCCGGATCGCCAATGATTTGAATCACATCCATCGAAAGTTTTTCTTTAAAGAATGTGCAAAGCCCGCGCAGGTCGGTTTTGGGTATCTGGTAACAAAAATCGCCTTTACCACCCAATAAATCAACATCCGGCTTCATCCGGTATGTGC
>CAYRRA010000286.1:0-2791 GCA_964426355.1 uncultured Anaerolineaceae bacterium
AGTCCGGTCCGCTCGAGACAATTCTCCAGCGCATTATGACAGCTTATTCAGTGAGATTGGAGCGGTTTGCTTGGAGGCAAAAAAATGCCTAGCAACAGGTCAAGTTTCAACCCTCGGTCATTTGATGAACCAAAACCAGGAATTATTATCACAATTGGAGGTTTCCTGTCCTGAACTGGATCGATTGATTGCTGCTGCAAAACAAGCAGGAGCAACTGGCGTTAAACTTTCTGGAGCAGGGCGCGGTGGGTATATCATCGCTTTAGTCTCTCCCGATAATAGCGAACAAATCGCCAAAACCCTGATCGCGGCGGGCGCACGGGATGTTTTTCGCACTGATTTGCCTTCCTTCTCCACAGCAGAGGAAATATAAACCCATGAATGAGATCATTTTCCTTAAACTGGGTGGGTCGCTCATCACAGACAAACACACCCCCCTCACAGCAAAGCCAGAACTCATCCGTCAGATAGTGAGCGAGATCAAGTATTCGATCGGGAATCGCCGTATCCTCATTGGGCATGGATCAGGATCATTTGGGCATGTTGCTGCGAAGAAATATCAAACGCAGCGCGGTGTTAACACTGAAGCCGAATGGGTCGGGTTCGCCGAGGTCTGGCATGCCGCCCGCACGCTGAACCAGATTCTAGTAGACGCACTCCACGCGGCAGAATTGCCGATTGTTGCATTTCCGCCATCTTCAACCTGCATTACAGAGAATCATCAAGTCAAGCAATGGGATCTTCGTCCAATTCACCACGCTTTAGACCATAATCTAATCCCCTTAATCAACGGCGATACGGTATTCGATTGCATATTAGGTGGCACCATCCTATCGACTGAAGATTTATTTGCACACCTCGCAAAACATCTAAAACCCAATAAGATTCTATTGGCTGGCATAGAACCAGGTGTCTGGGAAGATTTTCCAGATTGCACAAAAATCCTCTCTCGTATCACCCCATCATCATTTGAATCCCTTCAAAAATCGATTGGAGGATCAACCTCAACTGACGTAACGGGTGGCATGTTGCAAAAAGTAAAAATCATGTTGGAAATCATCCACCAGTCGCCTCAAACGCGCGGTCTGATTTTCTCCGGACTGGAACCGGGTAGCATTTCACAGGCAATCCTCGATCAAAGTAAAGGCACGTGGATTGAAAAGGATCCATAAGGTGAGGTATAAATGTTATTTTCACGCATGAAACTAGAAGAAATCGAAGACAAGAGCCTCGCTCCGTACGCTTCAAAATGCGTAAATTCCCGCGGACGTTTGCACCCAGATGAGGAACCTGAATACCGTACCGTATTTCAACGTGACCGTGACCGAATTATTCATACCAGCGCTTTTCGCAGGTTGGAATATAAGACCCAAGTGTTTGTCATCGACGAAGGTGACTATTACCGCACAAGATTGACGCATACCATTGAAGTCAGTCAAATCGGGCGAACCATTGCACGCGCATTAGGTGTCAACGAAGACCTTACCGAGGCAATTTGCCTGGCGCATGATTTGGGTCATCCGCCATTTGGGCACTCGGGTGAAAGGACATTATCACGCCTGATGGCAGAGCACGGTGGTTTCGACCACAATAAACAATCTTTTCGTATCGTCACAGAACTTGAAAAACGGTTTCCTGATTTTCCAGGATTGAATCTTTCCTGGGAGGTTTTAGAAGGAATTGTTAAACACGAAACCGAATACGATCAATCCGATGCCAAAGATTTCAACCCAGATTTGCGCGGTCATGTTGAAGCGCAAATTGCGAACATCGCAGACGAACTCGCATACACCGCACATGATCTGGATGATGGGCTGCGATCTCAACTGATTACACCTGAACAACTCGAAGGGATAGAACTATGGGAAATGTTGATTGAGCACACGCGTACCAATCGCAAACAAATCAATGACCTCTCACGCCACATCCTCATAAGAGAATTAATTGGACTGGAAATGTTCGACTTGTTAAGTGCCACCGACAAGAAGATACACAGCTCCGTTGTGAAATCGGGTGAAGACATCCAAAAACTACCTTACAATGTGGTCGGGTTTAGTGAAGACTTCTACCGTCGAAACCGACAACTGAAGGATTTTTTGTTTAGCAACCTTTATAATCACTATCGAGTTGTACGAATGGCACAAAAAGCGGATAAAGTTATTCAAGAACTATTTTTTGCCTATCTGGATGAGCCAAACGTGCTTCCACCGCATGTTCAAGGTATAATCGATGTCAATGGCATCGAGAGAACAATTTCTGATTATATTGCTGGTATGACCGATCGCTTCGCCATCGAAGAACATCGGAAGCTCTTTGAGCCTGGCAAATTACCGTAAATACCCTTTTTCGCAATTTCTGGCATTTAAAAAAATATCTATGGTGAAAGAATGCAGGACAATAAAACTTACTTAACCGCACAAGGTGCACAAAAAATAAAAGAAGAATTAGCGCAGCTTAAAGGACCCGCGCGCGAGCAATTAGCTGCCCGGTTACGGGCAGCCATCGAGATGGGTGATTTATCCGAAAATGCAGATTACACCGCAGCAAAAGAAGAACAGGCTTTTTTGGAAGGTCGGATTCTTGAGCTTGAAGAAACCCTGTTGACCGCGGTGATTATCGATGACCTGGAAAAAGATAGCAGTGTGGTGGGTGTTGGAGATACCATCACCATCAAAGAAGACGGCTACCAGGAAGAAAAATATTACCTCGTGGGTCCCAAGGAAGCGGATCCTCGCAATGGTCGTATTTCGCATCTCTCTCCGGTAGGAAAAGCCATCGTGGGCAAAAAAGT
>CAYRRA010000287.1:0-2785 GCA_964426355.1 uncultured Anaerolineaceae bacterium
CCCTACCCTCCCCTGCCCCTCCCACACGCGGGTGATACAAGCCGCCAGGCGTATTTAGGAAATAACTCGATGGACAATATTTATCAATCGACTGTTAAAAAGATCGTTCAATGGGCAGCTCAGACCCCGAATGTGCACGCTGCAATCGTCATCGGCTCTCAGATTCGAGTGGAGTATCCCGGAGACCAGTGGTCTGATCTGGATCTGCTTTTGCTGGTACAAGATGCTCCTGCACTCATCGATTGTGATGAATGGCTACATCAATTTGGAACGCCAATTTGTATCACCCAAGAAGTTGTTACCCTGGAGCATCAACAGTTGGTCTGGTATGTAAAGCGACCACTCTATGATGACCTTCAGGCAATTGACTTTTCTATCTTCCCTTTTAGCCGCCTGGAGGATGTATTACAGGTAACCCGAAACATTTATGCGTGTGGATATCACATCATTTACTCAGATTCTAAAAAAAGCCTGGAGGAAAAGTTTCAAAAATCCATACAGGATGTTGCTGGACCTCAATTACCTCGGGTCACAGAAGCTGAACTACAGACTCTCGTGAGTGATCTTTTGTATCACATCATATGGGCTATTCGAAAAGTAAAAAGGCATGAACTTTGGTCAGCGGTCCATTGTATCAACTGCTATATGAAGCAACGCCTGCTGACCTTGATGGAAATATATAACGCAGTTACGAACAAGAACATTAACCATATCATGTATGATGGACGACTTTTAGAGTCCAGAATGGACCCTGGAGTATTAAAGCAATTGCAGGGTTGTTTTGCAAAATATGACTCTGCAGATGTGATCGTAACTCTATCGAACCTATACAACTTGATTTTTTTCCTTGCATCTGAAATTGCCAACAGGCAACACTATCCGTTTGATCATGCCCTTTTCAAGAATATCAAAGAAATGTTTGAAAAGCTGAATATTGAATCATAAGAAGCGCAACCCAACACCGCGTGACCCGACAGGTGGGAGCTGCGGCGTTTTCAGGCAGGTTGCGTGGTTTGAGGTTGGTTTTGAGCCGCAACCCCTTCATTCAGGCGAGCCGAAATCGGCGGTGATATACCCGCCGTACTGGCTGACCGGGCAATACACATACCCGATCCCCACCTCGGTAAATACCGGGTGAATCATGACTTGAAAATGAACCTGGCTGTTAAACCAGGCGCGATACATCGCGGCAGGGGAGTTATAGATATCATCACCCGCGAAAATGTTTTCGCCCAGCGCAGTAAAGATATACCCTTCTGCGCTGATCCGGTCGGAGAAGTTTGCCTCGTCAGGATTGATATGTGCAAAAAAATGGTTGCACGCCATATCCACGCTGTGTTTGGAAGCAGCCAGGGCAAGCTGGTCGTTCCAGACCAGCCTGTTGAGATTGAGATTGGCTCTGAGCTGGTTGATGAGTTCAAATGCCATCATTACATACCCAATGTTGGTGTTGACTTCACAGCCCTCTGGGATGGGAACAAGCCAGGCTGTCTCTTCAACGGAAGAACACGGTTGACCATTTGATTGATAACAGTTTGCCTCAACAGCGCAGTCCTGGCACACCTGGTTGAGTATTTGCTCCTGCTGTGCGGATAGATACGCGGAAAGCTGGCTGAAGCTGCGTTTTTGGTCCGCTGCTGGGGTTTCCGCTTCCAGGGTGGCAAGCATCGATGCGATTTCATTTGTTTGCTCTGTATTCACCTGTTGTGGTTCGTTTGTGAGTGGTATCAACGGGGTGCTCGCCGGTAAGGGGTTGAGAAAAATAGAGGTTGAAGGAACATCCACAATGTACAATGGATTGGGGGTATATTGGGGCGGGAATTGTTCTCGCATGTTTGGGTTGTTGCCCGAATATACCAGGTGACCGACGGAAAGGCTGGCAAGCATGAAGAGCAGCAAGACGACCAGGTTAACTGCAAATGAAGCGATTGTGTTTGAACTTCTATTTAGCAGCTTTTTTCCGCGTTCGACGATGATTTGCCTTTCGTCGGAAATTTTTTCGGCTGTATCGAATAACGGAGTTGCCGGTTTCTGGTAGGGTGCGTACGGGTTATTGACCTGGAGAAAAGCTTGCGAGGTTCGCAGCCGATGAACAGCCCAACGCATACCCTGGCGTGCGTACGGGCTGGAGGCATTGATTTCCAACGCAGTCTTCAGGTATGTGATGCTGTTTTCGGGGTCGCTACTGGCTGCCAGGATGAGCCACGGGACTTCCCAGTCCGATGCCAGGCGAACGGCTTCTCTTGCCAACGCATTCGCATCTCCATAACGCCCCTGTCGTAATGCAAAATACGCATATTCACATGCCCAAAACGCATATTCGCGGTTTTCTGATTCCATCAGAAAAGATCCCTATCTTATCCTGCGTCTATCAAAATACCATCTGGTTGGTTTTGGGTGCCGGAACAAAGCTTTAATACCCTCGGAAACGCAAGAAAAAGAGGGTGTCCTTGATACTGTTTCGCCCCAAGAGCAGATCTTACCCAGATTGAATTGTGCCGGTGATGATGTGTGGGATTTGATTCTGGTTATAACTATTATGACAGTTTTTTACCGGTAATGCAATTGTCAGAAGTTTGTTTTATAGAGTCAAAAAATGGTTCGGCTTGTTTTTTTAGATAGCGTACCACCCGGCAAAAGCAACCGATGTGATTTTGCGGGAAACCTGACTTTTCAGTTTTTCTGCATGGAAAAGGTTTATCCCTACCCCCCCACCCCAGGGCGGGGAATAAAGAGTTGCAGCGAAATTGAGCGCATCGCGCTCAATTTCGCTGCAAAAAAACAT
>CAYRRA010000288.1:0-2782 GCA_964426355.1 uncultured Anaerolineaceae bacterium
AAAGAAAATATTGGCCTGTTTTAGCAACAAATCTGACAGAAACAGCTCCATGCCTTCATCAAACGAAAACACCCCTGCCATATCCAGGGAGAACTCCATTTCGGCCAATACACTATATGATTTTTCACTGATTATAGAGCGGTTTTTGTTTTCTGAAATGCTGATCAGGAACCAGGCCGATGCTGCTCCGATTGCCAATACGGAAACACTAACAATGCCTATCATGGCCACCTGTACCCGTCTTTTAAAATTCAGCATCAACATACGTGATACCACCCTGCGGCTTGTGAGAAGGAAAAAGATCACCACAAGGATAAAGAACAGTATAAACAAATAAGAGAACGGGGCCAGTTGCTCCAGTGTGGTTTCACGTGGACGGCTTACAAGTATCAGCGTTGCGTCGTCCTTATGAAAGGCCAGGTGGTGATAGCCATCTGAAACAAAATCATCGAACTGCCGGTCTCCGTGTTGGTAGACATTGGCACTCAGGCTGTACTGAAACGACCCGAATTTGTTTATCAGCACTCCGTTCTTATAGGTGGCATGGGAGTAATTCACCGCATCCCTTCCCAGGTCTATTCTTTCATCAATCAAAAGTTCCGGGAAACCGATGTCGCGTTCAACAAATTTGGAGTCGAACTCAAGCATCAGCATATAAGCAGGCATATGACCTGCCTGATCATCCTGCTGCATGGAAGATGATAATTCTCCAATGGGAATGCGAACAATATAGCTGTTTCGCCCGGTATTGTTGTCAAGATAGACCAGGTTTTCACTGATGGTTGGCTTTCCAAAGGATTGGATATAGTCCTCAAAAAACCAGGCACAGTCAACCTGAAGATTGGATGGTTTGATGATCAATTGCTCCCTGGGCCCGCAAATGGTAACCTGTAAGTCGTATTTGGTCCAGTAATCGTAAAAATAATGGTGGACAAGGTAACGGTAAACCGCGGCTTCGTTATAGGGATCAAGCCAAACAAGGTTTTTTAGCTGATGGTCGTTAAACAGGGCGTCTTCCATTTCGAAAAACAAAAACTCGGCAACCGGATCCTGCTCCGAGGCAAGTTGCAAAGCAAAGGCCCTTCTTTGGTTCAGGTCTTTGATTTTGTTGTTGCGATTCAGGGCATAACTTCCAATGACACTAAACAGGAACAAAGCCATGATCAGGGCGGCAAAGGCACCCTGGGGAGAATTGGTTCGCCTTTCCATTTCAAAAACCAGAATGGCAGACAAAAATAACAACCATTGAATGGGCTCCGGCCCGAGAAATGCCCACTGCCACAGCATCAGAATAACGAACGAAAACAGGTAAACCCACCAGAGCATCCCCCTGCTTTTCAAAAGATTGAGTGCAACCCTGCAGATCACCAGACTGAGAAAATAAAAGGAAAAGAAAATGAATCCTATGGTAAGAAACCCCACAAGACTGTACCAGTCGAGGTTAAAAATGAAATTTACGTCGAGATTCAGATTTGAATTCAGAACCAGGGAGCGTATCAGAAAGGCAACCATATAACAGAATAGGAAAATGATTGCAAACAATCCAAAACTCAATACAATTTTCAGCAATCCCCCTCTTGGAACCTTAAAAGCAAACGATCTGAGGTGAGAAAATAAAAAGAAGGATATTACACTGAATATCATAACATTAAAAAACAAGTCTCCCAAAGAGGGCAAAAGGCCCGAGGTAGCATAAAACGAGGGAGAGAACAGCTCCGAAGAATAAAAAACTGCCGGCTGAGAAGTATAAAACAGCAGCATTCGGACCAATGCCATAAATCCCACAAATCCCAATATGGAGATCAGCTCCCTTCCCCTGTAAAACAAGCGGGAGAAGTACCGAAACGGCACATACACAAGCATTACCAGAGAAATCCCGGCCAGCAGACCCGAAACAATCACCATCAGGCGGTTGCTCTTGGATGATCCGGCCTCTCTTCTGGGAACCAATGACAGGGAATAATCTCCATCGCTGTCATAAACGGCATACCCTTCCTGGTTTTTGTCCGATACAAAGAAGTACCTCTCCTGAATGCCCATTCGGGGGTGAAAGCGATTGGTAAGGAAGCGGTTCTGGTAGCGGTAACTGTATTTTACCACACTGTATATGATGTACCTGAAATGCCCGGACTCGGTCTGCCGGAATGAATACCACCCGTTTTTCAGGCGAATTACCCCCTTTGCTGCATCCGGGATTTCCTCTTCTACAACCGGAATGGCGTGATGAGACCAGAAATACAGGGAGTCATTGTGCAGGATCATCAGTGCCAGTCCATTGTTCTCATATTGTTCGTTCAGCCAATCAAGGAAATCCATTGGAGCCTCTTTGTGCTGGTAGCGAATATGCACGTCCTTCATATGGGCAAGGGATTGCAGCATTTCCCTGTCGCGCTCAACATATGCAGACTGAAAATTTACAGCCAATTGCTCAAAATCAATTTTCTGATGTCTGAGCATAAACAAAATACCCGAAAGCAGCATGGCAATTATTGCCACCGTCATTATTCTTATAAAGGTTTTATTGAATACTGCTTTCATTGCCGAGGATTTCTGTCGCTAATTTAGGGTTTTTTTGCGGATGCGTTGATTTCCGTACATTTGTAACCCAAAACAGGCAACAAAGCATGTGCCAAATGTACCATCATACAAAATGTCCCCTTTGCCAGGGCAACCCACCCTTTTCTTCACTTATCGAATGTCGGGATTATTTGGTAAGCAATGGGGTTTTCAGCCTTGAAAAATGCCCCGGCTGTGGTTTTGTTTTTACAAATCCACGGCCCGA
>CAYRRA010000289.1:0-2695 GCA_964426355.1 uncultured Anaerolineaceae bacterium
GCCTTCAGAAAAAAGCCAAAGCCATTCATGCCAAAGTTCTTACCCTTGACAGCCATACCGACTCCCCCCTGATGTTGATGCGGGAAGGTTTCGACATTGGGGTGCGTAACGACCCCCGAAACAGGGGAGGCCGGCTTGACTTTCCCCGTATGCAGGAAGGTGGATTGGACGCAGCATTTTTTGCTGTCTTTCTGGGGCAGGGAAGCCGAACCCCGGAGGCTTATGAAATTGCCCATCAGCGGGCGCTGGTTATATTTGACCATATTTACAGGGCCGTTGGAGAACATCCTGATATGGCAGAAATTGCCCTCACCCCTGACGATGCCTATCGATTGAAAAGAGAGGGGAAAAGGGCGATTTACATTGGCGTTGAGAATGGTTATCCCCTGGGAGAAGACCTTGGCATTTTGCAAACCTATTATGACCTTGGCGCCAGGTACCTTGGGCTTGTCCATTCCCGCAACAACCAAATTTGCGACTCATCAACCGACAGGGATGGGGAGGAACATGGCGGTCTGTCCGCTTTTGGCAGGGAGGTAATCAGGGAAATGAATCGACTGGGTATGATGGTTGACATTAGTCATGCATCAGATAAAGCGTTTTATGATGTAATTCGAACCAGCGAAGCACCGGTTATTGCCTCTCACAGCAACGCCAGGGCCATCGCCGAACATCCCAGGAACCTCGACGACGAAATGCTGAAAACCCTTGCCGCCAATGGAGGTGTAATTCAACTTTGCGTGCTTAGCTCCTATGTGAAGAACCTCCCTCCCAACCTTGAACGGGATTCTGCTTTTGCAGCCCTTCGCCAGGCTTATAACAATTTCGAAGATCTGAGCGATGATGAAATGGCCATTGTAAGAAAAAAATGGAGTGAGATAGATGAAAAATATCCCCCCAATCAGGCTACCGTTTCTGACCTGGTTGACCACATTGACCACATCGTGAATTTGATCGGTATAGATTATGTGGGTATTGGAACGGATTTTGACGGTGGCGGAGGCCTTAAAGACTGTTATGACGTAAGTGAACTGGGCAATATTACCCTGGAGTTGGTCAGAAGAGGCTATTCACAGAAGGATATCGAAAAGATCTGGTCTGGAAATTTCATGCGTGTGTTTCGTGAAGTAGAGCGCATCGCAGCGGAGCTCCGAAACTAAACATCCGGAAGTTTGTTTTTTTAACGCTTGTTTAAAATAGTTTAATTCGTACATTTATCATCCGGTTTCTCCTGGCGGGAAACCGGATGTTCATTTGTATCACAAACAAATTGAAGTTTTATGACAAAGAAACGCGCATTTTTCACAGCAATTTTGCTGTTTTCGACCAGCCTGCTTTTTTCACAGGCAAATCAGGTTGTCGGGTTCTGGTTAACGGTTGACGGAGACTCCCAGATTGAAATCATCAGAAAGTCGGACAACAAGTACTACGGCAGAATAGTCTGGCTCGACGAACCCCTGAACGATCAGGGAAGGCCTAAAGTAGACGACAAAAACCCCGACAAGGCCATGCATAACCGCCCTCTTATTGGCCTTGAAATCCTCAAAGGATTTACCTATAATGAGTCTAAGAAAGAATGGTCGGGCGGCACCATCTACGATCCTAAGAACGGCAAGACCTACGACAGCTATTTCTGGCTGGACGGAAACAACACACTGAAGCTAAAAGGTTTTGTTTTAGGGATGCGTTTTCTGGGGAGAGAGACCACCTGGACCAGGGAAAGAAGCAAGAGAGAATAGGCCTGCTGAATAAGCTGTTCGATTTGGGACAACAAATGTTCGTTTGCGGACGTGTGTTGTCCCTTTTTCTTTCTTAAACAGACTGTTTCACCATTAGTTACATAGTATGGCACTGTTTTGGCGGATGCATCACTGTATAACCATGAAAATCATACAATGATGCAAAAACAATTGATTGTCTTAATTCTTGCCATGCTTCCGTTAATGACCATGGCAGGCAGTCCTGAGCCGGCCGAAAAAGCCATACGCCAGGTGGTATCCTCTGCTTACATCGATGGCCTTCAGAATATGGGTTGCATGGATGCGGTAAAAGCAGGTTTTCACAGCAATTTCGAGATGCTCATCAATCGCGACGGGCAGCTAACCAAACTGCCTATCAAAACCTGGATTGAGCGGGTTGAACAGCGGAAGACCAATCCGGCATTGCAGAACCAGCCTAAGGTAAGTGGCAAATTCCTTGAGATTGATGTAACGGGAGATGCAGCCATGGTAAAACTGGAGTTGTATCGCGAAAACACAAAAATTTTCACAGACTACCTGAGCCTTTACCGATTTGGGAATGATTGGAAAATCGTATCCAAAACCTACCAGATGCATTAAGTCTCTGAAAGTAAAAGGCGCAAACAAAAGTCTTTTGCGCCTTTTACTTTTTTACTCTTAAAAACAGATTCACACCCAGGGGTTCTTTCATTATGGAAATTTTGTGGTCCGGGACGCCTCCTCTTTGAGCAAAAGATTGTAAGAGTTATGAAAAAATGGATGATTGTTTGCCTGATGTTATTCGCGGGTTTATTATATGCCCAGCATCCCGAGCTTCCTCGCAGGGGAGTGTTAAATGCAGCCTTGCTTGAAGTGCCTGATTCACTTGAGAAGAAGATGTATCTCGACAATGGGAAGGGTGTGTTGATTGATTATGTAATAGAAGGGGGTGCAGCTCACCGCATGGGACTGATGGC
>CAYRRA010000290.1:0-2563 GCA_964426355.1 uncultured Anaerolineaceae bacterium
GACAACCCATGGAAGATAAAGTGGTTACCATCAGCCGCGCATCCGGGTCGCTTACCTTCCCTGCCAATTTCCAACTGATCGCTGCGATGAACCCCTGCCCGTGCGGTTTTTACGGAGACCCGGTAAAAGCCTGTACCTGCTCACAAGCCATGGTAACCAAGTATCAGAAACGTATTTCCGGTCCACTGCTCGACCGGATTGATATTCACATCGAAGTACCGCGCGTAGATTACGACAAACTCAGTGATAAACGAACTGGTGAGAGCTCTCATGAGATCCGTTTGCGGGTTGAAGCAGCACGCACTCGTCAGCTTGACCGTTTTGAGGGAAGTACAAACGAAGGCAGCCTGCTGATCTGTAACGCCAATATGCGTTCCAGTCAGATCCACCAGTTCTGCCAGCTCAATGAAGACAGCAACCGGTTGATGCGCTCCGCAATGACCCAGCTTCAACTGTCTGCGCGTGCTTACCACCGCGTTCTCAAACTAGCGCGCACCATTGCCGACCTGGACAGCAGCGATTCCATCCATCCACAGCACCTGGCGGAAGCGTTACAGTACAGACCTAAATGGATGGTAGCCTGAAATCCACTGATAACAAAAAAGCATTTGAAAAAGAACCAACCTCAAGTGGAGCATCAGCAAGATGCATCGCTCTCGCGGCTTAATGCAATCGTGTCAACCAGAGCGAGCTAAAGGTATTGGCTTCATCCTCAATCGATTTATAAAACGGCAAGAGACCCTTCAGAAACCCCTCATCGTGAAAACGAATCAATGGGGTAGAAAGTGTAATCTGAAAATCATGGTTAAATACAAGAAATGCCTGTACCAGCATGGCTTCATTCCAATATACGGGCCAATATGGAGCGTTTTTGGCTTTTCCGATAACCCACTGTTCAGCAGGATACGGGATATTGTACGGAAATGGCACATCGTGAATATGAATGATGACACCCGGTTTTATGCAAGGTAACGCTTCCAGGAAAAGGTATGGCACGTCCCCATCAATGCGCAGGATATGCGACGAATCAATGAAAAGGAAATCACCGGCTTCCAACGTTTCAAAAAGGCTGAGATCGACGTTTTGAACCTCGGATTTAATGATATTAATCCCTGGAATCGAATAAAGCTTATTGTAGGGGTAAGGTTCAACACAAGTGATTTGTGTCGGCTGTGACTGCGCATCCTGACTATTTCTTTGCACTGCCTGGTAGCAATAGTAAGTGGATAAACCACTGCCGACCTCCAGGTACCTGCCTGGCTTATGATGCCGCACCATTGCATAGAGCACAAAAGCATCCAGCTCGGTGTAACCCGGACCAAACCCTATCGACTGGTTTTGGATATAGTCGGGTAATGATAAAAATTCATCCAGGTATCCATCCACCAATTCAGACAGCTTGTTCCTGTTGGATTCCAGGTCAAAATCCACCCCCTTCATAGCGCTGGGGTGGTTCCACCGCTGGATGTTGCGCAATAACTCAGATTCAGTGGGAATGGGTGAATAATAATCGCGTTTGCGAACAATATTGAAGCCAAGAGACTCTGCCAGGCGTCGCATGCACCAAACCGTCTTGCGCCGGAAATTACGCAATTGTTGCATCACGGACTCCGGTATAAATCCTATTACAGTTTCCTTCATCTATCAATCTGTCTCCTCGGGGAAGGTCATCAGACAAAGATATGTAATGGGAAATACCTTGAGCCTGACCGGTTCAATTATAAAACATTTCACCCAAAATCTTGACGATTAACCGTACTGACACCTGCAAAAAACCGAATCGCTATTGACATGTCTTTTGTTTTTTTCTATAATATCGAATGTCGACATTATACATTCGACTTAATAAGGAGAACCTGCATGGAGTGGACTGAATCGATACAAATGCCGGAAACCAGGGTGGAGTTGATCGAAAACCATCTTAGAGACGCCATTTTTAGTGGAAAGTTAAAAGCAGGTGAAAGGGTCAACGAAGCACAGATTGCCAAAAGTATTGGCATCAGCCGCAGCCCTCTGCGCGAAGCCATCCGCAAACTGGAGATCGAAGGCTTGTTCACCATCATCCCTCAAAAGGGCACCTTTGTCACCCGTTTAACCCAAAAGGATGCCAGCGAACTTTATTCGATGAGAAGCCTTCTGGAAACTCATGCAGTTTGCACTGCCATCGAGAAGGATGCTTATTCCGATGAAATCCTCGATAAACTCCACAGCATCCTGCAGCAAATCCAGGAACTTGAAAAGCAACAATTATTTTATGACGCAGTCAAAACAGACTGGTTTTTTCACCTGGAAATTTGCAAACCGGGTGATCAAAACCTGATCATCGAAATTCTCAAAATGCTGCAAGGGCGCATCTGGCTTTGCATGTTCGAACCGACCATGTTCTACAGCAAGCCGGGTGAGCAATCCAACATCCACCAGCAGATTTTCGATGCCATCCAGGCAAAAGACAGCCAGGCTGCCCGCAAAGCGCTGGAGAAACACCACAAAGAGGCTTTAGAAGCTTTGTTGCAAAAGATGCAGGCGCAAGAAAATGCTTAGGTTCCTCTTCCGCCGTATCCTG
>CAYRRA010000291.1:0-2543 GCA_964426355.1 uncultured Anaerolineaceae bacterium
GGGCGATGCTTGCCAGTCTCCAACATTTCTTCTTCTTTAGTATCTGGCGATGGGACTTTCGATACACGATTTTGTTGAATGAGCTTCGTTCCAATAAAACGATATGGATTACCGCCATCGTTTCTTTTCTGATCTGCTGCGCACTCTTGGGCGTGATCCTGATTACCGGTTGGGGTTTAATCCCGGATCAAATGTTGTGGAATGAAATCGGTGTGCCGGTGCTCGGCATCCAGGTCATCGCTTCATTCCTGCTGGGTCTGGTGGTCACCATCCTGTTCGCAAAACTGGCGGATATTCACAAGGCTCTCCATCACCTGCTCATCACCAGACCCAGGCGCATCGACATCTGCATAGCTTTCCTGGTCTGGCTCACAGCCGTTCTTTTATGGGCATTGGTACCCCAGGTGAAAAACTTTTTTGCCCCCGGTCCCTACCCGCCCAATGAGGTGTTTTACCCCTATTCCGATGCCGCCCTGTATGATACCTCTGCGCAACTGGCATTAATTGGAGAGGGTCTGAACGGCGGCGCGTATGTTGATAAGCCCCTCTACTCCGCCTTTCTGGTTTTACTCAACTTTATCGCAGATGAGAATTTCAATTGGGTGGTCACATTACAGGTCATGGCATTGGCTTTTTTGCCCGTAACCGCGTACTGGCTCGGAAAATCCTTCCACAGCCGGGGTCTGGGTCTGGGGCTGGCATTGATGATCATCTTCAAACAGTACAATGCCATTTCCGCAACCGTTTGGATATCGACATCCACCAGTCGGATTCTCATGAGCGAAGTGCCTGTTTCGTTATTTATCGCGTTGATCACCCTTTGGTCATTTAAATGGCTAAAAAACCGTGGCAGCCGCCCCTGGGAAACAGTGGTTGTGGGAGGATTGCTGGGTTTAAGCACGCTGATCCGTCATAACATGTGGGCTTTCCTTCCGGCATTAGTTCTGATCAGCCTGGTCGTGTTCGGAATCAAGTCCTTTCGAAAATGGCTTTGGAACAGCGCATTGCTGATATTGATGATCGTCGTCAGTATCGTTCCCTGGTCGATTCGATTACAAATCTATGGCGGGCAACCATTTGGATTGCTCATTCCATTGCTTGGCACCGTTTGGGAAAACCGTTACCTGCCGTCAATTGAGGAAGAAGTCATCCCCCCAACTGCATCAGAAACAATAGAGCCCTCATTTAGCGAAACAGTTTCGCCAGATGTATCCCTGCCGGATATTTCATTACCGGATACCTCACTGCCAGACGCCTCTCTTTCAATCAGCGAACCGCAGCCATCTTATCTGAACTCGCTTTCAGAACCGGCGCGAACCCATCTTCCTGCAAGAACAGCAACGGTGTTACAACCCAAAACCGCATCAGGACAGATGGGACAGGTCATCATCTCGCATTTTTTCCATAATATTGTCACCAGTGTTTTGGAACTGCCCCACCATTTGGCTTTGCATGACCTTGAGACCCTCACCACCATGCCAGGCACCCATTGGGATAGAAACTGGCAGGGACAGTTGCATCCGGGAAGCTGGGTTCTCATCCTTCTCAATCTAGCCCTCGTTTCCCTCGGTATCGGTGCCGCGGTTAAGCAATGGGGTGCTGTTGGATTGCTGCCTTTGGGCATCTATTTCACCTACCTGGCATCCAACTCAATCGCGCGTACCTCCGGTGGGAGATACCTGGTGCCATTTGATTGGCTTCTCTTTCTCTATTTCCTCGCAGGCTGCTTTCAGGCTGCCTTCTGGCTGATGCAATTTTTCGGTTTTTCCTTTTCTTCCACGGTAGAGGCAGCCCCCATGCCAAAAGAGAAACATCCGTTAATCAAATGCCTGTTGATTGGGTTGGCTTTCCTGGCAGTGGGTGCTTTGGTGCCAATCTCAGAAATGGTGGAACCGCAACGCTACACTGAATCTCGTGAGGAAATCATGACCTCAATCATCGAAAACAATTTCCCTCTTCCGGGTATCGATTCGGAAGGGTTGATTGAATTTTCCGCGCAACCTCAATCAATTATCTTAGAGGGAAGGGCGCTTTACCCTCGCTTCTACTTTGGCGGTCAAGGCGAGCCAGGATACATCGTACCATTGCAAGCCAAAGAATACCCGCGTCTCACTTTTGGGTTTATAACAAGCGGTCTTTCGACCCATGTGATTCTGCCAATCAAAGATTCGCCTCAGGTGTTTCCGCACAGTTCAGATGTAACCGTGTTGGGATGTGCCGACCAGGGCGATTGGATCAATGCTTATGTAGTCATCATCCACGGAGAAACAGAAACTGTCATCCTGCGCCACCCTGAGGCAGAATTGACCTGTCCGCTGCCTGAACCAGTCTTGGGATATTGAAAATAAACACAGTGGGGGTGAACACCAGGTTCTTCTTGGATTGACAGGCGCTTGTTTTTTTTGCCACAGGCAACCATTTGACCCCACGACCAAATCACGGTAAGATAAAATCCCAGGTCGGTCGGGTGATCGCGGTTCGGTTCGCCGGGCTGAGGAAAGTCCGCACTCCACAGGGCAAGACGCCGGGTAACACCCGGGGTG
>CAYRRA010000292.1:0-2535 GCA_964426355.1 uncultured Anaerolineaceae bacterium
TACCCTTTGCTCTTTGCCTTTGGCTACGTGATTCTACAACTTGTTAGTGCACCCCATTCAGACCATCCTCACTGATACCAGCTAAATTATGATAAGATTTGGTTTTGTGAATGATGCCTAGATGGCTTATCAATGTTTGCTCAGGATGGAGAGGAAATGATGACCACGATGACTGTCAATATCCCGGTAGAGACCTTGCGGCAATTCATTGTCGATGTCTTTGCCTGTTCAGGTGTTCCTGAAGAAGATGCCCAAACCTGCGCCGATGTGCTTATTGCATCTGATTTGCGTGGGATCGAATCGCATGGCATACAGCGTTTGAAAATGTATTATGACCGGATTAAAAGCGGGAAACAAAAACCTGTCACAAATATCGAGATCATCCGTGAGAGCCCAACCACAGCGGTTATCGATGGAAACCACGGCATGGGAATGGTAATTGGAAAAAAAGCAATGCAAATGGCAATCGATAAAGCCAGGGAGTATGGCATGGGGTCGGTAGCTGTTCGCAATTCAACCCATTTCGGGATCGATGGCTATTATGCAAATATGGCACTTCAAGCGGGCATGATCGGGATGAGCTTCACCAACGCACGCCCATCCATATCCCCAACCTTTGGCGTCCAACCCATGTTGGGGACCAATCCAATTGCTTTTGCAGCACCCACTGACGAGAATTGCCCATTTGTATTTGATGCAGCTACATCCATCATTCAACGGGGGAAAGTCGAGGTTTACAGCCGCATCGAAAAACCATTACCGGATGGGTGGGTCACAGACAGTCATGGACAATCGATGACCGATGCAGCCAAAATTCTTGCAGCCTTACCCAAAGACGAGGCAGCCCTCCTCCCATTGGGTGGTGCCGGCGAAGAGTACAGCGGGTATAAGGGATACGGCTTGGCAACCATCGTTGAAATCCTCTGTTCCTCGTTGCAAAACGGTGCTTACTTGCGTGAGTTGACCGGTTTTGACAAAGAAGGTAAAGAGCAACCCTTTAAGGTGGGTCATTTCTTTATGGCAATTAATATCGCGAATTTCATCGATCTGGATACATTCAAAGAAAATACTGGAAATATCTTGAGAGAACTACGTAGCTCCAAAAAAGCTCCGGGAACAGACCGAATATTCACTGCCGGAGAAAAAGAATTTGAAATGGAGCAAATTCTTCCTTCGAAAGGTATTCCCGTTGTTCCAGATTTGCAAAAAGATATCAAGATAATGCAAGAAGAATTAGGATTACACAGCTACCATTTTCCATTTTAAATTTTTTAGACAGGAGGTTAATCGTTATTTAATGACAATAAAAGCATTGGTGTTCGACTTCGATGGTTTAATCTTGGATACTGAAACGCCAGAATTTTATGCATGGCAAGAAATCTATCAAAGGCATGGGGCAACCATCCAGTTGTCAGAATGGCTGTTGTGTGTCGGTTCCACGTATGCAGCCTTTAATCCTTATGAAACATTGAAAGTACGAGCAAACAAACCGGTTGATCAGGATCAGGTGAAATCAGATTTGCATGAAATATCCTGGAATGAAACACAGAAGAAAAAACCCCTTCCGGGAGTAATTGAGTATCTTGAAACAGCCAGGCAAACCGGTCTGAAGATTGGTTTGGCATCCAGTTCCAAACGGAATTGGGTTTATGGTAATCTGGAAAGACTTCAACTACTTGAATATTTCGACAGCATCTGCATCGCTGAAGACGTAGAACAGGTAAAACCTGATCCTGCGCTATACCAATTGTCTGTAAAGCGTCTTGGTGTACAACCCCATGAAGCCATTGCTTTTGAAGATTCAATCAATGGGATGCGTTCCGCTCAATCAGCGGGGTTGACTTGTGTTGCCATCCCAAATGAGATCACCCGGTTTTTAGACTTTAGTTCAGCGGATTTGATTCTTAACTCCCTTGCAGATGTTACATTAGCCAACTTGCTGCAACGGCTCGATGGACATGCAAGCCAGACAAGCCTGTAAAAGAGTTAAATGACCTGCATTACAAAATCCCGTTTGAGCTCCAATTTGACTGAAAAGGGTATAATACCTTCGTGGTAAAGGCAAGATCATTTTGCTTTTTCCAACATTGGATATGCTAAAGATGACTGAATGAAATCGTTCAAGTGTGAAAGATGGAACCACTTTTTATAAAGATTCTCGCGACAGTGACAGGTATGTCAATATGAAAATTGAAAATTTATTGTCCAATCTGCCTGAGACATTCACCTCGTTGGAGCGGGAACAAATCATGAAGGCATATCATATTGCCGAAGAAGCCCATCGTGGACAAAAACGCATCTCAGGCGAACCTTATATCAGCCACTGCATTGCAGTTTCACTCATACTTGTTGATTTGCGCGTTCCACCTGCGGTGATTATCGCTGGATTGCTGCATGACACAGTTGAAGACACCAATTTGTCACTGGAACAAATCGCCAATGAATTCGGTGACGAGGTTGCAAAACTGGTTGATGGGGTAACAAAACTAATCAACCTTCCGCGTGTCTCTCGGACAGACAGCGAATATTTACAAA
>CAYRRA010000293.1:0-2509 GCA_964426355.1 uncultured Anaerolineaceae bacterium
GACCGGGATGAGCATCAGCAGTCGCCGGATGATATAAGTGGTCATATCGGTACGTAACTGTCCTTTCTTTTGTTTCGACGTAAAGGGGCTGCCCCTCATGGATCGTGGGGCAGCCCCTTTACAATTATCTTATCGACTGACAGAAAACGGCTGCTTGCAGCAAGCCTAATCGCCGACGTAGTACAGGTCTGTTTCGATCAAACCGATGAAGGGAGAAATCACGGCTCCCTGGAAGTCATTGTTGAGTGCGAGGAAGGAAACAGGGGTGAAGAGTGGAACCATCAACGCCTCATCGACAATCAGTTTAAAAACGGCATTGACGGTTTCCTGATATGCGGCAGGGTCGACTTCGGTGCGGGCTTGCACCAGGAGCTCATCCAGTTCGGGGTTGCTGTAGTAGGCAAAATTGATCCCACCGATGTTGGAAGAGTGGAATGCCATATGCAATACATCCGCATCGGGCCAGGCAATACCCATCGTGCAGACTTCATATTCTCCGGCGAAGACGAGCGGCGCCATGGTGCCCCACTCCAACTGTTCAATGGTCACATCCACACCGAGCGCTCTCCACATATCCACCAGTACGGTTGTCAGTTTGGTGGATTGCTCATCTGCTCTGGTGAGGAGGGTAAACGCAAAGGGTTCGCCTTCCGGAGTGAGGAGCATGTTGTCATCGCCGTAGGTGTAGCCGGCTTCTTCCATGAGCGCTTTGGCGGCATCCAGGTCAAAGCCGTATCCGCTGCCTTTCATGGTTGCTTCATCGTAACCGACCATTGCCGGAGAAAGCGGACCATCGGCAACCACACCCTGACCACTCTGAACGACCTGCAGGATGGTTTCCTTGTCAATAGCCAGGTTCAGCGCCTGGCGCACTTTCAGGTCGGCAAACTTGGGGCTCTGATGGTTAAATTGTACATAAGTGATATTGGTGGGCAGGATATCGAATACCTGGTAATAGCCGGTATCCCGCACGGTTTGCAGGTCTTTGGCTTTTACGCTTGCCAGACCCAGTTCATTGGTTTCCATGCCAGCCAGGATGGTCGCATTGTCGGGCAGTATGCGGATCTCGAAATTTTCAACGTTGCGTGGACCGGTATTGCTGCCTTCGAACAGTTCGGGACCCCAGTTGTAGTCAGGGTTGCGGGTAAGGACGATTTTCTCATCCTGGATCCATTCCTTGACCATGAAAGGACCTACGCCGACCGCGGTTGTGCCCAGACCGTAGTTATCCCCCGCGGCTTCCACAGCGGTTTTGTTGAGCGGCTGCAGATAATCAGACGCACCCAGGTTGCTGAGCGTGTAGAAGCTGGGTTCAGCCAGGGTCAGCACCAGGGTATAGTCGTCGGTGGCTTCATAAGAGACAAAAGGTGCCAGCATGGAAGCTGAGACCGGGGAGACAAAGTCTTCTGCCAGGCAGCGATCCCACGTCCAGACATAGTCGTGGGCGGTGAAGGGTTCGCCGTTGTGGAACTTGACGTCCTGGCGCAGGTGGAAGGTATAAGTCAGATTATCTTCCGAAATCTCCCAGCTTTCAGCCAGGGAGGGCACCATTTGTCCATCGGCGTCTTTGGCAACCAGAGCGCTGCCGATATAGGATGTGACGATTGAGGAAATTGCAAAACCGGATTTATAAATGTCCAGCGTGTCCGGTTCCTCAACGTTGACATAAACCAGTGTACCGCCAACCACGGGTGTTTCTTCGGCAGGAGCCTCTTCGGCGGGGGCTTCTTCAGCAGGGGCTTCCTCGGCAGGAGCCTCTTCAGCGGGTGCTTCCTCGGCAGGAACTTCCTCGGCGGGAGGCTGGCATGCTGCCAGCGCCAGCGATGCAATTAGAACCACAACCAGGCTAAAAATTAACCAACGTTTTCCTTTCATTATTCCTCCTGACATTATCAAGAATAGTTTCTATATTGGTATATTAAATAAGGCTTGTTCTATGCAGCCCCACCTCCTTTTTCTGTGTTTCGGCAGAAAAACCCATCTGTTACACACTTTCCCGAACACTGACTTGATTGAATACAATACGGGTAATAACAACCCACTGATTAGATTTGTGTTATTTTACCCCTGATGAATTTTTTTTCAACAGTGGGCGAAAACCGATAAGATGCAGAAAAACGTAAAAACAGTTGTTTTTCGACAAGAGAAAAATTAAAAGCGCATCTAATTACAAAATAACCTGAAATTGGAATATTGTAGCAACAAATACCTTAAAAGGTATATCATTTAGACCAATGCCAGAATCGGTGTGTTGATATGACAATGTTATAAATTTATGGCGTATAGCAAAATATCTATGGGAATGGAATAGCAAAAAAATGCTACGATTATGCAAATTTGTTAACGAGGAATCCTCAGAAATATCACCAGGCGACAACTGTCCCTCAGCAAGCGCTGTGTGAACCACGCGTTTGTGGGATCCCTCATTTCATTCGGGATGACAGGATATAGCGTAGCGTATAACCGGGAAAATGAACCTTTGGTCTGTCCTCCAGAACGCAGCGAAGGA
>CAYRRA010000294.1:0-2501 GCA_964426355.1 uncultured Anaerolineaceae bacterium
TCTCAACTCTCCCTTTTTCCCACGCAGATCATTTTTTCATCAATTTCCTGTTTAGCACATTGTGAAATAAATTGGCGAACATTTTGACAAAAACTGCCAAATGGTGGAAAATGGCAGAATGAAAAAACAACATGTACAACTCACACAAACCGACCGAGAGTATCTGGAAACCCTGATCAGCAAGGGGAAATTGAGAGCCAGGGGTTAAGCGGAAGTTATTAAAATTAGTGAGATGTTCATCAGAAAAAACATGCTTTTTATCTATGCGTGGAGGTGTATGTTATGGTAATCTTGATTTATAATTGCCAACAGGTATGCGAATTCCACAAATTTAAAAAAAAGAATCGCCTGGGAAAGGAACGATGTGTATGAAAAAGCATAATTTTAATGCAGGTCCAGCTATTTTGCCGCAAATTGCAATTGACAAGACTCTTGAAGTGATTAAAGAGTTTAAGGGTACCGGTCTTTCCATCCTTGAGGTTTCGCACCGCAGCAAAGAATTCGATGCGGTCATGATTGAGACGCTTGACCTTTTTAAAGAATTGTTGGGGGTCCCTGCCGGCTATCAGGTGCTTTTTGTAGGTGGTGGAGCCAGCACTCAGTTTTTCCATGTCCCTTACAACCTCCTGAACAAAAAAGCAGCTTATCTTAACACCGGAGCCTGGTCTTCAAAAGCCATTAAAGAGGCAAAGATTTTCGGTGAGGTTGAAGTGGTTGCTTCCTCGGAAGATAAGAACTTCACCTATATTCCCAAGGGGTACACCATCCCCACCGATGCGGATTACTTCCACATCACCACGAACAACACTATCTTCGGGACCGAAATCTTGGAGGATCTGGCTTCACCGATTCCGTTGGTCGCAGACATGTCTTCTGATATTCTCAGCCGCCCCGTGGATGTAAGCAAATACGGGTTGATTTACGCTGGTGCTCAGAAGAATATGGGGCCGGCAGGCGTCACCGTTGTGGTGGTGAAAGAAGACATCCTGGGCAAGGTCGAGCGGAAGCTGCCTGCCATGGTGAATTACAAGACCCATTTTGACAACACTTCCATGTACAACACGCCACCGGTTGTGTGTATTTACACCATCCTCGAAACATTGAAATGGGTCAAAGCCGAAGGCGGTTTGGCTGCGATGGAAAAACGCAATACTGCAAAAGCTAATCTGCTGTATGAAGAGCTTGAACGCAATAAATTGTTCGTTGGTGCAGCCGAAGCAGACAGCCGCTCGCGCATGAACGTTACCTTTGTGATGAAGCCCGAATACGCTGAACTGGAAAAACCATTCCTTGAGTTCGCCAGCTCACGCGGTATGGTGGGGCTTAAAGGACACCGTTCGGTGGGTGGCTTCCGCGCATCCCTGTACAATGCACTCGAACTGGAGAGCGTCCAAGCACTGGTTGCCTGTATGAAAGAGTTTGAAGCAAGCCATTAGAAAAAAGGAGAAGGTTCCGATGACAAAAGTTTTAGTTGCTACGGATAAACCATTTGCTCCAGTTGCGGTGGATGGCATTCGGGAAATTGTTGAAGCGGCTGGGTATGAACTGGTTTTGCTGGAAAAATATACCGAAAAATCGCAGCTTCTCGAAGCTGTAGCCGATGTAGATGCGATGATCGTCCGCAGTGACAAAGTAACACGCGAGGTATTGGATGCCGCGAAAAATCTAAAGATCGTGGTGCGCGCTGGTGCGGGTTATGACAACATCGATTTGGAAGCTGCCACCGAGAAGAAAGTGGTTGCTATGAACACCCCCGGGCAAAATGCCAATGCTGTGGCTGAACTGGTGTTGGGTATGATGGTCTATTACGCCCGCAACATGTTCAACGGGAAATCAGGCAGCGAGTTGAAGGGCAAAACTTTAGGTTTACATGCGTACGGCAATGTTGGTAAAAATGTTGCCCGGATTGCCAAAGGCTTCGGAATGGAAGTTTATGCGTATGATCCCTACATCCCGGCTGACGTGATTGAGCAGGATGGGGTAACCCCGGTAAAATCGGTCCCCGAACTTTTCAAGTTGTGCCAGTATGTCTCTCTCCATATTCCCGCAACACCTGAAACTGTTGGCTCGATTAACTACGATTTGCTCAAGAGCATGCCGGCAGGCGCGGTACTGGTCAATGCAGCACGCGGCGAGGTGGTCGATGAAGCCGGGTTGTTGAAGATATTTGAAGACCGCAAAGATTTTGCATATCTTTCGGATATCGCCCCAGCCTGTGCGGCTGAAATTGGCGAGAAATACCCAGGTCGGTTCTTCTTCACCCCCAAGAAGATGGGTGCACAGACGGAAGAAGCGAATGTCAATGCTGGTCTGGCTGCTGCCAACCAGATTCGGGATTACCTGGAAAAAGGGATAAAAACCTTCCAGGTAAACAAATAACTGAGATGCGTTAGCGATTGAGTACAGACCTGCTCAGCGGTGAAAATCGCCGGGCAGGTTTTGTTTTTTTTGCACAGACTTGAGATTTCAGTAGCTTTCGCCTCATGCTTTTTGGTATAATG
>CAYRRA010000295.1:0-2492 GCA_964426355.1 uncultured Anaerolineaceae bacterium
GGAGTCTTTGGACATTTTTTTTGAGAGGCGCTTTCGTTGCGGCAAGGTGCTCGATGGGGCTGTAAATCACAAAATCAAAGTACCTGCCCAGGCTGGGCGCATAATCTTCGTAATATCCCGGTTCACCGGTAAGCGCCACCCTGGCATAAGTCTCCAGCCAGCCTACCTGCCAGCCCGGTTTTGGACCAAACATGCTTTTCCCAATCAGTTCATCGGCTTTCAAACCGGTGAGCGCCTCATACGCGGGATTGACTTCCAGGAATATGGCATCAACTGGTTTTCCACCTTCATTCAGCACAATCTCATGCAAGGCAAAACCGCTGTTCATCGAATTGAACAGCGTGCGATACCGCTGCTCGCTCGCACGCAGTACATCTTCTGCCTGTTTACGCAAGGTGATATCGGTAAACAGAACCGCGAACTGCCCTTCCTGCGGGCTGTACGCAACATATTCAAAATGTTTCCCGCTGAATTTCTCCTCTTGCACCAAAGGTTTTCCGGTTTGTTCGACACGAGAAAACTTCTCAATCCAATAGGAAGCATTTTCTGGTTGTCTTTCACGCACAGTTTTTCCGATAATCTCTTCGGGTTTAACCCCAAGCAGTTCTTCAATGGCAGGGTTGACCTCAAGGTAGCGGAAATCAACCGGTTTACGTTCGTCATCGTAGATCATTTCATGCAAAATAAAACCATTATGCATCGAACTAAACAACGAGCGGTAACGTTGTTCACTGGCACGCAGTACTTCTTCGATCTTTCTTCGTTCTGTGATGTCACGAACAATCCCCAAGACACCCATTATCTGCCCGGCGTCATCCTCAAATGGCAGTTTAATGGTTTCATAGACATGCTCACCGTCATCGCTGGGGTCATCTGAAACAAAGACATTCTTGCCAGAAAGAGCCATGCGATCATACTTTTCAAACCGGCTGGCAAATTCCGGCGCCCAACCGTTCTCGATATCGGTTTTACCCACCATTTCTTCCGGCGTTTTGCCGACTGCACTGGCAAACACATTGTTGCAGACCAGCAAATGCAGGTTTTGATCTTTTACAAAGATGCTCTCCGGTAAACTGTCGATGATATTTCTTAACAGTTTCTCATTGTCTTTAATTACTTTCTCAGCGCGTTTTCGTTCGCTGATATCGCGTGAAACGGTAAGAAAGCGCTCTTGTCCATCGTAATTCACCCGCCGGACGCTGGTTTCAACCGGTATCACTTCTCCCAGGCTGTTTCGGTTTGAAGTTTCAAAAACCATCGAGCCGGTTTTTCTGATCGTATCGAGCAATTCTGACATCCGCGCAGCCATTTGGGGTGTAACGAATTTGCTCAAATGCATTCCCTTTAGCTCATCGCGGGTATATTTCAAACGGTTGCATACAGCATCGTTGAAGTCAAGTAAATATCCCCCATCATCAAGCACATAAATAGCATCCGCTATGTTGTTAAACAACAGGCGGTATTTTTCTTCTTCCAACCGCAGGGCTTCTTCAGCCAGCTTACGCAAAGTGATATCTTGCACCCCACCAATAATGCGAATGATGCGTGAGTGGTCATCATTCCATATTGGGCGTCCATAGGTACGCAACCAGCGGCTGTCTCCGCCCTTTGTTTTGATGCGGAACTCATTGACCATCTGCCTGCCCTGCAGGAAATCTATAAGCAGCCGTTGAAGGTGAGGGGTATCATCCTGGTGAAATAACTTCACCCAGGTATCACCTGTAGACAAATCACCAGCAGTATAACCCGTGATTTGCTCCAACGCACCCGCAATCCATTCAACTGCCAGTGAACCATCTTCCTGAATGTTGAAGGCATATCCAAAATCCGAAATCATTTCGGAAAGGTTACGGTAGCGCTCTTCGCTGGCTTCGAGGGACTTCTGAGCCGCACGCTCAGCAGATTGGTCACGGAAGACAAGCACCGCTCCAATGATATTGCCATGCTCACTGCGGATGGGTGCCGCGCTGTCCACAACCGGACGCTTACTGCCATCGCGTGCACGCAGTACCGTGTGATTTGCCAGCCCCACCACGATCCCTTCGCCAATCACCCGACGGATGGGGTTCTCAACCGGCTGAGAAGTTTCCTCGTTGAAGATACAAAAAACTTCCTCCAGTGGTTTTCCTGCCGCCTCGCTTTCTCTCCATCCGGTCAATTGTTCTGCTGTCGGGTTCATCTGGCGTATATGTCCATGATAATCCGTAGTGATGACTGCATCGCCAATGCTGTACAACGTGGTGCGAAACCATGCTTCTGTCTCACGCAGTTTTGCTTCGTTTTCCTCAAGCTTGATCTGCGCATTTTTCATCTCGGTGATGTCAATTCCTATCCCACCTACAGATTTGGTACCATCTTTCCACATAATAGGGAATTTGATATCTCGCTCCCAGATTTTCTCGCCTTTTCGCTCTCCTGCATATTCCATATCGACCAAAGGTTTTTCACCCGAAAGAACCTGCCGGTCGGCATCTTCGACAAGCTTTGCGGTT
>CAYRRA010000296.1:0-2474 GCA_964426355.1 uncultured Anaerolineaceae bacterium
TGATCAGGCAGGCATTATAGGTGTCGGCTGCGTTATACAGCGCCTCGAGGCGTTCGTTTAGCCAGCCGCGGTAGGCTTCCTGGGTGGTATGCGGCTGAAAGCAGCCGTTGGATTTGATCACCAGGATTTTTTCATGCGCGGTGCCCCCCGTCCCCATTTACAACAATCCCGCGCAATGGGTATGGGACCAATTATTGTAGGGGCAGGCCCCTGTGCCTGCCCTGGCCCCTGTGGCCGCCCTGATGACGGTACGATGCCGTTGGTCGGTGGGTATTCCGATCCCTGTTTCGGCTCCCCCCCTTTTTTTGTTTATCCACAGATTACACAGATTATGGGAAATGATGCTGCCGGCTATGAAAGCAGGGATATAAAAAAAGAAAAAGGAATGAATGGATTGGAATGATTGGGGGGGCGGTTAATGTTTATAGAGAAACTGCCGGTTGGGTGGGATCGGGCGGATGGTTTTTTGGTTTATCCACAGATTACACCGATTAAAGGAGATTATGCACCCAGCGGAAAGCTGGGGGAAGAATAAAAAAACAGGATGGTGGAACAAAGTGAATTGGTGAATCTGCTGGTGGTGATGAGGTCCCCAACCCCCGTGTGGTGGAGCCTGAGTTCCCGAATTAATGTAACGATGATGCGGTGATAACTATTTAAAAATAATGTAAACATATACGATTTCTCTTGCTTTTTTTATCGTTACAAAATATTCTAATTGTAACGATAACAGGAGGAAACCGTATATGGCTGCCATTGTGTATCAGACCAATAAAAAGACGGGCGTGACCTATGCTTACGAGTCAATTGCCTATTGGGATAAGAAAAAGAAGCAGTCCCGGGCGAAACGTAAATGTATAGGGAAGGTGGATCCCCAGACACAGCAGATCATTTCCACGCGGAAAAGGCAACTGCCGGAAGCAAGCCAGGACGCCAGGCGTGGACCTGCACCAATTACCCGGACGAAACGCAGCTTTTACGGGGCCACATACCTTTTTGACCTCATCGGAGAAGAGACCGGCGTAACCGCGGATCTGAAGACATGCTTTCCAGAATGTTACCGGCAGATCCTTTCCATCGGTTATTATCTGATTTTGGAAGACAGAAACCCTTTGAGCCGCTTTAATCGCTGGGCGGCCGCGCATTGGCATCCCTATCGTGAAAGTATCCCGTCCCAGAGAAGCAGTGAACTGTTCGCCTCTCTTAGTGATGAGGCCAGGCAGCGCTTTTTCAGTCTTCAGGCAAAACGTCGGATCGAGAAAGAATATCTGGCCTATGACAGCACCTCTGTTTCCAGTTATTCAAGGAGCCTAAGACAGGTCCGATACGGAAAGAATAAGGACCATGAGCATCTGGCCCAGATCAATTTGAGCCTGCTGTTCGGGCAACAATCCCGGTTGCCTTTTTATTATCGAAAGCTGGCCGGCAATATTCCTGATGTGAAAACCCTTAAGAAACTGCTGGCTGACATGAAAACGTTAGGCTACGAGAAGATCAAGGTGGTCCTGGATCGAGGTTTTTTCAGCGCCGCCAACATCAACGAGCTATACAGGCATCATATCAAGTTTTTGATTGCCGCCAGGCTGTCTTTGAAACTTGTGCAAACACAGCTGGATACGGTACGTGACACGATGCGGGGTTGGAACCACTTCAGCCAGGATTACCAACTATATATGCATTGCCTGCCGATAACCTGGGATTACGTTCAGAAACGCCCCTATAAAGGGGACACCATTCAAGCAGACCGCAGGATGTACCTTCATTTATATTATTCTCCGGAGCGGGCTCTGGAGGATGAAATGACCTTCAACTGCCGTCTGGCCGATTTACAGGCGGAATTGGAAAGTGGGCAGCGGCATCCGGATCACGAGAAGCAGTATGCCAAATATTTTGAGGTGAGAAGCACACCGGCCAGAGGCACAAAAGTTGTTGCCAGGGAAGAGGCCCTGGCCGGCGCCAAACGCAATTACGGATATTTTTCGCTGTTGAGCAACGAAATCAATGAACCCCGGGAAGCATTGGAGATTTATCGGAACAAAGACCTGGTGGAAAAGGCCTTCGATAACCTCAAGGAGCGACTCAATCTGCGCAGACTGGCGGTCTCATCGGAACAAAGTCTGGATGGTAAGCTTTTTGTGCAGTTCATCGCACTTATCTTTTTGTCCTACATCACAAGGAAGATGCAGGAAAACAATCTGTTCAAGAACCATACGTTGCAAGAGATCCTGGATGAGTTCGACATCATTGAGTGCTTTGAAGTGCCGGGTCAACGACTACAGGTCGGAGAAACAACAAATCGTCAAATGGAACTATACACCGCACTTGGTGTTATGCCGCCTGTCTCGTTACAATAGGCCGGGAATTTAGGGTGGAGAGAAGAAAATAATCTTCATTTTCTACCAACGTCCCCCACAATGCGCGGGTGGGGCCGCCGCGATAGGTGCGCATCAGTCGCTCGCAGGGCCATTTGCTGG
>CAYRRA010000297.1:0-2470 GCA_964426355.1 uncultured Anaerolineaceae bacterium
AGATGAAGAAACGCTTTGAGGAGTACATCGATCAGCTCATCAAGGGCATGGACCCTGCTAAAGTTCGGATCGTCATGGAATAAGGGGCAATAAAAAAATGAAAAAATTTTCTGATCAGGAGTTAGAAGCACTATTGAATGATACGGAATCCGACCTCGCAGAACGAAAAAAATCCTTCAAGGGTGATACACCAAAGAAAGGTCGTCAGGCAGTTTGCGCGTTTGCCAATGACTTACCAAATCACAACAAGCCGGGTGTGCTTTTTATTGGTGCTTGGGATGATGGGTCACCTTCAAATGAACCCATTACGGACGAGTTGTTGCGTGCTTTAGCCGACATGAAAACCGATGGTAATATCTTGCCCCTGCCTGTTCTTTCAGTAGAAAAACGTGTGCTAAAAGGTTCGGAAATGGCGGTCGTTACGGTAATGCCGTCGGATATGCCGCCAGTGAAATACGATGGTCGTATCTGGATACGTACTGGTCCCCGCCGTTCAATTGCCAACGCACAGGAAGAACGTATTCTGGTTGAAAAAAGAAGATACAAAAACCTGCCTTTTGATATTTATCCTGTACCTTCAGCAAAGATTACTGATCTTTCCAGGACAATTTTTGAAAATGAATACCTTCCCTCGTCCTTTGCTGCAGATGTGCTGGAAGAGAATAATCGATCTTATGAGGAGCGGCTGGCTTCATGTAAAATGATTGTCTCGCCTGATGACACAACGCCCACCGTGTTGGGTCTTTTATCGATAGGAAAGACACCTCAGGATTTTATACCAGGCGCCTATATTCAGTTTTTACGAATTGACGGGTCCGAACTGGCTGACCCCGTGATTGATGAAGAAAACATAGGGGGAGGTTTTGTCGAGATGCTGCGTCGTACTGAGGAAAAATTGAAGGCGCACAATCGAACTGTTGTTGATATAACCTCAGCAGCAACACATCAGGTTGACATGCCTTTTCCTCCGTCGGCACTTCAACAGATTCTGTATAACGCTGTTCTTCATCGAACTTATGAAAGCACGAACGCCCCTGTTCGAGTGTATTGGTTTAATGATCGTATAGAAATTAACAGCCCAGGCGGTCCGTATGGCAACGTGACCAGCGAAAATTTCGGCGAGCCAGGAATTACGGATTATCGAAACCCAAACATTGGTGACGTGTTAAAAACCTTCGGATTTATTCAAGCTTTTGGCAGAGGCATTGCCACGGCAAGAAGAGAGATGGCAAAAAACGGTAACCCTGAGCTTGAGTTTGAAACCAACCAAAGTGCAGTTGTCTGCATATTGAGAGGTAAGGCATGAATCCACCGGTATTGACATTTTTCAACAACAAAGGCGGGGTCGGAAAAACTTCTCTTATTTACCATTTAGCCTGGATGTACGCCAGTCTTCGAAAACGGGTTGTCATTATAGATCTTGATCCGCAGGCCAATCTGACTGCTGCCTTCCTTGATGAGGATAAGATTGAAAAGATATGGAACAACCATAATCCAGGTTCAACCATATATCAGTGCGTTAAGCCCCTGACAGGTGTTGGTGATATTGCCGAGCCTGCCTTACAAAATGTTGCGACCGATCTGTATTTGCTGCCGGGGGATGTAAGCCTCTCCGGGTATGAAGATGCTTTGTCAAATGAATGGCCGAACAGTATGGGAGATAATAATCTTTATCGGCCAATGCGTATTTTGAGTTCGTTTTGGCAGGTCATGCAGATGGCGGCAGCAAAAGTTCAGGCAGACATCATTTTGGTTGATATCGGCCCGAATTTGGGGGCAATCAATCGATCAGTTCTTATCGCAACAGATTATGTGGTGATTCCTCTCGGAGCCGACCTCTTCTCCTTGCAAGGTTTAAAAAACCTGGGGCCTACCTTGAAGAACTGGCAGAGCTTGTGGAAAAAGAGATTGGATAACTGGGAAAAATCTTCAGAAAGCAACAACTATGCGGATTTTTACCTCCCTCAAGGCAAAATGCAATCTGTCGGCTACCTTTGCCAGCAGCATAGCGTGAGACTCGACAGGCCTGTGAAGGCTTACGACAAGTGGGTAAACCGTATTCCTAATGTCTACCGGGAAGCTGTTCTAAGCAAGGTATCCAGCACAACCATCAAGCAGAAAGATGATCCATACTGCCTGGCCACGATCAAGCACTATCGTAGCTTAATCCCCATGGCGCAGGAACATCGAAAACCGATATTTAACCTGACCTCTGCGGATGGCGCCATCGGCAGTCATGCAAATGCGGTCCAGGATGCTAGAAAAGATTTTAAGGAACTTGCAAGGAAAATTGCAGAAAAGATAGGGATTCAACTATGAATCAAGGAAAATTGTTCGGCTCGCTACTTGAAGAGCCGCGGAAGCCCTCCGGTCCTGTTCGAGGATGTGCCCGCTGCCGATCGCCGCGCCGATGCCTGCTATCTCGCCCACCGCCTACGAAATCCCGCAGGAGGCCGTGGCCGAGGCCATC
>CAYRRA010000298.1:0-2450 GCA_964426355.1 uncultured Anaerolineaceae bacterium
CTCCCATCAGTAATGAGGTGGAGTATAGGGATGATATCGTGTTTCTGTGCCATCTCGATCAGCGCAAACAAATGGCGGTTATGGCTGTGAACGCCGCCGGGTCCGAATAGACCAAACAGATGCAGATGCTTTCCGGTTTTCTTTATGTATTCAGCAGCATCCACCAATATTTTGTTTTTAAGAAACTCACCGGTTTTAATATCATGGTCAATTTTGGAAATATCCTGGTAAACGATCCGTCCGGCGCCGATATTGAGGTGACCTACTTCTGAATTTCCCATCTGACCGTCTGTCAGACCCACTGCCTCTCCTGAAGCATCCAAAAGGGAGCGTTCATAATCCTTACGCCATTGATCGAAAATGGGTGTATTTGCCAGCGCAATGGCATTACCTTCGGCTGCATCTCTGAAACCCCACCCGTCTAAAATCATCAATACCACTGGTCTTTTTTTACTCATCTATTCGTACCTCCGTTATCAGGGTAATCCGCCAATGTAAAGATTCGCTCATCACATTGTACTTTTTGAAATGGAACAACACCAATCGGTGTTGCCTTTGAATGCTGATTTATGATGGTTTGCTTACCGGCGTACCCTGTGTTGTTAAACTGAACCCCCGCCATGCCGTGTGTTGCGGAGTTTTGAACCTGCTTGCGCAGGTGGGTTCCTATCCATCAGCGTCACCTTGGCTCTAGCCTATCGTGTTACTGATACGGAATGAGAAACCCGTTTAATAAGGTGTTGGCTCAAAACTGAAGATGCAACATCACGAACACAGCAGGGTTCAATTGTTTTATACCATGAATCCGGGCAATTGTATAGACTCAGGAAACCTGTTTGCATTTTTGAGAATAGTTTTTTCTGGAATACATTCAACCCCTTGATCTCCGCTTGACATGGAAATTTAGCCTGATTATACTGATTTAATATTTCCATTTAGAAGAGGCTGTCAACGGATGATCCGATCGTTTATCGCAATTGACCTTACTTCTGAAATTCGCACGGATATCAACCAGATTATGAACGGTCTGAGGAAGGGTTCGAATCTGCCCATTCGTTGGACATCGGCTGAAAACATCCACATCACATTAAAGTTCTTGGGTGAGATCGATGAGAACCAGGCGATGCTCGTAAAACAGACTTTACCCGTCCTGCTTGAAAGAATCATCCCGTTTAAGATTGAAATTGGTGAACTGGGTGCTTTCCCTAAGCCTGAACGCCCCAAGGTGATTTGGATAGGCAGCAAATTTGATCCAACAGGGATTGAATTGCAACGTTCCATTGAACTCAAGTTGAGCCAATTGGGTTTCGAAAAAGAGGAGCGCCGTTTCTCTCCGCATTTGACGTTGGGAAGGATTGCCAATTACGCCTCCAGTGGTGACCTGGCAGCCATCAGCCAGCTCATCCGAAACTCTTCCATTGGTAATATCGGGACGATTCTTGTCGATGCGATTCATCTTTTTCGCAGTGATTTGCACCCTTCTGGGGCACGCTACAGTAAAATTGCCTCATTTTCATTTAAGTAGAAAATTCTCCAACAATCTCAACGAAGTATGCTAGAATGAAGCAAATTTGACCTTTAAAGGAGGTGTGATTCTGAATACAAGTGAAATAACACGGACAATCGTGGAGGCATTGGAAGAAAAAAAGGGGGAAGGTATCGTTCTGTTGGACATTCAGGAGATTGCGGATTTCACAAGTTATTTCATCATCTGCTGTGGCAGCAGTGTTCGGATGCTGGAAGCTCTGTCAGACCATGTGGCTGAATCTGTGAAAAAAAAGCATCAAATCAGCTCGCGCGTTGAAGGGCATCCAGAGGATGGTTGGATTGTGCTGGATGTTGGCGACGTTGTCGTGCACCTGTTCACACCGGATCAACGTTCTTATTATCAATTGGAGAAACTTTGGTCTGAAGGGAAAGTACTGCTTCGCCTTCAATAGCATAAGGAGAAGTTTCCCCATGAAACGTTCACCAGGAATCCTGCTTACAGTATTTTTGGAAGTGCTTTATTTAAACCGGATGTACCCCTGTTCGAGGTTTTTCCAAAACCGATGTAGCCGACAATACAGCAGACCCAACAAAAGCCAATTATCTTTACACGGCACCTGAAAGCAACGAGACCGTAACTGGATCTCTCTCAAGAGATTTGTCAAAATTATAGGGCGATTTCTTTTCTACCGCAGGCGAATGCTGTTCATGCCATCAAAAGATGCATGATGAGAGCGGTGTGGAGGTGCCTATCGACAGCGATTGGCGCGCTTCTATGATGGCGAACGCAGCTCGTGACCCTTATTAATTGGCTTCTGTACGTTCCGAAAGCGAACAACATCCTGAATATCAACAGGCATTTGAGCAAAAATGTGCAACCTGTCACCTTCCGATAGGGGTGACAACGGTTGAAATGAATGTCCAGCCCATCTGGATGTTTAATGGTGGTTTGCTTTTTGAGG
>CAYRRA010000299.1:0-1173 GCA_964426355.1 uncultured Anaerolineaceae bacterium
CGGTTGAGAAACTCACCGCGCCAGATTTTTCCCTTTGCGAGTGTCTCTCTTAACTCCTTGTAGAAAGCTGCATTGTGAGCCCCGGAGTACAACAACTTGCCACGCTGTCCAACCACTTCCTCGCTGGAGTATCCGGTAATTTCCTCAAAAGCCGGGTTCACATACTGATAAACGATATTTTCATCGGTGATTACCACGGCGTTGGCAGCATACTCCACCGCTGCTGCCAGCAGCCGGTTTTGTTCCTCATCCTGCTTCTGACTGGTAACATCTCTGCCAATCCCAACCAGACCAACCGGTTTACCATTCCTGTTGTAGATTAATGAAAGAGAGTTCTGGATAAAATAAACCTCGCTTTCATCCTGGTACATCCATTCATATAGCACATATTCGCCCTGTAATGCCTGCTCAATGGCTGATTCGTGAACAGGGGTATTCGTGCCCCCAAGCACATCAGCCACCGATTTACCAACAAAATCATCTGCTTTGAAGCCGTATTTCTCCAGCCATTTTCCATACACGCCAGAAAAACGCCCCTCCATGTCCAGTGTAAAGACGAAATCTTCAACTGAATCAACCAGAAGGCTCATGCTGCCATCAGCAGAAGCGGGAACCGGGAGGGCTTTTGAACCTTCAGAATGGGGGGAAAGGTCGCTGAGCACCGCCTGCTGACCTGTGTCGATCAGGTAAACAAGCGTTATTTCGGGATCGATGGATTCGGTAACAAAAAATTGAAAAGAGGATTGGATTTGGGTCGCTGCCAAATAGCCTTGCAGTTGAAAAGTTGTTTTGTCACCCTCTAAAACCGCTTTGATCCCTTCCACAGCATCTGCAAGTTGTCTGTTTGTCCCTTGTGCACATTTCTCCAAATGGCTCGTAAACAGCCCGCCTGTGCAGACCGAGAGTAAGGGTTCTGGCTGCTTCAACTGGACATGGTCAACCCATGCCTTGTTTTGCCAGACGATCTCACCTCGCCTGTTAAGTGCTGCAACAAAGCCTGGAAAGTAATCTAATTGTCTCCATGGGTAAAATTTCATCATAAAAGATCAAATTGATGTGCGGCTATCCCTCGAAAAGCTCAGTATGAAAACATCAGGAATTACTATTGTTTACTATCATACAATAAAAACATTCACAATAAAAGAAAATTAGCCTAAAGAAATCACAAAAATA
>CAYRRA010000299.1:1273-2426 GCA_964426355.1 uncultured Anaerolineaceae bacterium
CCGCTCTGCCCGACCGGACAGAAGCGCATTTATTGACGCAATGAACCAGACAGGTTTTTATCCATCCTGAGCCGGGTTCTTGCCCGGTTCAACGGTAATTTTGTGAATTTTCGCAATCAGTTTGTTGCGCTCTTTCTGCGATTCCGTTTCACCCAGCTTAATCCTCAACTCGTGAAGTTTCTTTCGCCTGCGCTGTCTTTTCCTGAGATCACGACCCTTCTGCCTGCCCATACTGCTCCTTCCTGTAGTGAACATTTAAACGATTGTGCGTCACCCGATATAACGGTTATACTCCATCCTGTGCTCAACGCGCAGCAACTCTGCGAACCGCTCCACTTCCTCCTTCGTCTTTTCAGGTGTCCAGCCCAAAGCCTTTGCGCACACCTCGGCAATTTCCTGCAAACCATCCGCATTGACTTTACCCAATTTTCCTGCTAAAACACGCCTCAGGATCAGGTCATCGAGATGGAGAACGTCTTCGTCACGAACCAGGTACTCGATTTCACACACACTGATCTCAGGGCAATGATCCAGCGGCTTTAGCGATTCCGGTCTGCTCTTTTGTAGAATCTCAACCACTTTCATCCCATACAAATCGAACAAATTTTGGAGAAGTGTCCGCTCAAGCGCATATTCCGACAATAGTTTTTTAAAGAGCTGTTCCTTTTCTGCTTCACTCTTTGGATACTTCTCGCTGCCGCCGATGGACATTTCGTCTGTAGATACCTTGCGTTTCAACCCCAGCCGGTCCATCACCACATCGCTCGCCTGTTCTGCAAACGCCCGGAAGGTTGTCCATTTTCCGCCAATCATCGACAGGATGGGGAAGGTAACTTTGCCTTCTGGTTCGATCATTTTAAGATCGTGATCCCGGCTGATTTGACCGGTAAAACTGGCATCCGAATAAGGCAGCGGGCGCACACCTGAGAAGGTGTAAACGATATGAGAGCGGTCAACGTGGATCCCGGGAAAAATGTGTTTAACCATATCGAAGAAGTACGCGGTTTCATCGTCGCCAATCACCACATGATCCAGGTCATCCACGCGGATATCACTCGTCCCGACCAGCACGCGATCCTGCAGCGGGAAAATCAACACGATGCGCCCGTCTTTGTTCTCAAAGAAAATCTCGTTGGCGCCAATGGCTGCACGC
>CAYRRA010000300.1:0-2424 GCA_964426355.1 uncultured Anaerolineaceae bacterium
ACCTGCCGCATTTCAGCCGCAACATTGCCACCTTTGGTCACCCTCTCGGTCCTCAGGATGAGGTGTCTCGCTATCACAACGAAACGTTCAGCTTGAAAGGCACAGCGTCAAATATTTTGCGGAACCTGGGTTTATACGCAGGCTCCGTCGAACCGCTCAACAAGGGGGTCAATCAAGCCATTCAAAGCGCCCACGACTGGATGGGGCTGGAAGTTAATGATCCACGTTTTACCTGGTCTGACCATGTTTTCAGCGTGAGCACTCCTTCTTTTCATGAAGACACCACCGGAAGCGGCATGCATCTGCTCCTGGTTGTCATCAGTTTTATCGTGCTGCTCATTAAGAAAAAAGAGATCGAAAAGCCAACCTTTCTTGTTTACGGGCTGTTGTTGTTCACGGCTTTTCTCCTGTTCTGTGGGTATCTACGCTGGCAAACCTGGCATCCCCGCCTGCATTTACCTCTGCTGGCGTTATCATGCGCCCTGGTCGGTCTGATGGAACGCTCTGCGCGCACCTGGATCATCTGGGCAATCAGTCTCGTTCTGGCAGCACAGGTGCTGCTCGTTTTCTACTTCAACCCAAACAAACCCCTCGTGGCTGATTACAATATTTTCAACCTGCCGCGCCGTGAAGTGATGATCATGCGCAAAAACCTGGTGGTGCCCTATATTGAAGGCGTGAACTATCTTTTAAACGAGGAGTGTTACCAGGTAGGTCTGTACATTCCAAATGAGGAATGGGAATATCCCTTTTGGAGCCTGTATCAAGATAGTGGCAAGCCTTATCGCCTGGAACATATCAACGTAACCAATGCGTCAAAGGATATACCGTCAGCTCCATTCTCCCCCTGTGCAATCCTGAGTACTCAACCGGATGGGGACGAATTCATCCTTGAGGGGGGTCAGGTGTACTATTTGAATTGGAGCATGACTCCGGTGTCGATTTATACACAAACGAAGGTTAACCCATGACAACCCATCCTTCCTTTCTCATCTTCAAGAAATGGCTGCTCTATCCGCTGTTGATCCTGGTCTTCGGAGCGGGTTTTGTCATTCGGTTATATGACCTGTTTGATGCACCGCTGGATTTTCACCCTACGCGACAAATGCATTCGGTATTGATTGCGCGTGGTATGTATTTTGAGCAAAGAGACGATGTACCTGACTGGCAGAGGGAACTGGCAGTACAACAATGGAAAGCCGAACCTCATCCTGAACCGCAGATTCTCGAGCGCCTGACCGCACTGACATACCAGGTCATCGGCAATGAAGTACTCTGGGTAGCGCGGCTGTATTCCATCTTGTTCTGGATGGCTGGAGGGGTGGGGTTGTTCCTGTTAGCCAAATCCATCATTGGGATAGATGGAGCGTTGATTGCTCTGGTATATTATCTCTTCCTTCCTTACGGAGCAATCGCCAGCCGCTCTTTTCAACCTGACCCCATGTTGGTATGCTCGTTAATCTTTACCTGCTGGGCAATCCATCGCTGGTACAGGCAGCCAAGCTGGAAGAACGCCATTCTGGCTGGCATACTGGGCGGATTAGCAATCTTTGTAAAAGCTGTTGCTGTGTTTTTCGTTGCCGGGGCGTGGATTGGGCTGCTCTTCGCAACCCGTCCATTGCGGCAAATGCTGCGCGATAAACAAATCTGGCTGATTGCGCTGCTCAGCATCCTTCCTTATGCCGGTTTTTACGCATACGGAACCCTTTTGAAAGGCTTTCTGCAAGGCGAATTTGGGTTGCGCTTTTTCCCACAGTTATGGAAAGACCCGGTGTTCTTTCTCCAGTGGAACGGTGAATTGAGCAGCGTGGTCGGTTTCGAGTGGTTTTTAATCGCACTGGTCAGCTCTCTGTTAATCAAAGAGCGCGGGCTGCGAGGTTTTTTGCTAGGTCTTTGGGGTGCCTATTTTGTGTACGGCATGACTTTTGCGTACCATATCTCAACACATGATTATTACCAGCTCCCTCTGATCCCCCTGGTAGCCTTGGGCTTGGGCGCTGCAGGGCAAGTGCTTTTCAAACACCTTCAGGGCAAGCCGATGCTGCGTTACGCCCTGGTCAGCGGTGTCGTCTTATTCTTCATCGTCATCAAGGCGTGGGACGTACGCGTCACCCTGAAAAGAAACGAATATTCCAATGAGATTCGCTTTTGGGAAAACCTGGGGGGAAAACTGGGGCAGGATGTATCTGTGGTCGGTTTACTGCAGGATTCAGGCGCCCGTCTGGCGTATTGGGGATGGGTAGAAGCCGAAGACTGGTTCTCTACTGGCGATTTCAATGTACGCACCCTGGCTGGGCAAGAAGTGGATGTACAGAACCTTTTCGAGCAAAAAATCCAGGGAAGAGATTATTTTGTGGTCACCATTCTGCAAGAGCTGAACCGCCAACCCGAGTTGGTGAATCTGCTCACTCCTTACACCATACT
>CAYRRA010000301.1:0-2379 GCA_964426355.1 uncultured Anaerolineaceae bacterium
AGGTCATGAGCAACATGTATATTTGGATATAATAGAAGTATATCCCCCTGAACCCAGTACTTCTGAAGGTATTCTTACGCGCGACATTGCGGACCATACAAAGTGGTATTATGAAGCTTTTTATGAATCCAATACAGAGAAAAGACCAGTATTAAAACGGGTAAGTATTGCGCTTAACACGGTATTTTCTTTTAGCTCCGTTTGGAGTCGTTCTGGAAATGATTTCATTTTTTGCGTGACAAAAGTCACCCTTCTTGCTCATATAGGGTTTGGATTTTCATAACCCTTAACAGATTGAGGCGTTTGATGAGCACGGATTTGACTGTTTGCGTAGTTACGAATACGGCAGAGCGGGAGGCCTTTGACCGCTTATTGGATGCTGAGCATTATTTGGGTGAAGCCAAGCCAGTCGGTGATTTTTTGCGTCAGCTGGTGGTGGATTCATTAGGCAAACAAGTGGGGTTGCTGGTTTGGGGTTCCTCTTGTTATCGCTTGAAGGATCGCGACGAGTACATCGGTTGGAACAGTGCCATGAGGACCGAACGGCTGAAACTGATCGTCCAGAATCGCCGATTTCTGCTGCCTCACCTGAAGGGTCATCATCCGAATGAGGGCTCACAAATTTTGGCGGCGGCGCTTCGGGTCCTTCCAGAACAATGGGAACAACAATTTGGGTATCGTCCCCTGTTGGCCGAGAGCTTTACCGATGTAGAGGCCTTTCATGGCACCTGTTACAAGGCCACGAACTGGGAGCCTGTGGGACTGACCAAGGGCTATCAACGGCACCGGTCCGAGTTTTTCAGACAGCATGATCGCCCCAAGAAACTTTGGGTCAGGGAACTCCAGAAGGGAGCCCTTGAACTCATCAAGCGCCCCCAATTGCCAGAGGCTTATCGCTTGGGCGCTCAAACCAACGCCCACGGCGTGATGCCTTTGAAAAGCAAACAGATCGAGGGACTGCACGAGTTGTTTTGTCAAGTGCCCGATCCCCGTCGGCATAACACAACCTTCTCGTTAGCCGGCGTGTTGTGCATTGTGGTCCTGGCTCTTTTGAGCGGGAAAGTCCAGATCAGCGAAATTGATCGTTTTGGAACTCGCCTCTCCCAAGAACAGCGCAAACGGTTGGCTTTGCCCAAGTCTAAAAAGGGCAAGAGATGGCGTGTGCCTGGCTACAAGGTCTATTACAACCTGCTCAAAGCCATTGATATTGATAATCTGGCCGAATGCGTCTGTTCCTATTTGTGCGCTGAAAACGGCGACCTCCCATCAGCCTTGGCCATGGATGGTAAATTCATTGGCGATGTCGTCGGGGTACTGGGCCTTTGCGATCATGAAACGGGCGTTCCAGAGGCTCTGGCCATGGCCAGCCAGAAAGAGGGTGAGGGGGAGCGGTGCGAACTCAAGGTGGGCCAAAAGGTTCTGGCCGGCAGGAAGTGGGATGGCAAAATCATCACAACCGATCCCCTTCATTGCCAAAAAGAGACCGCCTGCGTGATTGTGGAGAACGGCGGAGAGTTCGTCTCCCAAGTTAAAGGCAATCAGCCAGCCTGCCTCAAAACAGCCGAGGAACTCACCCTTGATCTCTCCCCCTTTTTGCCCAGACGGAGGCGGGCCACGGGCGCATTGAAACGCGTTCCTTAAGCATGGTGGCCATTGAAGATGCAACCGCGATTAACTTTCCGCATGTGCGCAGTGTCGTGCATGTAAAAAGAACCGGAACCTCCAAGAAAAAAGAGTGGGAGGACAGCTACTACCTTTCCAGTCTCAGCTTGGAACAGATGAGCCCAGAAAAGGCCATGCAATTGATTCGAGGCCATTGGGCGGGCTGTGAAATACGCAATCACTGGCGAAAGGATGCCATCCTCTTCGAGGATAAAACCCGCAGCAAAAACCGAAATATCGTAGGCAATTTGGCGGTCCTTAGAAATCTGGTTCTGCATCGGTTTGTGCAACATCAGCAAACTTATTCTTCCCTGCCTGCTTTTGTTGAGGCGGTCGCCGCCAGCTCTGCCTTCGCGATGCGTCTGCTCAAATAATCATACGCTTATGACTTGCCGAGCAAGACCAAATCCGCATACTTTCGAATGCGGTTACGCAAGGGGTATACCCTGACAGGAAAATACTACCCGACGGACACTCACTTTGACGAAAAAATACCGCACAGACTGCCAACAATGGCAGAACGCTCCCGCTTTTTGGCACCCGATCTCCATTTTGCCGTCCGCGCACACCTTTCAAAACCCTCCAGACAACCTGACGCCCACCCAACTGCTGACCCTAAAAGAAAAAGCCGTGGACGGTAAAAAGGGAGAACACGGAAGTCCTGAAAGTTTAGCGAAGCAGGAAAATAATAGGGAAAGGGTGAAAAGGAGCTACCGA
>CAYRRA010000302.1:0-2364 GCA_964426355.1 uncultured Anaerolineaceae bacterium
CCTCACCGATGATATCGTGAGGATGTATAACGACTTCGCAGATACGATCATCGCTGACATTGCCAGGCGGTTGGCTGGTTTAGACTATGCAAGACCAACGGCGGCATGGCAGATGCAGAGGCTGATTGAAGCCGGTAAGTTGTTTGAGGATATCTTAAGCGAGATATCAAAGCTGACCGGACGATCTGAAGCTGAGTTGCGGAGAATGTTTAAGCGTGCGGGCGTTACGGCGATGCGTTTTGATGATGCGATTTACAAAGCAGCTGGATTGAACCCGCTGCCCTTGAATATGTCTCCTGCTATGGCTCAGGCTCTTTCTGCAGGGCTTGTGAAAACATCTGGGGTGATGCGTAATCTGACCATGACAACCGCTATGAGCGGGCAACAGGCTTTTATCGATGCTGCTGACCTTGCGTACATGCAGATCAGTACCGGCGCACTGGATTACAACACGGCGATCAGGCGAGCGGTAAAAGATGTTGCATCGAAGGGTTTGAGTGTGATCCACTACTCAAGCCGGCGAGAACAGCTTGATGTGGCAATGCGGAGGGCTGCTTTGACTGGAGTAAATCAGACGGTTGGTACGATGCAGCAAATGCGAGCCGATGAAATGGGGACTGACCTGGTGCAAGTGAGTGCTCACATTGGGGCGAGACCTACACATGAGGTATGGCAGGGAAAGATTTACAGCAGGAGCGGGAGCAGCCGAAAATATCCTGACTTTGTGAGTTCAACGGGTTACGGTACGGCAGGTGGACTTTCAGGGATAAATTGCAGGCATTCTTGGTATCCTTTCTTCGATGGTATCAGTGAGAATGCATATTCCAGGGCAGAGCTTGCGAGTTACGCCAATAAAACGGTGACATATAACGGCAAGAAGATGAGCGTATACGAGGCCACGCAGGAGCAGCGAGCGATCGAGCGAAAGATCAGGTATTGGAAGCGCCAGGTAGGGGCAATTGAAGCGGCTGGGTTTGATGCAAGCGCAGAGACAGCGAAAGTGAAGGCATGGCAAGCACAAGCAAGAGACCTTGTAAGGCAGACAGGGTTATCAAGGCAGTACCCAAGAGAATGGGTAAATATTGAACCTAAAGCAACTGTAGTTATTCCAGCGCAAAAGACGCAACCCGTAACGGTTCCTTCTGCTATGTCTCTTGAAGATGAATTAGACAAAGCAGAACGAAGAATTTATTCACAAGAAAACTATGAAACTGCTATTATATTTGACCAGCAAGGAAATACCGTTCTTGAGAAGAACGGGCAAAAAAACACTGTTGAGTTTGAGCCTGATGAGCTTGCGAAAATGAACGGTAATGTTTTGACCCATAATCATCCGCTTGGGTGGGGCTTCCCTGAGAATGATCCAAGACGTATAGGAAATTCGTTTTCTGAGGCTGATTTTGCTCTTGCCGCTCAAAACGGGTTATCAGAAATTAGAGCGGTAACACCTGTTCATACTTACAGTTTGAAGCCTGGGCAGGCTGGTTGGCCTGATTTATATGATTATCTCTCTTTGAGGTTCAAGATTATTGATGATGCCAGGGAAGAGATAAAAGATCTGGTAAACTCAGGAAAAATGACCTACGATGAAGCTGAGGCTCAAATAAATCACATGATATTTGAACGCATTGCAAAGCAATTTGACCTTCAGTACAATAGACGAGAACACAGCTATTGAGGTTTAGAATGGACGACAAGATTGACAGGCTTCCCTTTGGAAAGAATACTGAACATACATCTCATGCAAGTATTGTTTGCGGCCTGTGTGCTCATTTGTCAAAAACAAAGCACAGGCAATGCAAGGCTTTTGAACATATCCCGGATGAAATCTGGGAAGGAGATAACTATCACACATCTCCATTCCCTGGGGATCATGGCGTTTTATTTGAATTAGCTGACAGATGGAAGAAGAAAGCGCCACCTGGTTAGGTGTTTGTGGTGGTTGCAAAAGCAGATAAATTTGCTATAATCAAAAAGACATCCGAATAGCACGTCCGCTTTGAGCGGAGAAGAGGATCAACGTGCCCGTATTTCCCGAAAGGGAGATGCGGGCTTTTTTATTTCGCTAACCGGAAGCGTAAAAAGCCGGGCACTGCGTGAGTGCCGACCACGTAAAAAGGCTAAGTGCGACAAAAGGAGAACAGGTAATGAATAAAAAAGATTTGACCGATTTGGGAATAGCTGAGGACGTTGCAGAAAAGATCATCGTTCTGCATGGCAAGGATATCGAGAAGCATAAATCGATGATCCAATCATCTACCACTGAGATTGAGGGTTTGAAAACCCAACTCACTGAGGCGAGTAAGCAGATTGAAGCCTTCAAGGGAATGGACATTGAGGGTGTAAAAAAGGCTGCGGATGATT
>CAYRRA010000303.1:0-2341 GCA_964426355.1 uncultured Anaerolineaceae bacterium
GGAAAAAATGGAGATTGAAATGAACTATATCGAAGCAAATTGCCCACTTTGTGCCATAAATTCAAAATATTATGAAGTTGATCATGCAGATAAAAAATATTTTAAGTGCTCTAACTGCGGCAAATTCCAAATAGCAATACAAGCTGAAGAAATGCTTAAAGCAGCACCAACCACTTGGAAAGAAAATGCATCAAAAACATCAAAGCAATTGCCAGATGACAAATTGCTACTGATTTTTCTAGACGGTCAGAACGAAAACAACATTCTAACTGCAAAAATTGAATTAAAAGAGAATGTTTCTTTGTGAAATATAATAACAATATGCATAACTCGCCGCTATGTTCACAAAAAGGAGATTGAGGTGACTAAAAAAACAAAACTACGTTGGCTGGGTGCAATAATAATATTTTTAAACATATGGATCATAGGTAGATAGTGCCTGACAGAAAACCCCAAAATTTTGAAAATCTCGCACCAGCCTCGCCGCATTTACTGCGGGGGGCATTCATTCCGGCAGTATTTTCCTTCTTCAAATCGGCAACATATGATAATGTTTCTCATTCTTGTCGTGTGTCGGGCAGAGCTCCGCCATCGACGTTGCAGCTAGATCAGTCTGGTTTTTCAGGCCGCTTTTTTGTACGGCCCGCGTTTGCGCTCAGCAGCCTCTTGTTCCTGCTGCCGTAGCACCGCACCCAAGCGCTGGATGTTCCGTGCCAGAACCGCCATGGCGATATAGCGCTTGAATCCTTTAAGGCCGTGGTCGCGGCACTTGTCCAGTCCGTGCACTTCAAGGGCGTTGATCGCCGATTCCACAGCCGAGTGCTGTTTGCGCAGACTGATAAATTCAGGAGTGCTTTCGCGTTCCTGGTCAGCTTGCGAAAGCCTGCCTTTTTGGGGCAGCACCACACAATCAAGACGCATTTTCAGCTCCTCCTGATTGGCCGGACTGTAAAAGCCCTTATCCATGCTGACTGCACGCAAAGCAGGGAACTTCTGCCTGGTTTCACCCACCATGGCAATGGCTATCTGGTCGTCGGTGGTCTTGCTCATCACCCGGTGGTGGAGAATGAAGCGGTCCCGGTCTTCCATGATGCAGACACGCAGTCCCAACTCCACCGGTACGCCAGCCTTCCCCTTGCTGATCCATTCGGTATGCGGTTCGAACAGGGAAAATACCTTTTCATCGTGCGGTATACGTTTTCCCTGGAGCACCCGCCGATCGATCTGGTCGATCTGTCGTCGGGCATGTCGCATGAACTCATTCAATTCGCCGTACCGGATAACAGTGAACGGGTCGTACGGGCTGAGATGCTGACGGGTTTGCTCAGCTCGCATCAGATACACCTCAGCCAGGTCAAGGTAAGACCGATGGGCTTTTCTTATCTCCTGCTCTTTTTGCTGCCGTTTCCTCTCGTCCTTGGATGTGGAGTGCTTGAGCCGTTGGACTATGCGGTACTGCCTTTTGCATTGGCGCTGGTGGTAATGGCGTTGCCGCCATCCCGGCAGGTTGTAGGTGTCTGACAGTTCCGCACAGATTTCAATGACCTTGCGGATGGCGTCCAAAAGCAGGTTAATATCGGTGGGAAAATGGACATCAGTCTCCACCACAAAGGAATCACAACGGCCGACGAGGCTTTCTTCCGACATTTTTTTTAATGCCTGGTGCCCTCCGCGAACTATCTCCCGGTTGAGACGGTCGAGAATTTCCGGAGTAAACAGCCGCAAATTATCCTTGAGGGTCTGCAGATTGTAAGAGCTCTCGTCCGCCCAATCACTGTGGCCGAGCATTTTCCGAAGAGTCTTATGTTCGTTGGCCAGTTCATGGATTCGATCATAATCGGCGTTCAGCCCTAAACGGAGTACCCCCAGAACCAGAATTTGCCATTGGGTCATGCCGGGTCGCCCGGTATTCGGGTCGGCCTTGACGGTCTTTCCCTCGATTTGACGCTCGGGCAACACCTCTGCCAATATGGCAAATACCACCTCTCGCAACTCAGGGGTGATGAAAATATGCTGAAGGCCGCGCAGGATCTGTGGGATATCGTCGCGTGATTTTGGGTTCAACTTTATCTCGGCAATAGCCGTTTCACCCAGCTTCATTTGTGGTTCGATTACTCTGCGCATGAAATTTCACCCGGCGAAGATTTGGTGTCTGCTATGGCTTATACCGTTCAAATGCAATGCCCAATGGACATCTTTGTAGAGAATGTACCATAACAATCAATGGGTTACACCTTTATTCAGCAACTGGTACATCATACGCTCTGATTTTCTTCACTGGTCGGTTATTGTAGTATCACCTTGATTTCAAAGTGTTTTTATGGTTTCTTTTCAGGCACTA
>CAYRRA010000304.1:0-2325 GCA_964426355.1 uncultured Anaerolineaceae bacterium
GCGCCGGTGGCTCTAACACTCCGCGCGGGTGGCTCAGTTTCGCCGTGTTTTCCACCTATGCTCATACTACTGCCATTCTCATATCCAACACCAAAAAGGTTTGATTTAGTGCAAGCACTGGTTGTTGCCTGCGTAATACCATTAGTGACATCAAGACCGGCAAACATCCTGTACCGAATGTGAATGTGATGGTTAGAAACTGCTGGTTTTAATCCTACGGTCGAAAACATGAGGCGGTTAATTCCAAACAGGGATCTGAATATGTCTTCTCCTTCTTTCCTCCTGCTTGAATTAAAGACGGCTTTTGCAAGTTTGTTAGCTATTCCTTTGTCAGTAGTGTTGACGAAGAAAACGTTTTTCTGGGTATTCCAGTACAGGATATGAAGATTCCAAACCTTATCCGTAATATCGCGGTTGATTGTCCAATCCACATTGCTTGTACGCAACTCGGTTATCAGTAGAATTTTCTCCTGTTCATTAACCATGCAACGGCAATACTCATCGTTAAATACCTGCACCCAATTTTTCCAATTCCAGTGGGTTTCTGATGTGGTGTACATGAACATACTGATTTTCGGTCTGATTTGGTTTAGTGGGATTGCTTCGGTGCCAGTAAATCCCTGTGCAAGTTCTTGAAGCTCAATCTCCCGCTCGATTTTTTCGTCCGAAATGTCTTTGAGGATTTTATTCCAATCCGAATCTTGCGTGTAAAGATCCTCCAATGCCTCGTTGATGTCATCATCGACAATGTTTGCTACAACAGATGCATCGCCAAGATTGACTTGTGTTCGAGCAAAACGTCCTATGAACTGCATCGTAATAGGCAGGGACTTGTATTTATCATGGATGGCACAGATTTTCAAATTCGGAATGTCTATGCCCTCGCTGAACATATCAACACAGACGATTATCTTCGATTCTCCGTTCTTGGCTTTTTCCACGGCTTCTTTGTTCTTCTTTGCCGAATTGCTGCTGACAATCAAAACAGGGTTGTATGCGGAGTATGTGTCTCTATACACACTTTCGAATAAAGCACGCGCTCGAAATTGTGAGGATGCCCGAACTAACAGTAGATGTGGATGTCCATTTTCAATATCATCAGCAAGCAGTTCTACCGCTTTCGCGGCAACGGAAGCATCTTTTAAATCGTTATCGAACTCAAAAACAGGGTAAAAATGGATGGGCTTAAAAAAGCCGCGTTCTTGCGCAAGAGCAAGCGGAAAATTATAAATAATGTCTCCATCAACTTTCTTACCGTCATTACGGAAAGGCGTTGCTGTAAATTGCAAACAACGCACACCGTTAAAGCACTTCTTTATCTTCTTCCATGAACTCGATGGCACATGATGGGCTTCATCAATAATTAACGTGTCACACTTTGTAGCCAAAGTATTGAGAAAGGTGCCGCTGAAATGATTTGAATTCAACAATGACATGGTTGTAATGATGACATTGCTTTTATCAATCAATTCATCCAACTCAGCCTTGTCTTTTGGGGATGCCACCAAGCAAGCAACAACAGGATTTTCGACAGCCTCCTTGACCGCACCAAAATCTCTCAGCTTTCCGAGGGTAGCGAATCGCTCTAAGGTTTGATTGCGCAGGAGATTACTTGGCACAATGACACATGTTTTTTCACGCTGTTCTGAAACGACCGTTGCAATCATCACTTCCGTCTTCCCAGTGCCAGTAGGCATGACGACCGTGGCTGTGTGGTCTGAAACAGTCCAATGCGCCTTTATCGCAAACAACGCTCCCAACTGAGCTGAACGAAATCCCGTGTCGGCATTCGTCTTGCTTTCAGGGTAACTGAATTGATTGTTACTCCATGATGAGAGAACATCGCTGTAACTCGCCCACGTTGTTTTCTTGGGTGAATGAGCTATGAAGTTTTTTTTGCCAATATACAGTTTTTTGAAATACATAGTCCTGTCCTCCAGATTATGCTATTTGCGCACTCATAATTGAAAAGCCTTTTCGCTCCCCAGCGGTGTCCACTTGAAGGGTGGCGATGTCAGTCCGTATTGATTTTGTTCAGCATCGGGATCGATCTCCTTGATGGAGGTTCGCCCACTCTGTTTTGGGAGCGACCGAGCGCAGGGTGCACTAGGGAAAAGCAACATTCTTGTGTGGTAGGGTCGGGGTATTTGTTTGGGATATTGGAGGTGGTCTTCATGGAACGCTCCTCTCGAGGCGGATGAACGTATCAAAGACAAAAGACCATTATTAAAAAACTAAAAGACATTACTATCTTATTTTTTACTACATTGTGCGGTGTCCCCCAAGAAATGGACAGTCAAAATACACGAATATCTTCCCGTTTCG
>CAYRRA010000305.1:0-1150 GCA_964426355.1 uncultured Anaerolineaceae bacterium
GTAACGCAAAAACAGAAACACTCCCCCTGATCAGCGACAATATCTATTCCGAAATCCAGCAAATCTTGCTTACACCGATTAATAATTCTTCATTGATGGCGAATGACTCGTTTTTGATTGATTGGGTGATATCCGGCGAAGAGGACAGCGATAATATCCGGCGGTATTTGAGCAGGATCAAGGATGAATATGGCTATTTCAGTTCCTTTTTTATATCTGATCTTACGGGAAATTATTACTATTATGATGGCATCCTCAAGCAAATCAGCCCTGAGGATGAGCACGATGTCTGGTATTACGATTTCATCGATATGAACGTGCCTTATGATCTGGACGTAGACACTGATGAAGCCACGCAGGGAACCGTTACCATCTTTATTAATCACCGTCTCGTCGATTCAACTGGCAGACTGTTGGGTGTGACTGGTGTGGGTCTGGAGATGGATTCAATTGGCAAGATGCTTGAAGAATACCGCCAGCGGTTTGGGCATTTGATCTATATGATCGATTCGACGGGGTTGATTCAGGTTCACCCCGACTCCGATTTGATTCTGTCTGCCTTTATCCAGGATTTGGAGGGGATTGGTGTGTTGAGCTCTGAAATCCTGGCACAGGAAAGCGGAACAAGCATTTATGAGTACAAGACCAGCACAGGTGAGGTTGTACTCTCGGCTCGCTATTTTCCCGACCTGGATTGGTTTTTGATTGTTGAACAGGATCAGTCGCAGTCGTTGAAACAAGCCAGGTACTCCCTTGTAAACAACATTCTGATTGGTGTGGCTGTAACGATTTTGGTCATTGTGCTGGTGGTATTATCGATAAACCACTACTATTCCCGGTTGGAAGCACTGGCGACAAACGATGAACTGACCGGTTTGTATAACCGACGAAAATTTCAGGAAGTCTTTCAGCGTGAGATTTTATACACCAGGCGTTATGCCCAACCTTTAAGCCTGCTTTGGATCGATATTGACCGCTTTAAATCGATTAATGATAAATATGGTCACCATGTGGGTGATGAGATTTTACGGAAGATAGCAGCAACATTACAGCGCAATATTCGCGATATCGATGTAATTGGACGCTGGGGTGGTGAGGAGTTTGCAATCTTGCTGCATAAAACCGATGCCGAACAGGCTTTTCAGGCTGC
>CAYRRA010000305.1:1250-2310 GCA_964426355.1 uncultured Anaerolineaceae bacterium
AGGCTGCGCGAGGTTATTGCTGCGATTCGCTTCGAAGCCGATAAAAGCCAGGTTTTCCGGACGGTCAGCATTGGGGTCGCCTGTTCACAATCCGGCGAACTGGAAATGAGTGAAATGATAAAATTGGCTGATAAAGCCATGTACCGAGCCAAGAAGGATGGGCGTAACCGCAGTTGCATGGCTGACCCAAGTTAAACCCATTCTATTTTTTAGCAATAAAAAGATAAGAAGATAAACTGAAAAGGCTGAAATGAACAAAGACGAATTACTTGCAATCTGGAAGCAAGAAGAAGCCCGCCCATTTACCGGTTGGGATTTCTCCTGGTTTGACGGAAAAATGCTGGAAGATGAGACCCCCTGGTCTTATCTAGAGCGGGCAGCCGAGTTGTTAAAAGCGGCTTCCGCAGTGCTGGACATGGGCACTGGAGGCGGTGAACGCCTGCTGGAACTGCGCCCATACTGGTCGAAAAAGGTTGTGGTCACCGAAGACTATCCCCCCAACCTCCAACTGGCAAAGGAGCGGCTGGAACCTTTGGGCGTGCGCGTGGATATGGTTGAACTCAGCGATGAAGGTTTAATGCCTTATGCCGACGGTGAATTCGACCTGGTTCTCAACCGCCATTCTGACCTGAACTGCGCTGAGGTGGCGCGAGTGCTTTCTCCGGGGGGTGTCTTTTTTACGCAGCAAATCCATGGGTTGTTTGCCCAGGATTTGATTGCGGAATTTGGCGCTCAACCGCAGTGGCTCGAAGCGACGCCTGAGTATTATGTCCCCCGGCTGGAAAAGGCAGGTCTGGTGATTGAAAATATGCAGGATTGGCTGGGCGAACTGGTCTTTTTGGATGTCGGTACCCTGGTTTATTATTTAAAGAAAGCCGTACCCTGGACGGTGCCCGATTTTTCGGTGGAGAAACATGCCGATACGCTCTTTCGCCTGGAAGAGCGCTTACGCGCACAAGGCAGGCTGGTTTTTGAATCCAGGAAATACCTGATTGAGGCGCGCAAAGCTGCCTGAGTAAACCTGCTGTGCCAGAGCAATCTGTATGGTGGAGGTTGTCCC
>CAYRRA010000306.1:0-2281 GCA_964426355.1 uncultured Anaerolineaceae bacterium
AACTTATCCTACCAGTTTTCCAATGCTCATTCTACTTTGGCGAAACTACAGTTAGCTATATATTTATAGATTGGATTGACTTCCTAGACACTACATAACATGAATTTCACGGAAAGGTATATCCATGGCAAATATCAAACCCCTTGCAGACCCCGGCTATGTGCACGAGCAATACCGGGATGCATCTCGTCTCAACGCCCGTATACGATTGCACCGGGAATGCAGCACAAACCAATACGGCGGGCATTTTTGGCTGTTTGACCAGATCAAATTTAAACCGCAATGCCGTGTTTTGGAATTGGGCTGCGGCACTGGCATTCTTTGGCTCGAAAATCTGGAGCGCATCCCACCAGGGCTGGATATTACCCTTTCCGATCTCTCAGAGGGCATGCTCCAGCAGGCAGAGCAGAATCTCAAACACAGTCCTGCGGCTTTTCATTTCAAAATCATCGACGCGCAATCCATCCCCTTTGAAGACCATTCCTTCGATGTCATCATCGCCAACCACATGCTTTATCATGTCCCCGACAGGGATAAAGCCCTGTCGGAAATCAGCCGGGTGTTAAAACCCGACGGGGCTTTCTACGCCTCCACAGCCGGAGCAAACAACATGAAAGAATTGATCGATTTGGTGAGCCGGTTTGACGCCGGGCTTTCTGCATGGCGCAAACCCGAATCGATCTCTTTCACCCTCGAAAACGGACCGCCGCAACTGGCGAAGGTATTTAAAACCATTACCCTTTTTCGATATCCCGATGCGCTGCTGGTTACGGATGCAAACCTGCTGGCGGATTACCTGTTGTCGGGAGCATTAGGATTTGCGGTGGAAAGGCGGGATGAGTTGATCCACTTCATCGAGCAGGAATTAAAAGCCCATCAAGGCAAATTGCATATCGGCAAAGATAGCGGTATTTTGGAAGCAAAAGACCCCTTGCAGTGATATAAACCTGCTTCGCCAGAACCACGTGCAAGGGAATCTTTTATATAGACTCAATATGATTGGTAAAGCCGTACCTGTGTGCAGAAAACCTGCCCCATCAGGGCAAAGTAAAGCTCCCGCCCGGCTGCAAAACGACCGCGCTGCAGTTCGTTTCCTGCTCTACGCGCTGCGCCCATTCGTTCACATCCTGATGAATTAACTCCCAGGTGTTGAAGTGGATCGGCAACACAAATTTGGGTTCCAGCAGCTTCACCGCCCGCAGCGCGTCATCCGGTCCCATCGTGTAGTTATCCCCAATGGGCAGTACCGCCAGGTCAACGCCTTCCTCGCCGATCAGTTTCATATCATAGAACAGACCCGTATCGCCGGCAAAATAGAGCTTGTTGCCCGTTTTGGTGGTGATGAGAAAACCAGCAGGGTTACCGCCGTAAGAACCATCCGGCAAAGCCGAACCATGCAGCGCCAGGGTCAGCTTGACGTACCCAAACGGGTGATGAAAACCGCCGCCCAGGTGCTGTCCGTGCGTCTTGATGCCCTGCCTGCCCAGCCAGCCGGCAATCTCATGGTTGCTGATCGCCAGCGCGCCGGTGCGTTTGGCAATTGCCACCGTATCTCCCACGTGATCGCCGTGACCGTGCGTCACCAGGATAAAATCCGCCTGCACCTGGCTTGCCTGAACGCGGCTTGCCGGGTTTCCGGTGAAGAACGGGTCGATCAAAATGTGTTTTCCATCCGCTTCTAACCCCAGCGTGGCATGTCCGTACCAGGTTACTTTATCGCACATCTTGTACCTCCATCGGATGAATTTGTCATTCGCTATATTTACATGAATTCGGGTTTAGGGTTTTTACCCGCCCACCCGCCCCAATGTGGAACAGTTGTTGAGAGTGGTGGGTGGGATAGACAAAGTTATCCCGAATTGATGCTAAATAAATCATACCGGAAAAATGCGTCTTTCCGCAAGTTTTCATGCTTTTCCAGGCTGCGGCGGCGAGAGACCGCGCAACGCTGCGCCAATGCAAGGGTGTGATACAATCCGGGTTCACCACAGAAAGCGAGGAAACATGAAGACAAAACTCATCCTGGTTGAAGGCATCCCCGGTTCCGGCAAGAGCACCACCGCGCGCTTTCTGGCGGAACACCTGCAAGCACAACACATCCCCACCCGACTACATCTGGAAGGACATCCCGGTCACCCTGCCAGCCCGGATGGCATGGCATACTTCAACCCCGACCAGTACCGCGCGCTGCTCGCTGAAATGAGCGCATACCGCAGTCGAATTGAAGCCAATGCGCAGCCGTTGATGGGGGGCTATGTGATCGATTTCTGGAGCATGGATC
>CAYRRA010000307.1:0-2273 GCA_964426355.1 uncultured Anaerolineaceae bacterium
GTTTACCAGGAGAGCGAACTGGATGAGGGAACATTACAGCGCATTGCCGAAATCACCGGCGGTCGCTATTACCGCGCCGAAGACCAGGCGGGTCTGGAGCAAATCTACTCAGAAATCGATGCGTTGGAAAAATCCAGGTATGAAATCATTAGCTACACGCAGTACACTGAGTTGATGGGCTGGTTCCTGCTGCCGGGCATCGTCCTCCTGCTGGCTGACTTTTTGCTGCGGCTGACGTGCTTCCGCAGCCTGCCTTGAACGAGCGGGGGTGGTAATCCCTGCTATACTAACCAAAATGACAAAGCCAAGAAAACTCCTTTACTTCACTCTCAATCTCACCTGCCTGCTTGTTTTGTTTGGATTGACAGCTTGCGGCATCCGACCCTATGATTACCTCGCCCCGCCCCTCAAAACAATTTCTGCGCCGTTCAAAGATTCCCCCACCGCGCAGCCATCGCCAACGCGCACATTCGCGTCCACCCCTTCACCTGCCGCCAGCAACCCATCTGCTGCGCCGACCTTTTCTGCTACCCCCCAAATTATCACACCCACGGCAGTGCGAACACAAACCCCCGTTCTGGAGGGCACCACCCGCCTGATCCTGCAAAACCGCAGCCGCAACACGTTGATTGTGACACTGCAAGGGAAAGACGAACGAGGTTTTGAACTGAACCCCGCAGCGACCTATTCAACCGAGCTGCCTGCCGGGGTGTATGCCTATTGGATCATTCAGCCCGGTGCACAAAGCCTGCGCGGAGAGATTGCCCTCCCTCCCGGTTTCTTCACCTGGACGCTTTTCGACACCCCCACCCTGGTCGATTCACCGACGCCCAAATGGAGCCCTTCACCCTGACAAAACTCCAACAATCATGGTTTGAAATTAATTTAAATGGTATAATTTATATACCATTATAATCAATCCACCCACAAACGAAGTAAATTACTATCGTATCAAGTTGTTCACCCAAAAAGAATAGGGTACAATTTCATCCAAAAAAAGGACATGACCATGCCAAGAACCAAAATCGCCAACTTCATCACCCAATCGCAAAAACGGATTGCTTTTGCCATCGGTGTGTATGCCGGGCTGGATATCACCGGTGCAAGCGTGTTGGATGCGGTAAACAAAGCCGATGTCCAGGCAGCCGCAGCCTGGGCGCTGCACAAGCACTTCAACACGCCGGTCATCCTGACCGCGATGGACCTGAGCGTTGAATCCGAACTGTACGGCTGCCAGATCCGCTTTGAAGAAAAAGACATCCCCACCGTGATCGGAAGACGGGCAAGCACACTGGCAGAAATTGAAGCGCTTCCTCATCCTCAAGTGGATCAAGGGCGCGCACCGGTCAACCTGGACGCAGCCGAACTGCTGGTAAAACAGGCGGGTGAGGTGCCGGTTTTGGGTGGCATGATTGGTCCGTTCTCCCTGGCGGGCAGGATTTTTGGCGTCAGTGAAGCATTGGAAGCCAGCGCGCTCGAACCCGAGCTGCTGCACACGCTGTTAAAACACATCACGCCCTTCCTGATCGATTATGCAGCCGCCTTCCGTGCTCGCGGCGCTGCTGGCGTGGTCATGGCGGAACCGCTCGCCGGGCTGCTCTCCCCGCGCGGCGTGGGACAATTCTCCGCACCGTATATCAAGCAAATCATCGATGCGGTTGAAACCGAAGATTTTGCGATATTGCTGCACAACTGCGGCGCACGCCTGGCGCACCTGCAGCAAATCCTGAAAAGCGGCGCGGAAATCTATCACTTCGGCGCACCGATGGATATCATTGCCGCTTTACAGCAGGTTGACGGACAGGTCATCCTGGGAGGCAACCTGGACCCCACTGCGGTTTTCTTTAACGGCACGCCCGATGAGGTGCGCGCCCAGACAGCCGCCCTGCTGGAACAGGCACGCGGCATTCCCAACTTCGTCCTGTCCTCTGGCTGCGATATTCCACCCGGTACACCAGCCGAAAATATCCGCGCGTTTTACCACACAGCACAAAATTTTGAGGGATAACGCCCTCTGGAAATAATACAACGGGATACCCAGACCGGTTTCGGGAAACCCCTAAAATGGCAGTGTTTGCGTCTTTCTACCGGATGGACTCTCACCTGTTCGAGCTTCGTCACCGTTTTCAGTGCGCGCCCTTCATACCCCGGCTGTCCGCCTCTTTTGCGCCCATGCAGCCTGCGCTGGCTCTTGGGCGCAGGCTTGTTCAACTCATCATTCCTACTCCCCACCTGGCAGGTTGTAACTGCCATACCCCTGCCAGGTCACACCC
>CAYRRA010000308.1:0-2235 GCA_964426355.1 uncultured Anaerolineaceae bacterium
GGCAAGCATCGCCCAGACAATCAGTGGATGCAATCTTTCGAAGTACGCGCTGTGCTCGCCAAGCCGGTAAGAGGGAATGAATGTAAAAATCCAGGCAGCCAGGAACAGGACGAATAAAACGCTCAATGCGATATTGAAAAATCGTTTGCCTGGTTTTTGGGCGAGTACGGAACTGAGCCAGCTGAAGGATTTGATACTCATCCATCCAGCAGCAGCGAATAGAACGAGCAAGAGCAAAAAGACACTCACCAATACCAGGCGTTGTATGGAGAGAGAAAAGAGGAAAGCGTTTTTAGGGTCGGATGGAATGGTGAGCAAATAGATCGCAGCAACTACTGCTTCCAGTGCACTCAACCAGGCGGCGGTTGTAAAGAGCAATGAAATTTTCCTATTGGACGCGATCAATGACGTGTCTCCGTGATATAACCACTTTGTGGCGTGGGTATTTCCTAATCATTGCAATATTTCACTACCAGCCCTCATTTTAGCATCATTTCTGTAATTTTCAGTATTACACAAGGTTGTGGATACTCCTTTAATATGAGGACTTAAACCTTTTCATGAAAGCATTGAGTATTGCTGTCGTAAAAAATGCATCCACATTAGATATTGACATTTCACAGAGGCATTCGTATAATTTTGTTCATTATGACAAAAAATCATAGTGCGCCAATTTCCATCACGAACATCATTTCCATTATTATCGGGTATTTAATGCTGGATGGGTGGCGACTTTGCCGGTGAAGAACCATTTTTAAAGAGGATCAAAAGACCACCCAATACTGCGGGTGGTCTTTTTTGTTGATTGGAGGGTAGAAATGTTTGGACCTGTCAGTCGAATAATTGCAATCATGATGATTGAGATTATCTTGCAGCTATTGTAACTGCTGGGCGGTACGGTTTGAAATCATTGTGAAACTTCCTGAATTTCAAAAAAAGCTGCCCTAATACCAGGCAGCTTATTTTTTTGTGAGGTGATATGAATGAATTAGATTTGTCTTTACAGGATAAAGCCATGTTGGAAGGTGAGATGGGTCCAGCAAAACAGGCTGCTATTTCGGTGATTGTGCGTATGGCAGAAATATGCCATGCAAGGCATTTGTTGGATATCAGCAGCGCACATATCGACAGTTCAATCTACACAGGGAATGCCAGCCTGATGTATGCGGAAAAGATGGTCCAATTGGGAGCACGGGTTGCTGTACCCTCCACCCTGAATGTAAGCAGTGTAGATGAATTAGGGTGGAAAGATTGGTCGGTTCCAAAAGATTTTGCCGAAAAATCATTACAACAGATGCGATGTTATGTGCAAATGGGTTGCATTCCATCCTGGACATGTGCACCCTACCAGACCATATCACGTCCTGCACAAGGTGAACATATCGCGTGGAGTGAATCCAATGCAGTGGCATTCGCCAATTCAGTGCTGGGAGCAAGGACAAATTGCTATCCCGGTTTTTTGGACATCTGCATGGCAATTACGGGTCGCGCTCCGGCTGAGGGATTGCATCTCACATCCAACCGCGCCGCCGAGCTGGTGATTGATTTGCGACAGGTGCCATCAAATATTCAAACGGAGGAAGCTTTTTATCCGGTGTTGGGATATCTGATGGGGTCAATATGCCAGTCGCGTATTCCTGTAATTGACCATCTGGCATCCTGCCCGCGGGAGGATGATTTGAAGAGCCTGGGTGCAGCCGGTGCTTCTTCAGGCGGGGTTGCTCTTTTTCATATTGTAGGTGTGACTCCAGAGGCACCCACACTCCAATCCGCTTTGCAGGGCAAATCACCTCAGCAGACCGTGGAGATCAATGGAAAAATACTTCAGGAGGCATATCACAAGCTGAACACTACCTCGAACGAAAAACTGGACGTGGTCTTTTTAGGCTGTCCTCATTTGTCCTTAGAGGAGTTTGGCATTTTGGCTTGCCTGGTAGAGGAGCAGCATTGCCATCCGGATGTTTTGTTCTTCATCACAACCAGCAGATCTGTTTATGAAGCAGCAAAGGAGAGAGGTTATCTTTCTAGCGTGAATAATTTCGGAGCCAGGATTTCTGTAGATACTTGTGTATTGATTTCGCCCATACTGCGTTCTGACCAGAGGGTGATGATGACAAATTCAGGGAAATGTGCATATTACGCACCTGGTAAGTTGGGACGGGCAGTGCATTTTGGTAACATGAGAGACTGTGTAAGGTCAGCGATAAGCGGTTTTGTGAGAAAGTAGAATGAACT
>CAYRRA010000309.1:0-2210 GCA_964426355.1 uncultured Anaerolineaceae bacterium
GTCTATATGGCAATTGGTGCAGCACTGTACGCCATCTTCTCCTACCTGTTCAACGGAACCGTCTTCGTAGTGCCCTCGGTCAGCCAGGTTTCGCTGCGCCCAGCCGTCTGTATCCCGATGTTCTTCGGCTATGCATTTGGACCCGCCGTGGGTCTCTTCACGGGTGCAGTCGGCAACATGTTCGGCGATGCCCTGACCGGCTTTGGGCTTTCACCGCAGTGGAGCGTGGGTAATGGGTTAATCGGCATGATTGCAGGCATGGTCTGGTTGTTCAAAGACAAGAAACGCAGCATCAACGTTGTACTGATCATTGGCACCATCCTGGCTGTTGCAGCCACCATCGTTTATGCACTCAACCGCAACGTATCAAATACCATGTTCTTCGATGTTGACGCCGGCGTCTTCGGCGACGCCCCCATCACACTCTTTGCCGCCCTGACCGCGTTTATCGGGTTGGTCATCGTGTTGATCATTCGCTTCGCCTTTGGTAAAAACATCAACATCGCGGCAGCCGTCACGTGGAGCATGTTGGGGAACTTCATCGGCATCGGGTTTGCCGCCATTTCCGACATCTGGATCAACGGCTATTCACCCGCAGTTGCCATCGTCGGCGAATTTCTACCAGCGGCTGGACCCAACATGATTTTTGGCGCCATCCTGGTGCCCATCCTTGTGGTGGCGTACGAAGCGATTCAACGACAAACTGGACGGTAAATAACGATGTTGATTGCATGGCGTTACCGGGAACGAAATTCCTTCATTCAGCGATTTGACCCGCGGGCGTGGTTTATCTTTTATGCGCTCTTCCTCTCCTGTACGCTGCTATTCTGGGATTTGCGCTATCTGGCACCGTTCCTGGTGATTGCCTCGTTTGTCGTTTTCACCTCACGCATTCGATGGAAGGAGATGTACAAAGCCTGGCTGTTCATCGGCGGGTTTATCCTGTTCTTCTCCTTCCTCACTTTTCTCACCGGGCGCGGCGGGATGGAAGTCTACACAACCGAGCACACCATTGCCCGGTTTGAAGCGCCGTTTAACATCCTGGGTTGGGTGCCCACCATGCACATCACAGCCGAGAAAACCGCCTTTGCGTTGAGTATTTTGGTGCGTGTTTTCTCGCTGGCAGCCATGACCATCCTCATCCCCTATTCGGTCAACCCGGCGCTTTACGGTATCGCTTTCCGCGGGTTGGGCTTGCCGGATAAGATTGCCTATGGGATGGACCTGACCATGCGCTTCATCCCTACGCTGGGGCGCGATTTCACCCAAACCATGGATGCACAGCGGGCGCGCGGATATGAGATCGAAAAGCTCAAGGGGGGGTTGTTTGAGCAGGTGCGCAAACTGGCTCCGCTGGTTGTACCGGTCACGATTCATGCCATCGCCGGCAGCGAGGACATCATCGATGCGATGGACCTGCGAGCCTTCGGAGTGGGACCGCGCACCTGGCTGACGCAGCTTAAATTCCAACGGCGCGACTGGGCACTGATGATTTTTGGGGTCATCTTGCTGTTGGTTTCTGTTGCACTCTCACTCTTCGGGTTTGGAAAATTCTGGATCCCCGGCTTTCTACTGGGGCTGGCAGGGTAACGGAACCACCCTGAGTCTATCTTTCTGAACTTCTTTCCCAACCAACCCATGTCAGGTTATACTGTGGGCATGAGGAAAATCCTCTCTGCACTCAATAAAAGCACCTGGGTTGCGCTTGATTTGGCACTTCTGGGTGCAGGTTTATACCTGGCACAATCGCTCCATTTTGTACATTACGCTGACCTGACCCTGGATGAAGGAACTTACCTGGTTAAGGGATGGCTTTTTTCCACCGGGCAATACACACCTTATCAACCATACGGTCCCTGGACGCAGAAAATGCCGCTCGCCTATCTGATTCCAGGGGGCGCACAGGTCTTGTTCGGTGCTGGTCTGCGCACCGGACGTTATTTATCGGTCTTCATAGGCTTATTCTCGCTGGCAGGTGCCTGGTTCTTAGGAAAAAGGATGGGCGGTAAATGGATTGCTGCATGGATGGTCTGGTTCTTTACCCTCAGCAGCGCCAATATCTTCAGTTATTCACAGGCGATTACACAAAGCATTATCGTTTGCATTTCTATGTGGTCGATGGTGCTGTTGCTGGGAAAAGACCGGCACACCTGGCAAATAATGACCGGCAGCGTGCTGCTTGCGCTGTTGGTTTTGACCCGCCAAAATTT
>CAYRRA010000310.1:0-2200 GCA_964426355.1 uncultured Anaerolineaceae bacterium
CTCGCTGTTGGGTTTGTTGCCGGGTGGAGCACAACGCCCGACTGCGGTGATAAAGAGGTCTTTTAATGCCAGGCTGTCGCTGCGTTGCTGAGAGACGGGTTGGTTGGCAAACCCCGCCCTGTAGAGCGCAGCATAAAGGAATTCGCCGGATGCGTCGCCGGTAAACATCCTCCCGGTGCGGTTTGAGCCGTGTGCACCAGGCGCCAGACCCACCACGAGGATGCGCGCCTGCGGGTCACCAAAACCCGGCACAGGTTTCCCCCAATACTCGCAATCCTGGAAGGCGCGCCGTTTTTTCAGGGCGACTTCTTCGCGCCACTGTACCAATCGTGGGCAGCGCCGGCAGGATGTAATTTCTGCATTGAGCTGGTCCCAATTGGATAAGCCTGTTTCACCGGAGTGGATGTGTTGCATGAATTTCCTTTTTTCGCGGTCTGAAGCGAATGGATAAAGCTTGCTCAGATGATGAGCATGGCATCACCGAACGAATAAAACCGATACCCTTCTTCTACAGCTTCCTGGTACGCAGCGAGTACACGCTCGCGCCCGGCGACTGCGCTTACTAGCATGATGAGGGTTGAACGGGGCAGGGGGAAGTTTGTCAGCATGATATCCACAGCGCGGAAGGTATACCCCGGGGTGATAAACAGGTTAGTTGGACCCTGGAAAGCCCCTACACGCTCGCCCGAGGTAGCGAACCGGGCAGCAGTTTCCAGTGTTCGAACACTGGTCGTACCCACTGCAATCACCCTGCCTCCGTTCCTGGCAGCCTGGTTGATTGTCTCTGCTGTATCGGCATCGAGCTCGCACCATTCTGTATGAATAACGTGTTCATGCACATTTTCTTCGGTGACCGGAGCAAAGGTGTCCAACCCGACATGAAGGGTGAGGCGGGCAAACAGCACGCCTTTTTGTGCGAGCCGTTCCATCAATGGTTGGGTAAAGTGCAGCCCGGCAGTGGGCGCAGCAGCAGAACCGGGGATGGCAGCGTAGACTGTCTGGTAACGCTGCGGATCTTGCAGTTTGGTGTGGATATAAGGCGGCAAGGGCATCTGTCCATGCCGGTCAAGGTAGGGCTCAATAGGTTCATCAAAGCGGACGTGCCGCCGTGAACCGTTTTCCTGGCTGATGATGACTGCATGGGTGCCGTTTTCCAACTGGATGCGGCTACCTGGCAGCATCTTTTTCCCACCCACCAGTACTTCCCATGTAAGCGGGTCAATACGGTTGAGCAGCAACAGTTCGACCTTTCCACCGGTTGGTTTTCGCCCAAAAATTCGCGCAGGGATCACGCGCGTTTGGTTGATCACCAGGATATCACCTGGCTGCAGGTAATCTGCAATATCCCAGAAAGTCGTATGTTTCAGGGTGGAATTGCTGCGGTTCAGCACCAGCAGCCTGGATGCATGACGCGGCTCCACGGGTTGCTGGGCGATACATTCAGGGGGGAGGATGTAATCAAAATCGCTGGTTTTCACTTTTCAAACAGACCGGGTTGGGTATCCGGACGGAAGGGGATTTGGAGATGTTCGTATGCCAGGCGGGTGGCGATCCGACCTTGCGGAGTACGTTCAAGGAAGCCAAGTTGAAGCAGGTAAGGCTCAACCACATCCATGATGGTATCGGGTTCTTCGCTGATGGATGCGCCAATTGTGTTCAAACCAACCGGACCGCCATTGTATTTTTCAATGATAGCAAACAACACTTTTCGGTCGACGTAATCTAACCCCAAGGAGTCGACCTGTAATAACTTCAAGGATTCGTCGGCAGCCTCGTATGTGATTGTACCGTCACCGCGCACCTGGGCGTAATCACGCGCTCGCCGTAACAAACGCAGGGCGACGCGCGGTGTTCCGCGTGCACGGCAGGCTATTTGTTGAATGCCGGTTTCTTCGATGGGAACTCTTAGCAGGTTTGCTGCGCGTTCAACGATCTGATGCATAGCAGGTGGGTCGTAATAATCCAGCCGGTACACCGCGCCAAAGCGAGCCCGCAACGGTGAGCTGACCGATGCCAGCCGGGTGGTTGCCCCGATGACCGTGAAGCGAGGCAGCTTTAAACGAATTGAGCGCGCGGATGGTCCTTTGCCGATGATGATATCGAGGGAGAAATCTTCCATTGCCGGGTAAAGCACCTCTTCAATCGCCCTGCTTAGCCGATGGATTTCATCAATAAAGAGGATATCTCCTGCGTGCAGATT
>CAYRRA010000311.1:0-2075 GCA_964426355.1 uncultured Anaerolineaceae bacterium
TGATGCTCTATTGGGCTTTATAGCGCTAGTTCTAGATTATTAAAAAAAACAGGCATCTGTTGAGTGCCTGGTTTTTTTCGTTAAGAAGGGTCTTATTTCTTCGTCTCTTTACTAACGATTTCACGTCCCTGGTAGTAACCACAATTTGAACACACTGTATGTGGCAACCGCATTTCTCCACAATTACTGCATTGGACTAAATTCATTGTCTGAAGTGAATCATGGGCACGACGTCGATCACGTCGACTTTTGGAAATTTTTCGTTTTGGAAGGGGTACCATATAATCTCCTCTCTGACAGCATTTCCTCAAATAATCGCTGCCTGATTATAATAAACTAATTGTAGGTATGTCAAGATGCGACCCCAAATTATAACACGATTTGTCAATTGGTTTCTAAACCGTTTGTATCAACCTTTTGCGTTTTTTTATGACATTGTGGCTGCAATCGTTTCCTTTGGTCAGTGGAAAGTCTGGGTGTTAAAAATCATATCCCACCTGAACGGTAAAAAAATTCTTGAATTGGGTTTTGGTCCTGGTCATTTACAATCTGAACTGCAAGCGAAGGGGTACTGGGTATTTGGGTTGGATCGTAGCAAGCAGATGATAAAAATCACAAAAAACCGAATACGTAAATCTGGACGATTACATACCAATCAACCCGAATTTACTCTCATTCGCGCTGTTGCTCAATTTATACCCTTTCAATCTCATGTCTTCGATGTTGTTGCTGCTACATTTCCTACTGAGTATATCTTTGAGCCAATTTCTTTATTCAGCATCCATCGTGTGCTAAAACCTGATGGAGCCTTACTCATCCTTTTAGGTGCTTACCCTGATGAACAAAACTTGATAACAAAGATTTTAAAAACGCTTTATTTACTTACCGGGCAGGCTCCATCGCATCCAGAAGAATTCCTAAAGAAAATTCAAACCCGCTTAGAGAACTCTGGTTTTACATCACATACAGAATGGATCGAAGCAAAATACTCCCGTTTGCTTCTCATAAAAGCCCATAAATCATCAAATTCGATCCATTATCCTTTCTCAATTGATTAAATCTAAAGTAAAATATTGGGTATGGAAGCACAAATAGCTGTTGCAAAAATCAGTAAACACGATGCCGAAGAAAGCGGTGATACGCTTGAATTTATCGAAAGACCAAATGGTGGGGTTTCTGTCGTACTGGTCGACACTCAACTTCCCGGTCCTGCCGCAAAACCAATTTCTTCCTCCATCGCACGCAAAGTAATTGGTTTGCTGGCTGAGGGAGTGCGAGATGGTGCAGTTGCAAGAGCAGCATCAGATTACCTGTACACAGAACGAAATGGTCAGGTAGCCGCATACCTAAATGTGATATCGATCGATTTACAAACCTGTACCATCGTCATTTCAAGAAATAGCCCCACACCTGTCTATATTGCAATTGACGACAGGATTGAATCCCTGAGTGGTGAAAGCAGCCCAATTGGCTTATCTCGGAATATCCGCCCGGCAATATCTGAGATTTCTCTAGAAACCGGTATTACCGTGATGACCTTTACCGATGGCTTGCTTAAAGCAGGTATGAATTTTGGGCAATTTTTTGATATCACAACCTTGCTTGAATCACTTCTCGAAGAACAGAACCCGACAGCACAGGAAATTGCTGATACGATACTTTATGAAGCCATTCGACTTGACAATAATAAGCCGCAGGACGATATGAGCCTGGTTGTTTTACGGGTTCTCCCCCATGCAGCAGATTCGATCCGGCGTATGATTATTCGTTTACCCTATGTTCAGAACCCGTTTAGCAGCTAAAAAGAAATACCTATTCACCCCATAACATTGCGGTATAATACTCAAAGCGCCAGCCTTTGGCTGGCATTTGCATGAATCGGAGGAGTAAACGCATGAATTATCGTTATTTGCGAATAATTCTCATCGTAGTCATGATCGGTTTGGGCATCTGGGCTAATTTTCCAAATAGTGATGGGATCAAAATTGGCGATTTCCAAAGATCATCCGACGTAACACTTGGCTTGGATTTGCAATGTGTGTTGCAGGTCCTGCTTGAAGTGCCTGAAGGTTTTT
>CAYRRA010000312.1:0-1978 GCA_964426355.1 uncultured Anaerolineaceae bacterium
TCTAAACTTATCCTACCAGTTTTCCAATGCTCATTCTACTTTGGCGAAACTACAGCATCTCCTATTAAAACCACCCTCAAAATGAAGGTGTCATCCAACCATCGCATGTTATTGTGATTAATTTTCTTTTAACCCTTGACCAGGTCATCTTACTCGGAAGGACAATATGCGCCCGGTTTGTCATCCCGACCAACGGGAGGGATCACTATTGGCTCTGCCGGGCAGGCAGTGTTGCAATGCATAGGTTCAGGTCGATCCTTCGCTCTGCTCAGGATGACAGTACGCCCGGGTTGTCATCACCAGCGGGAGGGATCACCGTTGCCACTGCCTGGCGGGCTTCGCTGCTGCGCATAAACCCGGGAGGATTCCTCGCTGCGGAAGAACAATATACATCCGGTTTGTCACGCCGAACGCAGTGAGGGGTCGCCATTACCCCTGTAGGATAGGCAAACCTGGCAGGATAACAGGTATATTCGTGGGTATAATATATTTTTACTGGTGAATGCTAACCCTAATCGACTGGAATATTCATCCATGGAAGATCACCCGATAATCCCCAAATGCCCCATCTGCGGTAAAAACGACCGTGTGAACCGGGTTTCAGAACTGGCGGAGAAAGAAAATAACCTGGCAACGCGGTTGGCGCCACCGGAGAAACCCACACTCAATCGTCCGTTGATCGGGCTGAATGAGGGTATTGGCTGCCTGGGGGCGCTATTTTTCGGTTCAGCATTGTTCCTTGCTGTGACGTATGGCTCTACTGTCGCTGCCATTATTTTTGCCATTTTCGTCCTGCTTTTCTCCGTTTCTATCCTGCTCACCATTTTACGTGGTTGGCGTGAACGCAAGAATTTTGAAAAGAACCTGTTTGCCTGGGAGCAGGAGATGGAAAGATGGGTGCAGCAGTATTACTGTGCCCGAGATGACCTTCTTTTCACTCCTGGGAATGACCCCGCCGGCGGATGAATCCGGTCAGTTTTCAACCATCAGGAACTCTTGCCCGTGAACGGGGTAAAATAAAAACCAGCCAGAACAACCATCTCTAAATTATGGGATTATAAAATCAAACGATTATGTATGTTCTTTTACCCTTCTTCGCTCTGCTGACCATCGGATTATGCATCCGGCAAGTGTTTAAACAACTCGATCTGCGTTTCATCATCCTGTTGGCATTGTCGTTTTGGGGCATTTTGTTGACCTTGCTCACAGAAGTTCTCAGCTTGCTGAAGATTTTCTCTCAACCTGCACTGGCAATCAGTTGGGGCGTAATCGCATTATCGACCGGCATCTGGGCAGCATACCACTGGAAGAAGCCAGCGAGCACAAAGCTGCCCCGCTTGAGTCTGCTGAGTCTTTTTCACTTCCTGGGAATCGTCGGTATTGCCGGATTAACAGGCTTAATTGCCTTGATTGCAGCACCCAACAATTGGGATTCAATGGTCTATCATCTCAGCAGGGTCATGCACTGGCTGCAAAACGACAGCGTAGCATTTTACCCCACCAACATCGTGCGCCAGCTATATTTGCCGCCCTGGTCTGAATATTTTCTCGCCCATTTGCAGAGCCTGGGAGGCAGTGACCGCTTTTCTCAACTGCCGCAATGGCTGGCGATGGTGGGCAGCGTGATGGGGGTTTCGCTGATTGCAAAACAACTCGGTGCCCGGCAGCCCGGGCAGATTCTGGCAGCTTTTGTCACCGCAACCCTGCCGATGGGCATCTTACAAGCCACGACCACACAAAACGACTATATCGTTACCTACTGGCTGATTTCTCTGGTTGCCTTTCTCCTGCAAGGTCTCAATTCAAATCAATTTCGCTGGAACGTTGCAATCGGTGCTGCCCTGGGATTGTCTTTGCTGACAAAATCCACCGCGTATGTTTTTGCTTTTCCATTTGTGCTCTTTTACGGCATAAGCGGATTGAAGCATCAAGGCATTCGTTTTTGGAAAGCCGTACTGGAGATCACAATTGTGGTCTG
>CAYRRA010000313.1:0-1962 GCA_964426355.1 uncultured Anaerolineaceae bacterium
GTTGTAGGCTTTCAAGTCAGTACCGATTTTTGTACGAACAATCACTTCATCAGTATTACCTAAGACTTCGCAAAGATATTCCCCAAATTCGATAACCAAGTCAACATCTAAATTCGCCAGGGTATTAACCATCATTTCAACATCCATTCCGCAAAGGCATGTATAGCGGGTTCCATTAGCCATCGCCTCGCGGAAACAATCAGAATGCATAATACAGGCATAAGCCAGCTCTATCCAGACATCGGCCTTCGCCACTGCCGCGGCAACCGGCGCTGATGGTTGAGTAAAAGATTCTTTTTGCATCGGATGCTTGACTAATACCGGCAAAGCACCAATCACATAGGCAGCGTTTATTATTGAATCAGCGACTCGCATATCAGTTGCTGTATCAACATTAACAACCAGGGTTTCGCCGGGTTTGGTCAGCATAATGTCACGAACAAGTTGCATCGCTCCCTTTGCTACTTCCAAATTTTTGTAATCATTTCTCATTTCTATGCCGATATTGTATTCCATCCTCTTTCTCCTCAATGGTTGATAATTGGAAGATATGTCAGCCGGAATCAGGATATCAATAACCGGGTACGCAAAGCCTGAGGCAAAATTCCCTCGCTTTTTCGTCAACAAACATTCCATTTTCTTCAAATAGTTTGTCGTCGTAATAAACAGTGGGATTTAAAACAATTCCATCTGTGTGGGCGGCCGCTTCCCAGTATGCTCCCCCCAGTGATTTACCCTGTGAGCCTATGCCAAACTCATAACAACCAAAAACACGCTCATCTTCAACAATGCGCCCAGTGGGCTTGGTTACACCAGGGTTGAAACCTGGTGACCAGTGAGCTAGCCTGAACATGTTTGGATCATTCCAGGATTCTAACCAATTTTTAAATACTTCTGCTTCCCTGCCTCCTTCAATATTACGAATAATCCCTTTTTCAATCTGCATAATAACTTTATCTTTCAGGATACCAAGCTCTGCCGGCGGAAAAAGAGCACCGTCAAAAACCAGAGTCCCCTCGATAGTTTCTTCAAGCGGGCATACCGTTACCTGACCGCAAAGCATAACCGGCCATCCCTTTTTGGTTGCTTTCTGTCCCGAGTGTTTTACAAAGCGGTTCCCCTTCCGTGCTCTGAGATTAGTACCGGCAGGAGATGTAATAACGATTTTATCTGCTTTTTCAATTATTTTTACCATATATTCGCCAAATTCAATGACAGTATCGACATCGACATTAGCCAGGGTGTTAACAAGCATTTCCACGTCCATTCCGCATAGGCAGGTGTAACGGGTGCCAAAATCCATAGCTTCCCGGAAACAATCGCTGTGCATGACAGTATTATAGGCCAGCTCGATCCAAACATCTGCCCTGGCAACAGCCGCTGCAACCGGCGCCGTAGGTTGGGTAAATGCTTCTTTTTGAAGCGGATGCTGCAGTAAAACCGGCGATGCACCAATTGTGTAAGCTGCCTTGGCAACAGCCTGCGCCACCCGCATATCCGTTGCCGTGTCGGCACTGATAAGCAGATTTTCTCCAGGCTGTACTAACATTACATCACTTACAAGCTTCTTCGCACCTTTTGCTACTTCCATAACCTTATATTCATCACGCATTTCAATCCCGATATTAAATTCCATTTATATCTTCACTCCTTTGTTGTGAAATTAATGCTATTTACAATAGTTTGATTACTTTTTTAAAATAGCAGCCATTTTTTGCAGTTCAGGATCCACAACCTTGCCACGATCGGTGATCTGCTTTCCATCAAGAAATACAGTTGAATCTGGGCAGGTGCAATCAATGTGAGATGGTGCAGGAAGACCATCAGGCGGTATCAGATGCATGCCGATACTGCCGAAACCCCATTGGGTTCCACCCCAGAGCCTTTCATCCTCGCCAATTTGACCGGTCAACTTGGCATTTGGGTGAAATCCGACGCAGGTATGAGCAGGCCTGAGCATCT
>CAYRRA010000314.1:0-1912 GCA_964426355.1 uncultured Anaerolineaceae bacterium
AGTGGGCGCTTGAGGAAATTGGCAAAAACTCCGTTAGACCCTGAAGTAAACCCAGAAACGCGGCCTCCAGCCAGGAGACAGATGCGTGTATATTCTCAGAATGCATTGTTTTTTAATAGGGTGACCAGCCTGTCGCCAATAACTTTGAAGCTCAACAGCTTTAACTGATTGAAGGAATAATCGGTCGCGGCACTGAGAAATATCGCCCCTTGCCTCTCGCTCCATCTGTGCATATCCTTACGGCGTCGTTTTGGCCGTCCATTTCGAGCCCCTATCCACAAGCAGAAGGTATGGACAAGGTAACCTGAAGTGGACAGCAGGTCATTAAAAACATAACTTCAAACAACGGTACGGAGACCGTCTTTGTTGTTCTGCCAGCCAAATCGGCAGAAGGTGATGCATTTCCCGATCATCACCTGGTTTTTGCTGGTGCATTTTTTGTATCTACCTAACATAAAAAAACTTTATTTTGGACGGAGTCCAGGGAGAGCAAACGGATGAAAAAAGCGAGCGCCTCAGCCGGCGACCTTAAACAACTCATCAAGCACGCCATTGAAGACCTTGAAATCACTCCAGCGGAATACCAGCAGATCATGGACTGCGCCCTCGTCGATGGACATATCGACAAAGAAGAACAAGCTCTTTTGACCCAATACCAAACCATGATTTCCAACGGTACCATCAAGCGGGTCAAGGGTTAACGCCCAAATTTTACAGATTCCTACAGACGAACAACAACAAGCCATTCTCACGAATGGCTTGGATCAGTGCAGTACATCTTGCCTGATGTTTCCGGTTCGATGCGTTTGGGTACCTTGCGTGCTGAAAACCATGAAGGATACCTTCAGGGCAGGCAACGAGGCTGAGGTACCGTTGCTCGTTCGTTGCGGCTGCATGAATAATACCATCGGTGCAATTTCCTCATGGCAGAGCCTCTTGCACAATGAGCCGTTGGTGAGTTCTGTCGGTTCTCTGTCGAGGAGCGCGCACACGAGAAATCTCTCTATTTTTCCGGAAAGCTCTCGCAAGGATCGCAATGACAAAACGGCCGTTTTCCTCCTGTTCACGAGTACACCTGTTTCAACATAGGGAATTTTCGATATGATCCTTCCCGCAATTGGGCTTGTTGCCGGCCTTGCCCTCCTTGTCTGGAGCGCTGATCGATTTGTAGAAGGTTCAGCTTCGGTAGCGCGCCACTTCGGCATGTCATCATTATTGATTGGCATGTTGATTGTCGGATTCGGCACATCGGCTCCAGAAATGTTTGTATCTGCATTGGCTGCATCCCAAGGAAGCCCAGGCATTGCCTTGGGGAACGCTTATGGGTCGAATATAACCAATATCGCCTTGATCCTCGGCTTGACCGCCCTGATCAGTCCAATTGCCGTCCACTCGCAGGTACTTCGACAGGAATTGCCAATTCTTATCTTAGTCAGTGGGTTGGCTGTCTTTCAACTCTGGGACCTCGAACTGTCGCGCAATGATGCCATAGCTTTACTTATTGTTTTTGCTGGCCTCTTAACATGGAGCATCAGCCAAGGCATCCGACGGCGGAACGATGCGTTGGGCATGGAAATGGAAAAAGAGCTTGTCGGTCACAGCACCCCTCTTCATAGGGCCATTGCTTGGCTGCTGATCGGACTGCTGCTGCTCATTCTCAGCTCCCGTATTCTTGTGTGGAGTGCGGTGGAAATAGCTAGTCGGTTGGGGGTCGATGATCTCATCATCGGCCTGACTGTCGTGGCGGTTGGCACCTCTCTCCCGGAATTGGCCTCTTCAATTATTGCTATTCGGCGAAAAGAACATGACATTGCGCTAGGCAATATACTGGGCTCTAATCTTTTCAACACCCTGGCAGTTGTTGGCATTGCCGGGAGCATTCACCCGATGTCAGTCCCACCAGAAATCCTCT
>CAYRRA010000315.1:0-1855 GCA_964426355.1 uncultured Anaerolineaceae bacterium
AGCAGGGTTTTCGGTGCGCGTGGGGGTTTCTGTTGGGACTGGAGTTATCGTTGCGGTTGCGGTGTTTTCGGGGGTATCGCTCGGCGAGGGCACAGCGGCACTGGCTGTTGCTTCGAGTGCTCCTTTGGTCATGACTGCAACAAGTGTGTAGGCTGCTTCTGTCCTCAGTGCATCCTGTGTTTGGGTGGCAGCTATGTCATAGGTGGGGGTAGCTGCAGGGCGGTTGAGAAAGGAGCAGCCCGGAAGAAGCAGGCTGAAAATCAGAATTAGAACAGGTAGGAGAGAGACCCTTTTTTTCATTACACCTCCAATCTGATAATAGTATAATGCCTTTTCGATATCCTTGCGCTTGGTCAGGTTAGGCACGGTTTTGGTGCATTCCGTCCAGTAGCGCAAGAATGACTGAAAAAATTATTTCAGAGCTAAGGTGAGAGAACGCAGCGGAACCCGACATCAAGATAACCGGAGCTCGGTTCGGTACCGTAGCGGAGCGTTGAACGCATATCGGATACATAATTGCGCCAGGAACCACCGCGTATTACACGCTCACCAGGGGTTTGTAAGTTCTCGCGTCCATCCTGGGCATCATAGGGGTAGTCTTTGAATAGACTACTGGTCCACTCCCACACATTGCCGGCCATGTCCAGCGCTCCATAAAGGCTGACGCCTGTTCTATAATTGCCTGCTGGGGCTGTGTCTGCATACCCATCATCTAAACCAGTATCTTTCCAATCGTACGGGCAGTTTGTATCACAAAAGTTAACCTGATTGTCAATGGCGCGCGAATCACCCCACGGATATTTGTTTGCATTTGTCCCCCGGGCTGCCTTCTCCCATTCTGCTTCCGTTGGCAACCGCCTTCCTGCCCACTCACAGTAAGCTTTTGCTTGAGACCAGCTTACGTAAATTACCGGATAATCCTTGAATTCACTCGAATCAAAATAGCTGGTTCGAGAATAGGATTCGTGCCTATCAAGCTGTGTGCAGCCTTGCGCCTCCACACACTTGGCATACATCCCATTAGTGACCTCAATCTGATCGATCCAGTATTCATCCAAATAGACGATGTGTATCGGTTTTTCAAATATTTCTCCGCTCTCAGATCCCATCTCAAATTCACCAGCAGGTATATTCACCATCGCCATACCATCTATAGGTGATATTTTCGTACCATTAGCTATTTCCATTGTTGGCGTTGTAGTTTGTGTTTGGGTGTGGGCTTGGGTTGCTTCAGGGGTACGGCTCATTTGGTTCAGCTCGGCGGACTGAGGTTCTTCCTTTTCCATGCCACTGAGCCACCACAAAAACGTCACACTCATTATGGCTAGCAATGCGATAGACAATCCAACCCAAGTCAAGGGCGCCTTTCTTGTTTTCTTTTGCGGTTTGCGATCCATAAATGCCGGGGGTTTTTCTTCGATAACCGGTGTAGGGATGCTGCGTTCCAGGTTATCGGCAGCAATGCCGACCAATTTGTCGAGATGTACTTGCCAGGAAGGTTGGTAAGCATCCAGCCAGTGAAGTGATGATAGATGTAATCGCATTGCACCGGTCGGGTCAAGGTTTTCAATGCGGAACGGAATGAGCGTTTTTTCTTCTGCAATGGAATAAAAAATTTCATCACGCACACGCTTGGATTGATTGGAATTTGTGGAGAAGATCAAAAGGACGATTGTGCAGTTATCGATCGCCTTGGTGATTGACTCAGCCCAATCTGCACCGGGTTTGATATCCCGTGGAGCCACCCAACAACGCATGCCATTGGTTTCCATTGTGGCTACAACAGTATCCGCAACGACTTTATCTTTGCTGGAATAACTGATGAAAATATCGTGGCTCATTTTTTCCTATCTAA
>CAYRRA010000316.1:0-1771 GCA_964426355.1 uncultured Anaerolineaceae bacterium
GCACAGCCACACCCACCCGCACGCTTACCCCCGTTCGCCCCCCCACGCAGACACGCACACCCACCCGAACCCATACTGCAACTCCTTCCCGCACCTTCCTGCCAGCGGCGGTAGTTTTTTCTGCGGACCGCAACAACGATGGTTTTCTGGATGTGGTGAGCATGGCAGCAGATGGCAGCAACGTGCAAACCATCTTTCAGAGCAGCCAGGATGTGTTGGTGTGGGATTGGGAGCCCAATGGGAACCGCCTGGTCGTTGAACGCGGCGGCAGCCTGTACCTGGTTCCAGCGGGCGGCGGGAGTGAGACGCTCATCACTGGGCAGCCTGCCGGAGTGAACAGCCAGGCAGCCTGGTCACCGGATGGGAGTTGGATTGCCTTCCGCAATCAGAACGGCAACGCTGATTTGTATATTGTGCACCCCGACGGAAGTGGTTTACGCCAGGTGACGCAGGATGCAGCCGATGACACGTATCCTGATTGGGCAGCCGACAGCGCCCACCTGGTGTTTGTCTCCAACCGTGACGGCAATCCAGACATCTATGTTGTGGCATTGTCTGAATTGATTTCTCCTACGGCAGTGCCCACCCCCACACCCGATTTGCCGGTCACACGCCTGACCAACACGGCTGCGGCTGAAGCCTATCCGCGTTATTCGCCCAATGGCAGCCAGATCCTGTTTGCCCGCCAGGATGCTGACTGGGATCTTTACCTCGGCAGCGCTGGTGATTTGGGCGCAGCAACGGCGCTCACCTCCGGCGGTGGAAATGACAGTATGCCTGGCTGGTCGCCGGATGGAAACACGGTTCTGTTCGTTCGCGAAGGAGAGATCCATCAAATACCTGTTGGCGGAGGTAACCCGGTTTTAATTGTAAACGGACTGAGCGGCGAAAAAAACCCGGTCTGGAAACCCTGAACGGGCAGAAGGGGCGAGCCCTGGCTTTTAGTGTGTTGGTGTGCAAAAAAATGTCGTAATATACGGTTAAAACCACCGAACATATCATAATTGATAGGTAAGCGTAGGTTAAGCGTAGGTTAAGCGTCGGGTAGACTTGACACGCCTCTGGTAAACTATAAGCAAGGTTAAACTTCTTTTCTTCTCCTCCTTTATAGAGAGCCCGGGTCGGCGTCCCTGGCTCTCGACAATTTAAAGACCAGATTGTGATAAACTTAGCACCAAGAAAATCCAAGAAAACTGGAGGGATTATGACCGCCAAGAAAACTTATCCTGTGGATGTAGCTGGCGTGCACCGCGACCTGACGATTTTTGAAATCAAACCCGGTTTGAGTATCGCCATCCTTAATATCCTCGGCGATACCGAGCTGGTCAAAGCCAGCGCTGTGGCATTAGCCGAAAAGATGACCAACCTGGACTATGATGTGATTGTCACGGCAGAAGCCAAAAGCATCCCACTGGCGCATGAGCTCTCAGCCGTAACCGGAAAGCCTTATGTTATCTTGCGCAAATCTTACAAACCCTACATGGGAGATGCCCTCCGTGCCGAAACGTTATCCATCACCACCGGCGAACCGCAAACCCTTTACCTGGATGCGAAGGACCGGGAATTGATGAAAGGTAAAAAGGTTCTCATCATGGATGATGTGATCAGCACCGGCTCCACCCTGCAGGGTATGCGGCTGGTGATTGAGAAAGCAGGCTCGAAGGTCGTTGCTGAAGCCGCTATCTTTACCGAAGGGGAACGCGCAAAATGGGCAGATATCATCGCCCTGGGGCATCTACCGGTATTTACGGAATAAAAATCAAGGATTTCC
>CAYRRA010000317.1:0-1741 GCA_964426355.1 uncultured Anaerolineaceae bacterium
AGTGGGCGCTTGAGGAAATTGGCAAAAACTCCGTTAGACCCTGAAGTAAACCCAGGAACGCAGCCTCCAACCAGGAAACAGATGCGTGCATGTTCTCAGAATGCATTGTTTTTTAATGGGATGACCAGCCTGTCGCCAAGGTTTTGAAGCTCAATAGGTTTAGCTGTTTGAAGGAGTAATCGGTTGCGGCACTGAGAAATATCGCCCCTTGCCTCTCGCTCCATCTGTGCATATCTGTAACGGCGCTGTTTTAGCCGTCCATTTTGAGACCCTATCCACAAGTTGATGGCCCGGACAAGGTAACCTGAAGTGGACAGCGGATCATCAAAAACATAGCCTCAACCAATGGTACGGAGGCCGTCTTTGTTGCTCTGCCAGCCAAATCGGCAGAAGGTGATGCTTTTCCCGAACATCACCTGATTTTTGACGGTGAATTTTCTGTATCGACCTAATATCAAAAACTTTATTTTGGAAAAAGTCCAAGGAGAACAATTGGATGAAAAAATCAAGCGCGTCAGCCGGCGACCTTAAACAACTCATCAAGCACGCCATTGAAGACCTTGAAGTCACTCCAACGGAATACCCGCAGAATACCAGCAGTTCATGGCCCTCGGCGATGGTTCATGGGCTGGATTCCTTATAACTGCCTCGGAATGACAAAACCGTCTTTTTGCCAAAAGACCGGCAATGTTTTTGCACAACTCTTCCCTGTCTACCGTTCGCCATGAAGCGTATCAGCATAACCTATTGATCAGAAACGGCCGACCTTGGTTGATGGCTCCGCAACCAGTCGATTTCTGTCATTTCCAGGAGAGCGGACACGAGAAATCTCTCAATTTTTCCGGAAAGTTCTCCAAGGATCGCAATGACAAAACGGCCGTTTTCCTCCTGTTCACGAGTACATCTGTTTCAACATAAGGAATTTTCGATATGATCCTTCCCGCAATTGGCCTTGTTGCCGGCCTTGCCCTCCTTGTCTGGAGCGCTGATCGATTTGTAGAAGGTTCAGCTTCGGTAGCGCGCCACTTCGGCATGTCATCATTATTGATTGGCATGTTGATTGTCGGATTCGGCACATCGGCTCCAGAAATGTTTGTATCTGCATTGGCTGCATCCCAAGGAAGCCCAGGCATTGCCCTGGGGAACGCTTATGGGTCGAACATAACCAACATCGCCTTGATCCTCGGCTTGACCGCTCTGATCAGTCCAATTGCTGTCCACTCGCAAGTACTTCGACAGGAGTTGCCAATTCTTACCTTAGTCAGCGGGTTGGCAGTCTTTCAACTCTGGGACCTCGAGCTGTCACGCAATGATGCCATAGTGTTACTTATTGTTTTTGCAGGCCTATTAACATGGAGCATTAGCCAAGGCATCCGACGGCGCAACGATACGCTGGGCATGGAAATGGAAAAAGAGCTTGTCGGTCACAGTATCCCGCTTTATCGGGCCATTGCTTGGCTGCTGATCGGACTGTTGTTGCTCATTCTCAGCTCCCGTATTCTGGTGTGGAGTGCGGTGGAAATAGCGAGTCGGTTGGGGGTCGATGATCTCATCATCGGTCTGACTGTCGTGGCGGTTGGCACCTCCCTCCCGGAATTGGCCTCATCAATTATTGCTATTCGGCGTAAAGAACATGACATTGCGCTGGGCAATGTACTGGGCTCTAATCTTTTCAACACGCTGGCTGTTGTTGGCATTGCCGGGAGCATTCACCCGATGTCAGTCCCACCAGAAATCCTCT
>CAYRRA010000318.1:0-1690 GCA_964426355.1 uncultured Anaerolineaceae bacterium
GGGCAATGTGTTTTACCTCATCAAGTGTTAGCGACATAGGAGGAATTATAACAGGAAGAAAAGGTGATTTTATTCCATCCCCTTTAACGCAAGTAACAACCCGTCTATTGATCCGCCTGGTCTTCCAACAAAGAGGTGTTCGCTTCCATTTTGCGCGGGATGCTCACCAGAAATGTTGACCCTCGATTGGGCGTACTTTCCACTTCGATCTCCCCGCCGTGCGAATGAACGATACCCAGCACAATAGACAGCCCCAACCCGGTACCCTGCCCAAGCGGTTTGGTGGTAAAGAAAGGGTCGAAGATACGGTCGCGCACTTCGTCTGAAATACCGACCCCATTGTCGGTAACTTCTAAAGTGATGCGGTCACGGATAACATCATAGGCTGTATGAACATAGATTTTTCCGCCGTGGGGCATGGCATCCCTGGCATTGGAAAGCAAGTTGATCAATACCTGGGTCATGCCATTGCGGTCGCAATAGAACAGCGGTATCTGCGGCGACAAATCGCTGATGATTTCAATGCTCGACCAGGAGCGATATTGATGCTCAAGCATGAGCAGGGCATCTTGAACGATGTCGTTCAAATCGTTGAAATCTTTTTTCTCGTAATTGGAGCGCGCATAAGTCAACAAAGACCTCACAATATGCGCTACCCGCCAGGCATTGGCGTTGATGGTCTCCAGATTTTTCATCAGCTTTTCGAGGTCAACGGTTTCCTCTTTCACCCGGCGGATCAGGCTTTCGCTTTGACCGGTTATTACCTGCAAGGGGCTGTTAATTTCATGCGCAATCCCGGCAGCCAGCGTACCCAGTTCTGCCAGTTTTTGCGAAGCCAGCAGAGCCTCTTCTGCTTTACGGCGTTTAATAATCTGCCACATCCCTTCATACAGCAGGGATAATTCACGCACGTCCAAATCGCTATAGATTGTTTCTTTGTTTGCAACTCCACCAACCAGGACAACGTGATCCCGCTCGACGACCGGGATCAGCAAAAAGCGGTTGATGGGGGTATGCCCTTTGGGAAGTTTCTCGTCCCCTGTTCCAGAATCACCAAATTCATTTTCGACCCAGGGTTTACGTTGTTGGATCGTTTTTTCCCAGATATTGGCATTGAACCGCTTATACAACTGCAAAGCATGGCTGCCGTTCACATCTGGATATTTTGTCAACGGAAAAGAATACATATTCCCTTCTGTCTCGGTTTCATCCAAAAACATCAAAAAGCCATCTCGGCTGCTGGTTATTTCCACACCTTTTTGCAACGCGAAACTGGCAATTTCCTTATCAGAGGCGTCTTTCATACGGTTCAATTCAAGCAGCGCCTCTAGCCGCATTTCATTCTGCCGTAGCGCTTGTTCCATCTTGTGGCGTTCAGTGATATCCAGCACAGAGACAATCACTTTTTCCCAGGTATCTTGATAGCCCGGCGGGATTGTCAGGTGAATCCAGCTTTGCCCGATTTCTCCTTGCGGTGTTTTATACATGTTGATCTGACGCAAATTGTGTTCACCCCGCCAGAAACGGATGAGTTGCGTTTTGAAAATCATGAGACCCTCTTCGGTCAACACCTCCGACAGCCCGACCTTGATTTCATCGAGATGTGTAATCCCTATTTGTGACATCGCGGGTTCATTCATTATTGTAAAATGCACCAGGCTGGCGCAGCGCCTTACAACTTCAGGGTGGT
>CAYRRA010000319.1:0-1652 GCA_964426355.1 uncultured Anaerolineaceae bacterium
AAATGTTAATAAGGGTTTGGGAACCTTATCCGTAGTAAAGGCAAAGCCCGGAAGAAGCACTTTATCCAGCCAGCCCTTCAACGAGGCGGGCATGACGGTCCACCAAATGGGGAACAGAAGCACCAGATAATCCGCACGGCGCAGACGGGTTTGATATTCATCCACTTTTGGGTCCAGATATTTCCCTTTGGTATAAAGGGCGAGTTCATCCGTCGTCATGACCGGGTTGAAATGTTCCTGGTTCAGGTCTAGGCAATCAACGGAGTGTTGTGGATTCAGTCCGCAGATGAAAGCCTTCATTACGCAGTGGGTGTAACTTTCCTGCCAGGGATGGTCGATGATAATGTGGAAATGCATTAAGGCCTCGGTTGCGGTTTATGGTCATTATTGTTCTAATTATCTTAGTTTAGCTGAAATTACGCAATCTGGACCAACAAGACCATCATCTCGATAAATAAATTAATAAATAAAAGGAGGAAGAGGTGAATTCAACCATCAAGTGCAACTTTGAAAGTCAAAGAGAGGTAAGCTGCGGTAAGATGAGTACCTCTCCAACGACCAAGTCAAAGGAGCACTCATGTATACATACTCACAGCTTACCCGGATACAAAGATACCAGATTTACACGTTATTGAAAATGGGTCACTTGCAAAGTGAAATTGCCATAAGCCTGGGGGTTCATAAATCCACTATCAGCCGCGAGCTTCAACGCAATATGGGCAAAAGGGGATACCGACCCAAACAAGCGCATCAGAAGGCATTGGCAAGGCGTAAAAAAAGAGAGACACGATTACATGAATCAGATTGGCATCTGATCGAGCGTTTGCTCATGCTGGACTGGAGTCCTGAGCAGATCAGCCTGTACCTGAGCGAGGAACAGTTGGCACAGGTCAGCCATGAATGGATCTATCAGCATATCTATCAAGACAAGCGCATGAATGGGATACTGTGGAAACATCTCAGAAGCCAGAAAAAGCGCCGCAAACGATATGGCAGCTACGAAAAGCGCGGTCAAATACCCGATCGGGTGTGGATTGATGCAAGGCCTGTGGAAGTAGCAGGGCGTCAACGCCTGGGAGATTGGGAGGCAGATACCATTATCAGCCAGGGCAAACAACAAGCGATTGTTACCTTGACGGAGAGAAAAAGCCGCTTGACCTTGTTGAAGAAAGTGAATGATCGCACCGCCAAAACAGTCACACAGGCTATGATTGATCTATTGCAGCCTTTTGCAGCTCAAACTCTAACCATCACCTGCGATAATGGCAAGGAATTCACTGAACATCGTGAAATAGCCAAAGCATTACAGGCGGATGTATATTTCGCTCATCCTCAATCCGCTTGGGAACGAGGCAGTAATGAAAATGCTAATGGCTTGATCCGCCAGTATTTTCCAAAAGGAACCAATTTCTCAACCCTTACCGATGCGGACATCACCAGAGTTGAAATGAGGTTAAACCATCGACCAAGAAAATGTTTGGGGTTCTCTTCCCCTTATATGGTATTCTTTCAAGAAATGAGAGTTGCACTTGGAACTTGAATCCAAGATTTATTTTTTTAACAACAATATGCGGATACCATGCTATAGTTCTTCCAATACCAAAATAAATTTAGAAAATACCACATAGCTCACTCGGAATATAACCGTATTG
>CAYRRA010000320.1:0-1572 GCA_964426355.1 uncultured Anaerolineaceae bacterium
TAGTGAATTATTCACAACATGTGCTTCAGTGGCAACAAGAACAGGAACAATTGCAAGGGCATGACTCTGTTCATGGAAATTCTTCAAATCCAGAGCATAATCCATAATTTGGTCTAATGCGTTTGCTGGATAACGTGATTCTCCTACTTTAAACTCCAAAAGAATCACGATTCCTGAAATGAGTAAGACAATATCGACTCGCTTGCCCATGCGTGGGATCGAATACTCAAAGAGAAGATAACTTTGGTAATAGCACTGTAGGGTTTTTTTCAGGATGTCAATTTGATCTAGCCAAGCATTTTTTTGTAAATCATTTAAACCGAACTGATGGTGTCTAGTTAATGAGCCTAGTATATGATCACTGTCTTGCTGTAAAAAAGTTGCAGTGTGTTCTGAATAATAAGCTCTTGCCATTTCAGAAAATTCCTATCGACTTCACCACTTTATGACCAACAAGTGTCTATATAATAATCCCGTAATAGTAATGTAGCCACCCAGTTTGAGAGCAATTATCCGCTGCGATAAATTTGTTAAAAACTTTTTTTGTTTCCACCCCATCTTATCCCTCAATACCCTTCTTCACCTGAGCGACCAGCCAGTTTTGCAGCTCGCTGATGTTTTCATTCAAGCGTGCAGCGGCAACCACCGGCAGCCAGCGGATATATTCGTCCTTCCCGCCCACCCGGATCGCAAAATACCTGCGGATATATGCGCTGTGAAAGAAATGCAGCCAAAATCGAAAGAAGGGCTTACTGCGTGCAGAGGTTTCTTTTGCGCCACACAAGAGGATGGTTGTGCGGGCAAGATCAGCCAGCGGGTTGCCGAGGGCAGCATCTACCCAATCAATCATCATTTCCCCCTGTTCCGTCAGCATGATGTTCCCCGGGTGAAAATCGCCGTGGCATAACTGGCTACCCGTAGGCAAGGTTTTGAGCAAGCGAAGAACGGTAGCACGATCCCCTGCAGGAAGCGTAGTTGCCTGCTCGATCTTTGAAACCAGTTTTGGGTGCATGTCCGGGAGGTCCGCTTGAATGCTGAGAGAATGCATCCGGGCGTGTAGTTCTGCCATCCTGTTTGCAAAGTGCAAACACCGCCAGGGTTGGCGTAAGAGCAGATCCATTATCGAGACGCCGGTGATGCGCTGGAAAACAATGCCATTTCTGCCATTCGACTGGATGATCTCGCTAACCTGTGGCGCAGAAAGACCGCAGGCATGCACGGCGCGCGCGATCCTCCATTCGTACTGCACCGCGGAGAGGTCGTAATTCGCGAAGAAAAGCTTCAACACCTTATCATCGTTCCACGGGTAAATTTCAGCCGTCCGTCCGTAAGCGATTGGAGTGAAGGGGGCATGAGTGCCTGGTACTTCATTTGCCCGATTCATGATTACATCCAGTTTTCGCCGCAAATGAATTTCGCCCTGAAAAATGTGCCTGGACAGTTATAAACCTGTATTCCGCGCCCTGATGGCTCAAGAAAACAGCGGCTGCATATCCAGTCTTTTCACCTGCGCCTGCATGTCCTCATCGGAGGGTTGTCCGGTGAAGCGCTCGGCTGCGCCGATGACTTTGG